>CAYFVJ010000007.1:0-13389 GCA_964346555.1 uncultured Alteromonadaceae bacterium | reverse complement strand
GTCCGTCCGAGACTAGTCCGTCCGAGACTGATTCCGGGGCGGCGTCATCGTCACCCAACCCTGTGCCTACCGCGTCGTCATCCGGATCCGCCTCCGCGACGCCTGTGGCAGAGAAGCGAGCGACGCCGACACCGCCGTCGACAACACCGCCGAGGCGACCGCGCGAGCCCGGGTCGCAAGCAGCGATAAGGACGTGGCGGTGGCCTGCTGAAGGTGCGATTGTGCGCGGTTTCTCGAGTACGCTTCACAAGGGCATTGCTATCGGCGGTGCCCAGGGTGATCCAGTGCTTGCCGCGGCGCCCGGGCAGGTCGTGTATGCCGGTACCGGTATTCCCGGCTACGGTGAACTGCTGATAATCCGGCACAATGCGCGCTACTTGAGTGCCTACGGGCACAATGACCGGCTACTGGTCAGCGAAGGTGACCGCGTGCGCGGGGGGCAGAAAATCGCTACACGGGGCAGCTCGGGCACAAATGCCATCAAGCTGCATTTTGAAATCCGGGAGAACGGCAAACCCATCGATCCGATGAAGATACTGCCCAGGCGTTGATTCAACTATGTCTGTCGTCGCGCGTCTGCTCAGACCTGATGAAGTGCGGGCGCTTGTCAGTCGACAGCGGCTTGGGTAATCTGCTGGCTAATCTTCCATGGTGACAGCATCGGGTGATTGACCGGTAGTGGGTCGGCGGCGCGTATTATGGGGCGAGCAAAGCAGATATTCGGGATCGGTGAAGATCAGTACAGGCGATCTGTGGAGTCCTATTCAGCAGACGCCGAGCCATTGCCGGAGGTCGCCCCCGATGATGTTGCCGGGACCGTGGACGACGCTGTGGGGGAGGATGAATCCTCGCTCAACGGCTGTCACGTCGCCGACCGCAGCCTCGATGCCACGCAGCTCTACCTGAGCGAGATCGGTTTTTCCCCGCTGCTGAGTGCCGACGAGGAGAAACATTACTCGCGTCTCGCGCTGGCCGGCGATGCCCAGGCGCGCTGTCGCATGATTGAAAGCAATCTGCGCCTCGTGGTGAAAATCGCCCGCCGCTACCTGCATCGTGGCCTGTCTCTGCTCGACCTCATCGAAGAGGGCAACCTCGGCCTGATGCGCGCGGTGGAGAAGTTCGACCCCGAGCGCGGCTTCCGTTTTTCGACCTACGCCACCTGGTGGATTCGCCAGACCATGGAGCGTGCGATCATGAATCAGACGCGGACTGTCCGCCTGCCGATTCATGTGGTCAAGGAACTCAATGTCTACCTGCGCACCGCAAGGGAGCTGACCCAGCGCCTGGATCATGAGCCAAGCGCCGAGGAGATTGCGCAGATGCTCGACAAACCGGCGGCAGAGGTCTCACGAATGCTCGGGTTGAGTGAACGAATTACCTCCATGGATGCGCCGCTCGGGCCTGATTCCGACGGGTCCTATGCCGATACCATCCCTGATGAAGCCGCCTGCGATCCCTCTGACCTGCTACAGGACCAGGATGTCATCGAGGGCGTCGTGCAGTGGCTCGAACAACTGAGCGATAAACAGCGTGAGGTAGTGGCGCGACGCTTCGGCCTGCTTGGATACGAGATGGCGACGCTGGAAGAAGTAGGCCAGGAGATCGGGTTGACCCGTGAGCGCGTGCGACAGATTCAAGTCGAGGCGTTGAAGCGCCTGCGGCGCATAATGGAACGCCAGGGGCTGTCTGTGGACACCCTGTTGCATTGATCGCCGGCGCCTGGCGCCGGCGTGGAATCAACGCTCCAGTAGCTCGAGTTTGCCCGGTTTGCCCGCCCACTCCTCGGCATCTGCAGGCGCCTCCTTCATTTCGGTGATGTTTGGCCACACCTCGGACAGCTCAGCGTTCAACTCCAGGAAGACCTGTTGATCCTCGGGCAGCTCATCTTCCGAGAAGATGGCATCCACCGGGCACTCCGGTTCGCACAGCGCACAGTCGATGCACTCATCCGGATGGATGACCAGAAAGTTGGGACCTTCGTAGAAACAGTCAACCGGGCACACCTCGACACAATCGGTGTGCTTGCACTTTATGCAATCTTCGCCTACCACAAATGTCATGCCGTTCTACCTCTGTCCTGGCTGCCAACATCAGAGCGCGGCATTCTAGCGCTATGTGCCCGGGTTGAGAAGTGGCGATTCCGCCGGTTCATTCCGCGGCATTGCACAGTTCGTAGAGCAGGTCCAGTGCCGCACGGGGTGTCAACCCATCCGGGTCCGTGTCGCGCAGACGGGCCAGTACAGGATGCTCTACCGCAGCGAACAGGTCGCTCTGCACCGGCGCTGGAATAGCGGCCTGCGCGGCGGGCTCGCGTCCGCCCTCGAGCTCCCGCAATTTGCCGGCGGCGGCGCTTATTACCCCGGCCGGAATCCCCGCCAGACGCGCCACCTGCAGCCCGAAGCTGCGGTTGGCGGGGCCGCGCTGTATCTTGTGCAGGAACACAACGTGGTCGCGATGCTCGGTGGCGTCAAGGTGGACATTGAGCATGCTGCCACAGCTCTCGGGCAATGCCGTCAGCTCGAAATAGTGAGTAGCGAACAGCGTGAAAGCGTGCACTTCCCGGGCCAGGTGCACCGCAGCCGCCCAGGCCAGGCTGAGGCCGTCGAAAGTACTGGTGCCGCGGCCGACCTCGTCCATCAGCACCAGACTGCGCGGCGTGGCGTTGTGCAGGATATTCGCGGTTTCGGTCATTTCCACCATGAAGGTGGAGCGCCCACCGGCGAGATCGTCCGATGCGCCAATGCGCGTGAATATGCGATCCAGCGGCGCCAGAGTGGTGGCGGCCGCGGGCACACAGCTGCCGATGTGGGCGAGCAGGGCGATAATCGCGTTCTGGCGCATGTAGGTGGACTTGCCGCCCATGTTGGGGCCGGTGATCAGCAGCATGCGGCAGTCGTCGTCGAGCTCGGTGTCGTTGGCGATGAATGGCTCGTCCAGTACCTGTTCCACTACCAGGTGGCGCCCGGCGTGCACGCTGAACATCGGCTCTGCGCAAAAGGTGGGGCGGCACAGGTCAAGCCGCTCGGCGCGCTCCGCCAGCGTAGCCAGGACATCCAGCTCGGCGAGGGCAGCTGCAGTGGCTCTGAGTGGCCCCAGTTCTGCGTTCAGTGTGTCCAGCAGTCTTTCGTAGAGCTGCTTCTCCCGCGCCAGGGCGCGGCTCTTGCTCGACAGGGCACGATCTTCGAATTCCTTCAGCTCCGGCGTGATGAAGCGCTCGGTGTTCTTAAGGGTCTGTCGTCGCGTGTAATGCCCGGGTGCGCGCTCGGACTGGTTGCGACTGATCTCGATATAGTAGCCGTGCACGCGGTTATAGCCGACTTTCAGCGTGGACAGGCCGCTGGCGTCGCGTTCACGCCGCTCTATGTCGAGCAGGAAATCCCCGGCGTTCGTGCCGATGCGGCGCAGTTCATCCAGTTCGTCGTCGTAGCCGTCTGCGATCACGCCGCCGTCGCGGATGACCATGGGCGGGTTCTCGACGAGCGCGGTCTTGAGCTGTGCGATCAGCGTCGGATAGTCACCGAGGTCGGTGGTGAGCGCCTCGAGGCGCGCATGGCGTCGTTGCGGCAGGGCAGCGTGCAGGTCTGGCAGAACAGAAAGCGTCAGTAACAGGCGGGTCAGGTCCCGCGGTCGGGCCGAGCGCAGCGCTACCCGGGTCAGAATACGCTCGACATCGCCGACGGGTTTGAGGGCATCGCGCAGGCCGTCGACATGCATGTCGGCCAGAAGGTCCGCGACAGCGTCCTGACGCGACTGCAGTATCTCTGTGTCAGTCAGAGGGCGATGCAGCCAGCGCCGCAACAGGCGGCTGCCCATGGGCGTGCGGCAGCGGTCCATGACCCACAGCAGCGTGTGTTCCTCGCCGCCGGCGAGGTTGCGGTCGATCTCCAGATTGCGGCGCGTGGCCGCGTCCATGACGACACTGTCGCTGCGGCGCTCGACGCCGATACCCTCGATATGCGGCAGTGACGAGCGCTGGGTATCCCTGACGTACTGCAGCAGGCAGCCGGCTGCGGCAATACCCAGTGGCATGTCCTCGCAGCCGAAGCCCTGCAGGTCGCGGGTCTGGAACTGCTCGTTGAGTACACGTCGGGCACTGTCGACATCGAAGGCCCAGGCCGGCTGCCGGCGGGCACCCCGTCGCTGCTGCATGGCGGGAGTTTCCAGCTCCTCGTGGTACAGCACTTCGGCCGGGTCCAGTCGCTCGAGTTCGCCGATCAGCGCCTCTTCGCTCTGCGCGATCAGCAGGCGGAAGCGACCGCTGCCCAGATCCAGGTAGGCCACGCCGTACTCGCCCCCGGCGCCGGTCACTGCGAGCAACAGCTGCTCGCGCCGCGCGTCGAGGAGTGCCTCGTCGCTCAGGGTGCCCGGCGTAACAATACGCACAACCCGGCGCTCAACCGGCCCCTTGCTGGTGGCCGGGTCGCCGATCTGCTCGGCGATGGCAACGGCGTGTCCGCCGCGCACCAGGCGTGCGAGGTAGTTCTCGGCGGCGTGAAAGGGCACGCCGGCCATGGGTATGGCCTCACCAGCGGACTTGCCGCGGGCAGTGAGCGTGATATCCAGGAGCTCCGCCGCGCGGCGGGCGTCTTCGTAGAACAGCTCGTAGAAGTCGCCCATGCGGTAGAACACCAGCTCGTTGGGGTGTTCGCGCTTGATGCGCAGATACTGCTGCATCATTGGTGTGTGGTTTTCGCCAGCGTGCGTCGGCATGGCTGCTGCCGGGTCAGGATTGGTCAAGGTCAGGCGGAGTCAGTAGAAAGTCGACGACCATGGCGTGTTCGCGGCTGTCTACCAGCTCGAGAACCCGGTTGATGTCCAGATTCATGTACTCGTGAACGAGGCGATTGCGCAGGCCTATGATCGCTGCCCACTGCGGAAAACTGTCGGCGGGCAACTGCCTGATACGAACCATGGCCTGCATGGCATCGTAGGCTGAAGTCGGCACGGGCTCGCCCGCGAGTTTGAGCGTTTGCCTGGCTTTCCCTATGGCGTTTTCGATGAGCACCTGTAACGCATGTAATACGCCGTTTTGTTCAAGAGCCGTGAGTGTTTCGCCTTTTTGCATTATCTCGCGGGCGTCTTCAAGCACTGCCGAGTGTCGCTTGGCGAGATTCGCCGTTTCCCGAAAATAGAGATCAGCTGCCATACAGCTCTTCCCAGTAGCAGTCTTCCAGGTCGCGCCAGGTGCGCTGCAGGAAGTGTAACCAGGGGAGCCGATCAGGCGCTGTAAGTACCCGCCCATGATTTGCGATCAATTCACGCATGGCGAGTTTTGTCGAGGGCACGTTGATGAGATCGACTTTCTCCGGTTCTGTCCGCAGGATCGTTGCTATGTCGTGCCGCAAACGCTCTATACGTGCCAGATCAGTCATGTAGGAATTGCCGTGGCGTTGCAATTGCAGCGCAATATCCCAATCGCTGTCAGGCGTTGCCTTGCCGTCAGCCCGACTGCCCACCAGCACCGCAAATTCCACATCGGGCTCTCCGCGCAGGAAATCTTCGAGCGCATTTATCCCGCTCTGGGGCGTGACAGTATCCGGAATTGACAAACTAACTGGCCCACACAAATCAGGCGACAGTATAGGATCCGACGTCGTGCCTGTCCAAAGTCACTTGCGCGTGCTCGCGGCAAGGGATGGCCCGTCCTGCCCGGCGCTGTCGTCGGTGCTGCGTTGGCGATGCCCGACCCGAAGGTGGTTAATCTCCGCGTGTGCCAGCGTTCCCCCGGCCAGGGAGTAGGCCTTGCCGAAGCCCGTGACGTAGCGCCCATGTTCCGGACACAGACGGTAGAGCCGAAAATCCGCGAGACTCGAGAGCCGGCGCGGGCGTTCGCCATGGCGTTGCGCGAGATGCGTTACGCCGTCGTCCCAGCCGTCGCTACCAACCGCGAGTTCCTCCGCGGTTACCTGGTAGCCCACCCGCCGACGCGCGAACAGCTCCTCCGCGGTATCCTCGTCCTCGATGATCAGCACGGAAGCGCGCGGTTGCCGGAGCAGGTTCAGGCCATGGATCGCGATATCCGAGAGAATAACGAACAGGCTCGCCTCGTCCGCGGCGAAGGGCGCGTAGGATGCATAGGGCACACCGTCCTCTCCGAGCGTTGCCAGTTGCAGGCTGCGGCGGCTGTCGATGAAATCTCGGATCTCCGTGTTCAGACGCACTTGCATTGCCTTGTTCTTCATACCTCGCTTCCTGCGCTGAGCGCATCACTGGCATCCGGCGCGGTCGCCAGTGATGAGCGCAACGCCGCGTAGGCTGCCAGCTGCTGCGGCCAGATCTCGCCATCTGCATCGCGCCCGAGAAAGACCTTGAACAGGGTCTGCCCCTGGGCGTCGTTAAAGGTCAGCGCGTGCGCCATGCGCCCCGCGTGCGGCCGATCCTGGAAGCCGATGTGGTCGATGGCTGCCAGCTTGAGATGGCCCTCGAAGCCGGGCCGCGTCCCCTGCAGGTTGAAGTAGCCACGGCCCACAGTGCCCGGTGGAAAAGGTCCCTTGAACTCGAACACGCAGCCACCGTGCAGCACGATCGTGACCAGATCTCCCCAGTCGGGGAGCTGTTCAAGGACGGCCTGGGCGTGGGTGCCGGGGATGACTGGGCCTGGCGCTGATCCGGCCTCAGGCAGGGCAGAAGATGATTCACTCACAGGTAGCTCCTCGCATCCAAAAAATTTGCAATACGAAAATAAACGAGTATGATTCGTATTTGTAAACTCAATGATCCTTTTTGCCAGCACGCTTGTCAACTCATTCATCGCATCATTCACTGCCACAAGGAGCCGCCCCATGACGTTTTCCAGCCAGCCTGCACTGCGAGGCCGCACCGCCAGAACCCTTGATCATCCTGTCCTTGGTGACACCCGCGGCGTCGGTCCCGGCCAACGCAGCCACCTGTACAGCGCGCTGGCCACTGTCCTCGCCCTGACAGCGGCGCCCGCCTTTGCGCAGGATACCGGCGATACAGCGACCGACAGCACACTCGAGACCATAACCGTGGTGGGCACCCGCACGGAGAGAACGCTGGACGAGGTCGAGGCGACTATTTCCGTTTATGCAAAGGAAGAAATCGACCGTCGCCTGTTCCGCGACATCCAGGACCTGGTGCGCTACGAGCCGGGGGTGAGCGTCGGCGGCACCGGCAGTCGCTTTGGTCTCGAGGGCTTCACCATTCGCGGCGTCGGCGGCAACCGCGTGCTGACGCTGGTCGACGGCATCCGTATGCCCGAGGAATTCTCCTTCGGGCCCTTCCTGTCCTCGCGCCGGGATTTCGTCGACATCGACCAGGTCGAGCGCATCGAGATCGCCCGCGGCCCGGTCTCGACGCTGTACGGCAGCGACGCGCTCGGCGGCGTGGTCGCCATCACCACACGTGCACCTAACGACTACGTCGGCGCGGACAACCCAACCCACCTGGACCTGAAAACCGGCTATAGCAGTGCCGACGACAGCGTCATCGGCAGCCTCAACGGGGCCTATGGCAATGACACGCTGGCGGGCCTGGTGACGGTTACCCAGCGCTCGGGTCAAGAGTCCGAGACCGCCGGTACTGTCGGTGGCACCGGGCCGGGGCGTACTCAGGCCGACCCGCAGGACATCGACACGCAGACCCTCGGCTTCAAACTGGCGTGGAGCCCGCTGGAAAACCACACCCTTATAGCCTCCTATGAGACCTTCGACAGCAACGTCGACACAGAACTGCTCTCGGACGCCGGCACCGTGTCCCGCGGCACGCTCGTTAATTCGCGGGTCGCCGAGGACGAGCGCGAGCGGGAACGCTACAGCCTCAATTACCGCTACGCTGGCGCCGGCTTCATCGACAATGTCGTCGCGACGCTTTACCGGCAGCAATCGGAGACGACGCAGATGACTTTCGGAGAGCGCACGCCGCCGTCGGGCCTGGCGCAGACCCGGGTGCGGGACTCCCGCTTCGAGCAGGAGATCAGCGGTGCGTTCGCCCAGGCCACCTCATTGTTCGAGCTTGCGGGCATGGAGCATGCGCTGACCTATGGTTTCGACCTGTACCGCACCGAGAACGCCAATCGCCGCGACGGCGGCACCACCGATGTAACAACGGGGCAGCCCGTTGCCGAGTTCACACCACTGCCCACACGCGACTTTCCGCTGACCGAAGTCGAGAACCGCGCCGTGTTTCTGCAGGATGAAATCGTCATGCTCGACGGTCGCCTGCGTGTGACGCCGGGGCTGCGCTACGACGACTACGAGGCGACGACCAGCCCTGACGAGCTCTACTTTGAGGGCAATCCCGGGGTGGCGCCGCCCGCCGATTTCGCGGACGACGCGCTGACGCTCAAGCTCGGTGCACTCTATCGCTTCAGCGACGGTGTCGCCGCCTGGGCCCGCTATAGCGAGGGCTTTCGCGCCCCACCCTACGATGACGTCAACATAGGTTTCAGCAACTTCATCGGCGGCTACAAGACCATCGCCGCCCCGGATCTCGCCGCCGAAACCAGCGAGGGGCAAGAGGTAGGTCTGCGCCTGACCGGCGAGGCGGGCCAGCTACAGATCGCGCTCTTCCGGACCCGCTACGAGAACTTCATCGAGCCGCTGGTGCCATCACCGCAGTTCGCGGCAACCCGCGGTATCGATCCGAGCGACGGTTTGCTGACCTTCCAGTCCGTGAACAGGGACGAGGTCGAGATCGAGGGCGTGGAGCTGCGCGGGAGCTATGCCCTCGGCGCACTAGGCGAACCCCTGCACGACTTTGCCGTCGAAGGCGCACTCGCCTACGCCGATGGCGAGGACAGCAGCGGCGCCCCGGTGGACACGGTCGATCCCCTCAATCTTGTGCTGGGCCTGCGCTGGGCGCCGGCGGCGCTGCCGGTCGATGGCGAGCTGATCTGGACCTGGTCGGACGGCAAGGATGCGAGTGATATCAGCGGTGACCGCATCGCTACGCAGAGCTACCACCTGCTTGATCTGCTGGTGCACTGGGACATCAGCGACAGGTTCACGCTCGACGCCGGCGTCTTCAATCTGGCTGACGAGACCTACCTGCGCTGGGCGGATACTGCCGGCATCGGCGCGGATACACCGCAGCGCTTTACTCCGCCGGGACGCAACGTCAGCATCACCCTGAGGGCGGAACTGTGATCGGCCGGTCTTCGCGCAGACATCTCGCCTGGGCGGGATCACTGCTGCTCCTCGCGCTGGTGAACCCTGGTAGTGCACGGGAGCTCGAGTGCGGCGAACAACCCGCCGATGTCTCGCGCATCGCGGTGGCCGGGGGCTCACTCGTCGAGATCCTGTACGCACTGGAGGAGGAGGCGCGGATCATTGCCGCTGACCGCACCGCAACCTATCCGGCGTCGGCGCGCGATCTGCCGCAGATCGGCTACGTACGGGCGCTCTCCGCGGAGGGGCTGTTGTCCCTCCAGCCTACTTTTTTGCTGGGCGAGCACGACATGGGCCCGCCCGAGGTCGTCGCGCAGCTCGCTCGCCTCGACATCGACATGCTGCGGGTGCCGGAGGTCTTCAGCGTTGACGGCATCCGCGCCAAGATTCGCTGTGTGGCGCAGGCAGTCGGCGCCCCCTCGCGGGGCGAGGCGCTGGCACAGTCGCTCCTCAGCGGGCTGGCGCCGGATGCGCTGCGCTCGTTTCGCAACAGGCCTGACCGCGATACCGCGCCCGCCGGCGTCGTACTCCTCGGGCTGCGCTCCGGCGCGCCGATCGCCGCGGGCACCGACACCTCGGGCAACGGTCTGCTCAGCATGGCGGGCGTGCGCAACCTGATGGACTTCGAGGGCTGGAAGCCGGTTTCCACCGAGGCGATGGCGGCCGCCCGTCCGGACTTCATTGTGATTCCAGAGCGCGGGCTTGCCATGGCGGGCGGCCTCGCTGCGCTGCTCGATCATCCGGCTCTGCGCCTGACCCCGGCCGCCCGACACGGGCGCGTCATCAGTATGGACGGCATGGCCATGCTCGGCTTCGGGCCGCGCACCGTAGAGGCCGCAGCCACATTGCGCCGCCGTCTGATCGAGGATGCCCTGGTCGACGCGGACACGCCGCCGCACCGGGCGGAGGCGGTCCCGCGGCCGTCGGGCCGATGACCAGCGAGGCCATGGTAGACCAGAGCGCGGTCCCGGCTCGGCGCAGCCGGACTCCTCTGGCCCGCATTGCCGCGCTCTGCGGTGAGCGCGGCGCACTCGCCGGTCTGTTCACCGCCCTGCTGGCGGTGACACTCGCAGCGATCGCCACTGGTGCGGTCCCCGTGCCCATTTCGGCGCTCTGGCGGGAAGACCTGGCGCTCAGCGAGCTGCAGCGGCTGGTACTGCTGGAGCTGCGTTTGCCGAGGATCGTTCTGGCTGCTGCCGTCGGCGCATCGCTGGCGGTCTGTGGCGCGGTCCTGCAGGGCCTGTTCCGCAATCCACTCGCCGAACCTCAGCTCATCGGCGTATCGTCCGGCGCCGCCCTCGGCGCGATCGCCATGATCGTCATCGGCGCGGAGTTGGCCCTACCTGCTGTGCTCGAGCCCTACAGCATCCCCCTCGCGGCGATCCTCGGCGCGCTGTGCGTGACCAGTGCCCTGTATGCGATCGCGAGTCGTCGCGGCAGCGGCGACGTGACGACCATGCTCCTCATCGGTATCGCGATCAACGCGATCGCCGCAGTGGGCATCGGGTTGTTCACCTGGCTCGCCAACGAGGGCGAGCTGCGCTCCCTCACGTTCTGGACCATGGGCAGCTTTGGCGGCGCACAGTGGCCCACCGTGCTGCCGGCCCTGGCGTTGATTCTGCTGGCCATTTTCACCCTGCTGCCGACCGGCCGCGACCTGGACCGGCTGCAGCTCGGCGAGCTGGAGGCGCGGCGCCTCGGGGTTTCCGTGCCGGCCCTGAAACGGCGCCTGGTATTTGCTGCCGCGGTGGGTGTCGGCGCCGCGGTGTCGGTGTCCGGGATCATCGGTTTTGTCGGCCTCGTGGTGCCGCACATCGCGCGCATGCTCGTCGGCGTGCATCACCGGCTGCTGATCCCCGGGTCGGCGCTGCTCGGCGCGACGCTCGCGCTGGCAGCGGACATGGGCGCACGCACCTTGGTAGTACCCGCGGAGATGCCGGTCGGGCTGCTGACCAGCGCCATCGGGGCGCCGTTTTTTCTGTGGCTCGTCGCGCGGGTGCGATTATGACGGGACTCATCGCCGATCGTGTCACCATTCGCCGCGGCGGGCTTGACATCCTCAGCGACGCATCCCTGTCGCTCGGCGCCGGTGAGCTGGTCGTGGTGGTCGGGCCCAACGGTGCCGGCAAGTCGACGCTGCTCAACGCGCTGGCCGGCGATATTGCGCCCACGCAGGGCGAGGTCCGCCTGCGGCAGCGACCGCTGGGTGACTTCCCGCTGGACGAGCTCGCGGCCCTGCGTGCGGTCGTCGGTCAGCCGCCGCGCCTCGCCTTTGACTACTCCGTACGTGACGTGGTCGCCCTGGCGTGGCGACCCGGTAATGGCCGGGGTCCGGATACGTTCCAGGCGGCGCTCGCAGACACTCTGGAACGCTGCGAGCTGAGCGATCTGGCGAACCGTCGGTATATGACGCTGTCCAGCGGTGAGCGCCAGCGGGCCGAATTCGCCCGGGCGCTACTGCAGCTGTGGCGTCCGGAAACAGATCGCACTCCGCGCTGGCTTCTGCTCGACGAGCCGACGGCAAACCTCGATGTCGCACACGGCGTCAATCTGCTGGATGCACTACAGACCTGCGCCCGCGCCGGTGATGGCGTCCTCGCCGTACTGCACGACCTCGATCTCGCGGCACGCTTCGCCGATCGCATCGCCCTGCTGGCAGACGGTGAACTGGTCGCCGTCGGGGCACCGGAGGTGGTGCTCACAGCGGAGCGACTGAGCGCAATCTACGGCACGTCGATCCACGTCGAACAGCACGAGACGCTGGCGCGGCTGGTGGTCATCGGCTGATACATCCCTCGCACCCCAAGAGACTGTCGAGGCCCGTTGGCGTCTGTATGAAGTTGCTTGTCTTCTGGCGCCCGCCCGTGGAAGGTGTCGTATAATCAGGCTTGAGGCGTCACGCAGACGAGGCAATAGACTATGCGGTCGGAAGGGCAAAACAGCCAGAAACGTGTCAGCGACTCGCTTGCCGCGATAGGCGCCGATAGCGACATCAACGCTTTCCTCGGCGTGCGTGCAGATGAGGCGACACGGGAAGCTATGGCCTGCGACGCGCAGCGGGCCGCCGGCGGGTCCCTGGGGCCGCTGCACGGGATGACGCTGGCGATAAAGGATAATATCCAGGTTGCCGGTCTGCCCTGCACTGGCGGGACACCTGCGCTGCGTTCCTGTACTCCGGAACAGGATGCCGGCGTCATTACGCGACTCAAGGCCGCTGGCGCCATCGTCATCGGCAAGAGCAACATGCATGAACTGGCGTTCGGCATCACAAGCGACAATGGGGCTTTCGGTGCCGTGCATAACGCGCGGCGTTACGATCATATCGCCGGCGGGAGCAGCGGGGGTACTGCAGCGGCGATCGCCAGCGGCATGGTCATGGCTGGCCTGGGCACCGATACCGGGGGGTCCTGCCGCATACCTGCCGCCCTGAATGGCATCGTCGGGTTCCGGCCGACAAGCGGTCGCTACCCCTCGGACGGACTGATCCGGATAAGCCATACCCGCGACACGGTTGGCCCCATGGCGTCAACGGTTGCCGATGTAAGCACGCTCGATGCCGTTCTCGCTCAAGAGATAGCGCCTGACGAATCCGTGAATCTCCAGGACCTTCGCCTGGGGGTCCCGCGTGGCTATTTCTACAGAGATCTCGAGCCCGGAGTCGCTGAATGCATGGCGCAAACTCTCGACCGGCTGACCGACGCTGGCGTAACCCTCATGGATGTCGAGCTGCCGGGGATCGACTCGCTCAACGAGAAAATCGGTTTTCCACTGGTGCTGTACGAGGCTCGACAGCTGCTAAAGGATTATCTGGCGAAGAACTGCCCCGAAGTGCAGCTCGAGGCCCTGGTCGCGGATGTCGCCAGCCCGGATGTCAGGCAAGTCATGGACGCCGTGCTGCGTGGGGATATCAGCAGAGAGGCCTATACGCAGGCGCTCGATACGCATCGGCCTCTGTTGCAGGAAATGTATCGGGACTGCTTTCGCCAACATCGCCTCGATGCCCTCGTTTTTCCCACGACACCGCTCACCGCCAGACCGATCGCAGGCAGTCGCGACTGTATTGATCTCAACGGGAGACGCGCGCCCACCTTCCTCACCTATATCCGTAACACGGATCCCGGCAGCAATGCCGGTATCCCGGGTATTTCATTGCCGGCACCCGTGGCCGCAGGAGCCATGCCCATCGGCATTGAACTCGAAGGGCCAGCGCACAGCGATCGGCGTCTGCTGGCTATCGGTATTGCAATCGAACGCCTGCTCG
>CAYFVJ010000006.1:30571-35147 GCA_964346555.1 uncultured Alteromonadaceae bacterium | reverse complement strand
CGCCTGCAGGCGAATGCCATTGCTCAGCGAGACGGGACGAGACCCCTGGACACTTGACCTGCGTCAACCTTCAGCGGCACATTGCCCTTATACTCTTCCACCTGTGACCCACGGGGACCCCCGAAACATGATCCAGCACACCATCGGCCTTCTGCTCAAGCCAAGCGCGCAATGGCGTAGCATTGCACAACTGCCGGAGAAATCGCGTAACGTCCTGGTGCTGTACCCCCTTATCCTGGCTGTACTACCCGCCATTGCCTGGTACTACGGCACCAGTCAGGTGGGGTGGACGACCGGCAGTCGCGGCAACGTCGTGCGCCTGACCACGGAAAGCGCATTCCAGATCAGCATTCTGTTTTACCTCGTGATGGTAGGCAGCGTCGCCATCATCGGTTATTTCATTCACTGGATGTCAAACACCTACGGCGCGGAATCCACTGTAGCCAAGGGCATTGTCATTGCGGGACTGACCGCCACGCCGCTGTTTGTCACGGGGCTTGTCGGCTTCTACCCGACACTCTGGCTCGACCTGTTGATCGGGGTGGTCGCCATCGCCTGGGCGGTCTATCTCATGTATCTGGGAATTCCCATCATGATGAAGATTCCCGAAGAAAGGGGTTTCCTGTTCTCCAGCGCCGTTCTGGCGATTTCCCTGGTTGTGCTGGTGAGCATCATGGTGATCTCCATCCTGGCCTGGGATTACGGCGCGGCCCCCGCCTTTACCGACGGCTGATACCACCAGTTTCATCTGTAAAGCACTACAATCTCCACCCACTGCTCGAACTCATTGCGACGGAACAACATCATGACTGAGCTCAACTCGGAACTGGAGCACCCTGTCTACAACTACAAGGTAGTGCGGCAGTTCGCGATAATGACTCTCGTCTGGGGCATTGTCGGCATGTTCGTCGGCGTCTGGATCGCGGCCCAGCTGGCCTGGCCGGCACTCAACTTTGATCTGCCCTGGACCAGCTTCGGGCGCCTGCGCCCGCTGCACACCAACGCGGTCATTTTCGCCTTCGGCGGGTCGGCGCTGTTTGCGACCTCCTATTACGTAGTGCAGCGCACCTGCCAGGTACGCCTGATCTCCGACAAGCTCGCAGCATTTTCCTTCTGGGGCTGGCAGGCTGTGATCGTCGCCGCGGCGGTGACCCTGCCCCTGGGCCTCACCAGTTCCAAGGAGTACGCGGAGCTGGAATGGCCCATCGATATTCTGATCGCGCTGGTCTGGATCACTTACGCGGTGGTTTTCTTCGGCACCATCGCACAACGCAAGACCAGCCACATCTATGTCGCCAACTGGTTTTTCGGCGCATTCATCGTCACCGTTGCCGTGCTGCACATCATCAACAGCGCGGCGCTACCGGTAGACATGACCAAGTCCTATTCCGCCTACGCCGGCACCGTCGACGCCATGGTGCAGTGGTGGTACGGGCACAACGCGGTTGGCTTTTTCCTCACAGCCGGTTTCCTCGGCATGATGTACTACTTCGTGCCCAAGCAGGCCGAGCGACCGGTGTATTCCTACCGCCTCAGCATTGTGCACTTCTGGGCGCTGGTCGCCGTGTATATCTGGGCGGGACCGCACCATCTGCACTATTCCGCACTGCCCGACTGGGCGCAGAGCCTTGGCATGGTGATGTCGATCATTCTGCTGGCACCGTCCTGGGGCGGCATGATCAACGGCATCATGACGCTGTCCGGCGCGTGGCACAAACTGCGCGATGACCCGATCCTGCGCTTCCTCGTGGTCAGCCTGTCTTTCTACGGCATGTCGACCTTCGAGGGACCGATGATGTCGATCAAGACCGTGAACGCGCTGTCGCATTACACGGACTGGACCATCGGCCATGTACACTCGGGTGCGCTCGGCTGGGTGGCGATGATTTCTATCGGCTCGCTCTACCACTTGATCCCGATTCTGTTCAATCGAGAGCGCATGTACAGCACCGACCTGATCAACGTGCATTTCTGGATGTCAACCATCGGCACCGTTCTCTACATCGCCTCCATGTGGGTCAACGGCATCATGCAGGGTCTCATGTGGCGTGCCTACAACCAGGATGGCACCCTCACCTACGCTTTTGTAGAAGGCGTAGCCGCAAGTTATCCGGGCTACGTGGTACGCCTGCTCGGAGGCGCCATATTCCTCGGCGGTATGCTGATCATGGCTTATAACGTCTATATGACCACCCGCCGCGAAGTCCCTGTGCAGATTCCGGCCACCAGTGCCGGTGCGGCTTAGGAGTCTTTAATGAATCACGAGAAGGTAGAGAAAAGCGTCGGCCTGCTGATCGTCCTGATAATCGTCGCCATCAGCTTCGGCACACTGGTGGAGCTGGTTCCGCTGATGTTTTCGAAAGAGACCAACGAACCGGTCGCCGGTCTCGAGCCTTACCCGGCACTGGAGCTGGAAGGGCGGGACATCTACATCCGCGAGGGCTGCAACAACTGCCACTCGCAGATGATACGTCCCCTGCGCGCAGAGACAGAGCGCTACGGCCATTACTCGGTAGCTGGCGAATTCGTTTACGACAGGCCCTTCCTTTGGGGTTCCAAGCGCACCGGGCCCGATCTTGCCCGCGTTGGCGAACGCTACAGTGACGACTGGCACCGCGCCCACATGTACAACCCGCGAGACGTGGTCCCCGAATCTAACATGCCGGCCTATCCCTGGTTGTTTCGCAACGAGGTGAATGCCGAGCGCACGCCGCGGAAAATGGCGACGCTGCGCAAACTGGGTGTCCCCTACTCCGACGAGGATATTGAGGGTGCAAGGGCGGCAGTTGAGGGTAAGAAAGAAATCGAAGCCCTGATTGCCTACCTGCAGGGACTCGGCACGCTAATTCAGAGCCGGCGGTAGTCGGGTTATGGATATCAATGACCTGCGCGGACTGAGCACGCTTTTCCTGTTTATCGCTTTTGTCGGCCTGTGCATCTGGGCCTACAGCAGCAAGCGCAAAAAATCTTTTGATGAGGCAGCCAACCTGCCCTTCGCCGACGAGGAAACCAGCCAGCCCGGAAAACAGGACAGGCGCGAGGAAAACCGAGAATGACGACCTTCTGGAGCAACTGGGTCATTGTCCTGACCATCATGACGATTGTCGGCATCGTCTGGATCTTGCTCGCCAATCGCAAGCAGACGCAGGAAATGGACAAGACTACCGGGCATGCCCACGATGGTATCGAGGAGTACGACAACCCACTGCCGGCGTGGTGGTTTGCGATGTTTGTCATCACTATCGTGTGGGGCATCGGCTACCTGATCTTTTATCCGGGCATGGGCAATTTCAAGGGTATACTCGGCTGGACACAGATCGAGCAGCACGATCAGGAGGTCGCGGCGGCGGAGCAGCAGTACCGCGCCATGCGCGATCGCTATCTGGCACTGCCCATTGAGGAAATTGCGCAGGATGACAAAGTCATGCGCATGGGGCAGCGCCTATACGGCAATAACTGTTCGCAGTGTCATGGCCTGGACGCGCGCGGTGCCTACGGTTTCCCCAACCTGGCTGACGAGAACTGGCTCTGGGGCGGTTCGCCAGACGCCATCAAACACACTCTGGTTCAGGGACGCCAGGCAGCCATGCCGGCGTGGGAGGATGCGCTGGGCGATACCGGTATCGCTGAAACCACGGAATACGTACTGTCGCTCAACGGCCGCAGTGCCGATTCAGAAAAGGCTTCGCGCGGCGAAAAACACTTCCAGACCTACTGCGTGGCCTGCCACGGCGCCGACGGCAAGGGCAACACGGCGATGGGCGCACCCAACCTGACCAACGGCATCTGGCTGTACGGCGGCACGCATGAACAGATCGCTCACACCCTGCGTGTGGGCCGCAACGGCAAAATGCCTGCGTACGGCGAAACACTGACCGCAGACAAGATCCATATTATCACTGCATATATCTACGGCCTGAGCAACTGACGGGCCATCGGCCCGGCAGCGCGCCGTAGGTCCTGCAGCTATCGCCTCCGGGCGAGTAGGAACTCATGGCTGACAAAGATTCTGAACTGATTGACGTCCAGGAAATCGCCCCATCAGAGGTGGCGGAGCTGGACCTATACCAGAAGCGCGAGAAAGTCTATACGCGCAAGATCGAAGGCTTTTACCAGCGTCTGCGGCTGTACACGGGATGGCCCCTGCTAATCGCTTATTTCCTGCTTCCCTGGATATCGGTCAACGGGCGCCAGGCGGTGTGGTTCGACCTGCCGGAACGCAAATTTCATATCTTCACGATGACCTTCTGGCCACAGGATTTTCCCCTGCTGGCGTTCCTGCTGATCATCGCCGCTTTCGGGTTGTTCGCGGTAACAGTCGTTGCCGGTCGCGTATGGTGCGGCTACACCTGCCCGCAGACGGTGTGGACCAGCATCTTCATGTGGATCGAACAGAAGGCCGAGGGCAGCCGCAACCAGCGCATTCGGCTCGACAAGGGGCCCTGGACCCTGAGCAAGGTAATGCGCAAGATCGGCAAGCACGGCGGCTGGTTGCTGGTTGCCTTCGCCACTGGCATGACTTTTGTCGGCTATTTCTATCCGGTGCGCGAGCTGGTCGTCGAGCTGGCCACCCTGT
>CAYFVJ010000006.1:16069-30471 GCA_964346555.1 uncultured Alteromonadaceae bacterium | reverse complement strand
TTTGTCGGCTATTTCTATCCGGTGCGCGAGCTGGTCGTCGAGCTGGCCACCCTGTCCACCGGCAAGTGGCAGGCACTTTGGACCCTGTTTTTCACGCTCGCCACCTATATCAACGCAGGCTGGATGCGCGAGCAGGTGTGCATCTATATGTGTCCCTACGCACGCTTCCAGTCGGTCATGTTTGATCGGGATACACTGATCGTGTCCTATGATCCAGCGCGTGGCGAACCGCGTGGTTCGCGCAAGCGCTCCGCAGAACCGGCGGAGCTGGGCCTCGGCGACTGCATCGACTGCGATCTCTGCGTGCAGGTCTGCCCCACCGGCATCGATATCCGTGAAGGACTGCAGTATGAATGTATCGGCTGCGCCCTGTGCATCGACGCCTGTGATTCCGTCATGCACAAGATGGGCTATGAACCGGGCCTGATACGCTATACCAGCGAAAATGCGCTGGAAGGAAAGAAAACGCACTGGGCGCGTCCGCGGGTCATCGGCTATCTAACCGTGCTCACGCTGATGATTTCCGTATTCAGCTATAACGTCCTCACGCGCCTGCCCCTGGAGATGACCGTCATCCGCGATCGCAACAACCTGTATGTCGAGACAGACAGCGGGGCTATCGACAACATGTACCGGATTCAGCTGGTCAACATGGATACCCGCGAACATGAATTTGCCCTGACCGTCAGCGGCATACCCGAAGCGCAACTGATAGGCGACGCACGCTATACGCTGGAGTCGGGCGAGGTGCGCTCGATTACCCTGCGCGTGCGTGCACAGCCTGAGTACCTGGACGTCCCCGGCACCGAAATCGTCTTCGAGGCGGTCGCCACCGACATGCCTTCCCTGGGCATCGAGGCGGACAGCCGCTTCCTGAGGCCGATGTAGTGCTGCAGTCGGGTTTTGCCAACACAGACACCCGGCCCTGGTACCGGCAGTTCTGGCCCTGGTTCCTGATTGCGTTACCCGGCAGCGTCGTGGTGGCCGCCGTCAGCACGCTGATTATCGCCGCCAGCGGCTCGGATGATCTCGTGGTGGACGAATATTATAAGGATGGCCTCGCGATCAACCGGCAACTGGAGCGTGAGGAGCGGGCCCGGGCGAGAGGCTATGCCGCCGAGTTGACGATCGCGCGGGACCGGGTCAGCGTCGACACCGAGGTCCTGCCTGCCGTGGCATCTCTACGCCTGCGGCTGTCCCACCCTATGGAGGCGGACCGGGATTTCAGTATCGAACTGCGCCGCAGCGGTCCCCAACGCTACGAAGCCGGCCTGCCGGTCGCCGTAGGTGACAACTGGCACTGGCTCCTGGATGCCGGCGACGGCAGTGACTGGCGGCTCACCGGCGTGACCGGACAAGATTCAGTGTCTGCACAGCGCACCCCGCGCTGAGGCAGTTGCGCCGGCGCCAGCTCGGCCAGCGACCATGACAGCAGCTACTCGCCATTCCCAATGTTTTCACTGCGGCGACCCGGTTCCCGCCGGCAGCGACTTTCGTATCGAGATCGGCGGCGAGTGTCGCGACATGTGCTGCCCGGGCTGCCGCGCGGTTGCCCAGCTGATCGCAGACAGCGGCATGGCACGCTTCTATTCCCAGCGCACCGAGTACAACCTGCGACCCACCGATACGACCGCAAGTGACGACGCGGAAGTCGACTTTCAGCTGTACGATGACCCGACCCTGGCCGCCACCTTCAGCGAGGAAGACGCCGAGGGTCTCACGCATACCCGCCTTCTGCTCGGCGGCATGACCTGCGCGGCCTGCACCTGGTTGATCGAGCAGAGCCTCGCGCGGCTCGACGGCATTCACAGCGCCAACGTCAACCTGTCGCAATCGCGCCTGGATGTAGTTCTGGACAGGCAGGTATTGCCCTTGAGTCGTCTATTCGCCAGGGTCGCTGCGCTCGGCTACAGCGTGCAGCCTTTCCACACCAACGCACAGCGCGAGCAGATACGCCGCGAGTATCGCGCAGACCTGCGTCGACTCGCGGTCGCCGGACTCGGCATGATGCAGGTGGGGATGTTCGCCATCGCCCTGCATGCTGGAGAGCTGCAGGGCATTGCCCGGGAGCACGAGCAACTGCTGCGCGTAGTGAGCCTGG
Source organism: uncultured Alteromonadaceae bacterium (assembly GCA_964346555.1). Taxonomy (GTDB): domain Bacteria; phylum Pseudomonadota; class Gammaproteobacteria; order Pseudomonadales; family Halieaceae; genus Chromatocurvus. The sequence goes on along the minus strand of CAYFVJ010000006.1, from coordinate 28,370 downwards.
GCGTCACCGCCTTCATTGTATTCTTTTCGGCGCGTCCCTTCTTCGCCAGCGCCTGGCGCCACCTGTGCCGCGGCGCACTGGTAATGGACCTGCCGGTCGCCCTGGCCATCGGGCTCGCTTTTACGGCCAGCGCTTATGCCACCGTCACAGGCAGCGGGCAGGTGTATTTCGATTCCGTGGTCATGTTTACATTCCTGCTTCTGCTGGCGCGCTTCGCCGAAAAACGCGCCCGCCTGGCAGGCAGCCTGGACTGGTTTGACGCGGAATCCGCGCTCCCCGATGTGGTCATGATGCACGGCGATGATGGCTGGCAACAGCGACCGCGACAGACACTCGGGCGCGGCGACCGGGTGCTCGTGCGCACCGGCGAAGTTATCCCCATCGACGGTGTCATCGGTCACGGGGACAGCTCGGTGCGCGAGGATGCCTTCAGCGGTGAGTCCCTGCCGCGCAGCGTCACTGCCGGGGATCCGGTTTATGCCGGAACGGTGAACATCCACAACGCCCTGGACATCACCGCCACCGGCAGCTACCTCGATACGCGCTTGGCGGCCCTGCAGCGATCCATCGAAACAGCATCCGCAGAGAAACCAGCGATCGCCCGGGTCGCGGATCGCATAGCCGGCTGGTTTATCGCCGGGATTCTGCTGGCAACGGGCGCCACAGCATGGGTGTGGTACGGCATCGCGCCTGAACGGGCGCTGTGGACTGCCTTGTCCGTGCTGGTTATCAGCTGCCCCTGCGCGCTCGCGCTGGCGACGCCGGCAGCGCTCAGCAATGCGGCAAACGCCCTGCGCCGCGACGGTGTGCTGGTGCGTGGAGAGGGAGCACTCGAGTCGATTTCACGCATCTCTCACATCCTGTTCGACAAGACCGGCACCCTGACCGAGGGCGAACTGGAAATCGGCCGGGTTGAAAGCCTTACTGAGGCCTCACGCAGCGAGGTCCTGTCGCTGGCCGCCGCGCTTCAGCGCTACGCCAATCACCCTATCGCCAGGGCCTTCACCGGTTTGACGGCAGCGGCGGATGCCGGGGAAGTCCACTTTGACGTCGGGCGCGGTGTTGCCGGTACCTGGCGCGGTGCAGCCTGCCGCACGGGCGGTGCCGACTACTGCCGACAGATCGCCCCGACGCTGCCGGCACCACCGGGAGATGGAGGCTACTGGATTGCCCTGTGTGCGCAGGACCGGCCGCTTGCCTGGATCGAACTGCGCGACAGCCTGCGAGTCGACGCCGGCACGGTTATCGCCAACCTGCGTTCCCGCGGCGTCACGCTGCAGCTGGTGACCGGCGATGCGTCCCCCCAGGGCGAAGTCATCGGCAGGACGCTGGGGTTCGATAACATCTGCACCGGCATGTCGCCGCAGGACAAGAGCGACCATGTCGCCGCGCTGCAGGCTGCGGGCGCCCGTGTCCTGATGATCGGCGACGGACTCAACGATGCGCCGGTGCTGCGCCGAGCCAATACCTCTATCGCGGTGGCCGGGGCCACCGACCTCGCCCGGACCCAGGCAGACTTCGTCATCATGGATGGCGATCTGCACCGCGTCACCCGCATCATGGACAAGGCCCTGGAGTGTCGTCGCGTACTCTACCAGAACCTGGCCTGGGCACTCGGTTATAATGCCCTGGGCATTCCCCTCGCGGCACTCGGCTACATACCACCCTGGGCAGCCGCTATCGGAATGTCTCTGAGTTCACTGCTGGTGGTGGCCAACTCCCTGCGACTGGCGCGGCCGACCCGGCAACCAACACGGAGCTAGTGCCGTGGACAGCCTCTACCTCCTCATCCCCATCGCCCTGATCTTCTGCGTGATCGCCATACGATTGCTGCTGTGGGCTATCGACAGTGGGCAGTATGACGATCTGGACAAGGAAAGCTGGCGCATCCTCGCCGATGATGACAGCGACGATCGGGCACGGGATCCCGAGCCCCCCGAACGCCGTGCGGAGAACGCGCATGAACAGCGTTAGCCTGCTGGCGGCACTGGCGATCGGGCTGGCGGGAGCCGGACACTGCCTGGGCATGTGTGGCGGCATCGCCGCGGCGGTCGGACTTGGTGGCCGCGCCGCGCCGGGCACCACCATCGCCTATCACGCCGGACGCATCAGCAGCTACACACTGCTCGGCGCATTTCTCGGCCTGCTCGCGGGCAGCGTCCCACTGGCGGCGTGGACACTGGGTCTGCGTTATCTGGCCGGTTTCCTGCTTATTGCCATGGGCCTGTACATCGCCGACTGGTGGCGCGGCCTGACCTACCTGGAGCGCGCCGGTGCCGTGCTCTGGCGTCCGGTGCAGCGCTTCTCGGCACGCTGGCTGCCGGTGCGGCGCGCCCGCGACGCCTACGCCCTCGGCCTTGGCTGGGGCCTGATGCCCTGCGGGCTTATTTACAGTGCGCTGGCCTATGCGCTGACTGCACAGGATGCTTTACACGCTGCCGCACTCATGCTCGCCTTCGGACTTGGCACGCTGCCGGCCATGCTCGGCACGAGTTTCGCTGCCGGTAGCGTCAGTCGCATTCTCAAATCCCGCGGCTTCAAGACGCTGGTCGCGTCCCTGATGATCAGCGCTGGCCTGTGGACGCTGTACGTGACCTACTCGCACGGTGGTCACCTGCTGCAACGTGAAATAACGCCCGGAGAGCCGGGACCGATGGACCACTCTTCAATGGACCACTCACAGCACGGCCAGCGTTGATCGCCACGGGACAGCGCTATGCCTTCAGAAGCGGTAGGCCACGCCTATATTGTAGACCCAGGGGTTGATGTCGACATCAAAGCTCACGGTTCCGACATCGGTCATCACATCGGCGGTAGTCTCTATATCCACATACCAGACGCCGGCATTCAGCATCCAGTTCCTGTTCAGCGGTATATCGACGCCGGCCTGGGCGGCATAACCGAAGGAATTATCCAGATCCAGGCGAGCGGATTCCGCCCCCAGGACGCTGTTCAGGGCACCACTGAGTGCCGGGTCGATATCCTCATCGAAAATATGGGTGTAATTCACGCCGAGACCGACGTAGGGCTGCCAGCCTTCGCGGCCACCGCGGGGATACCACTGCATGCTTATGGTTGGGGGCAGGTGTTTGATGGTGCCGGCGTCGATACCGAGATCAGCAACATCGATGTCGTGTTCGAACGGCGTCGACGCAAGAATCTCCACAGCCCAGTTATCGGTGACCATGTAGCCACCGATCAGGCTGAGCTGGGTGTCATTACCCACCTCTACACCCGCGGGCAGCGTTGTGGGCGGGTCGCTGGGCAGGACAATGGCGTCACTGTCGTCATTCGGCGCGACCGTTGCTATGCCTGTTCGCAGTATGATGTCACCTGCCTCGTGCGCCGCGACTCCGCTGGCAAAGACACAGCCAAGGGTCAGTGAGAGAGTGATCGCTCTGAGTGTCTGCATGCTATTCTCCTGGTTTATACTGGCGCACAACGCGCTCTTGGAATTTTAAAATAACGAGAGTCGGAATGCCCGGCATTGACGTCAATCAAGCAGTGAACACACGTTGCGACTCCGACTGGAAATGACTGACGACACGCCGCCGCGAATCTCTCTGCGGCGCGCTCTCACACGCGTGTCGATGGCGCCTGTCGTATGGTGTGCGCTGTTGCTCTCGGTGTCGGCAAGCGCTCAGGCCGAACCGCGACAACAGCTGAGCGCCACATCGCCCGGAATCCTGCTGAGCGTCGGTCGCCTCACGGTGCCGGGCAGGCGCATGCAGGACGGCCACCAGCGCCACTACCGGGAATCCTGCAGCGCTACACTGCTGGCGCCTGCCGCGGGCGGTCCCGCCTCCCTGATCCTCACTGCCTGGCATTGTCTGGAGTACCACAGCGATCTGACCGACAGCATTACCTTCGTCATTCAATCGACTTCGGGGGAGCAACTGCGACGCCGTGCACAGCCGATATCCAGCGGCGGCGGGATGCATGCGGACTGGTCGTTGATGCGCCTCAATGAACCGCTGCCGGCGGACCACGTCATGACCGCAGAATTGGCACGCGGCGCCGCGCCCGGCGAAGGCAGCCGCATTACTATGGCAGGCTACTCCCGCGACGACGGCCTCGGTCAGGCGGGCCATGTGCTTACTTTTCATCGTGACTGCACGGTGACAGCCATTACTGATGATGACCTCGCCACCGACTGCCTGGCCTATCGCGGCGCGTCCGGGGGGGCCGTTTTCAGCACGGACAGCGGCACACTGGTCGGTGTGATCTCTCGAGGTGACAGTCGCGAGAACAGCATCTTCGTGCCGACGTCACGCATTCTCGAGCGAATCGGGAAGCGGCTGCTCCGACACTGAGTCGGCGCGTCGATCCAAAAGTCGATCCGCGCCCAGGTGCTGCTCGCCGCGCTGGCGGGCCAGCTGAATCTGTTTCTGTCGCTCGGCAAAGCGGGCCTTGCGATCGTCGCTGAGCCGGTCGTAACAGCGCGGGCAGCAGACACCCTTGCGGTAGCGCGTCGAGTGCTTGTCTTCCTCCGTAATAGGACGCCGACAGCCGTGACACTGATCGTATTGCCCTTTTTCCAGGCGATGGTTGACCGAAACCCGATTATCGAAAACGAAACACTCGCCCTCCCAGGTGCTCTGGGCTGCGGGAATTTCTTCAAGGTAATTGAGTACGCCGCCGCGCAGGTGGTAGACGGTCTCAAAGCCCTGCTCCAGCAGATAGGCGGAGGCTTTTTCACAGCGAATGCCGCCGGTACAGAACATCGCCACCTTGCGATCCCGCGACGGCTCCAGGTTTGCCTTGACCCAGGCGGGGAATTCGCGGAACGAGGTCGTGCCGGGGTCCAGCGCACCGCGAAAGGTGCCAATACCGCATTCGTAGTGATTGCGGGTATCCACCAACACGACGTCCGGGTCGTTCACCACGGCATTCCAGTCTGCTGGGGACACGTGGGTGCCCACCCGGGCGTTGGGATCAATTCCCGGAACACCGAGTGTGACGATCTCGCGCTTGAGTTTTACCTTCATGCGCAAAAAAGGCGCTTCCTCGTCTTTACTTTCCTTGTGCTCGAGGTCAGCAAGTCGCGGATCCTGACGCAACCACGCCAGGACGGCGTCAATGCTCGCCCGGTCGCCGGCAATCGTGCCGTTGATGCCCTCCTCCGCCAGCAATAGTGTGCCCCGTACACCCCGCTGCAGGCACACATCCAGCAATGGCTCGCGCAGTTCCCGGTAGTCCACCAGCCGGGTGAATTTGTACAGGGCAGCGACCACCACGGTCATGAATCGGCCGCTCCATCGTTATCTGTCTTGCTGCCGCCGAGACACTCGGGCGACGACGGTGCCGCCTGCTCGCGTTCGGCCCATTCCTCGGGTGTATAGGTGTGCAGCGCCAGCGCGTGCACCGGACCCTCAAGCTCGTCGGCAACGGCGGCGTACACCGACTGATGGCGCGCAACCTGTCGTCTGCCGGCAAAGGCCGGGCTCACCACCACGACGCGGAAATGCGTCTCGGAGTTCGGCGGTACGCTGTGCATGTGGCTCTCGTTGGCTATCTCCAGCCAGGTCGGCGTCAGACCGGCTTCGAGCTTGTGCCTTATGGACTCGGCGACTGTCATGTTTCCTCCTGTCGAAATGGGTATTATACCGCGGTAAACGCTGCACGCTAAGCCGCGCACGCCGGACTTGGTCTGGCGGCGGCGCACTCCCTATACTGTGCATGCACGCGGGAACTTATCATGCAGGAAACCTACAACATCTATTTCGCGGGTGAAATCGCTGACGGAGAGTCCCTCCACGAGGTGCGGCACAGGGTCGGCGCCCTGTTCAATGCCAGGGAAGCCACCCTTGACAAGCTCTTCTCCGGGCGCACCCAGCTTATCAAGCGCAACTGCAGCCACGAGGAGGCGCTCAAATACCAGTCCGCCATGCAGCGCGCGGGCGCGGTGGCGACTATCTCCCGCACGAACGATACCGCGGGCACGGGCGACAGCGCAGCGACCACCGACACGTCGGCGTCGATCTCCCCGACAGCGCCCGCGCACGACGCACTCACTCTGGCGCCGGCAGGAGCGGGTGTTCTCCTGCCCTCTGAACAGCCCACGGCTGCGCGGCGCGACATCGATGTGTCGGCCCTGTCCGTCGCCCCCCCGGGAGAACGCCTCGAAGCAGAGGCAGCGCGCGCGCCCGCACCCCCGGACACGTCTCACCTGAGCGCTTCTGATATCGGCGAGACACTCCCCACGCTGCCGGCAACGGCGCCAACCGCGGCGCCGGATACCTCGTCACTGTCGATTGCAGGCCCGGACACCAATCTGCTCGATGATCGCTATCGCAAGAGCAACGACTCACCCGCGCCAGATACTGCGCACCTGACCATGGCACCACGCCAGGATGGCTGAGTTGTCAGACAAAGCCGTTGCGGGTGCGCCACCGGGTTTGCCGCGGCGACTCATGGCATTGCTGTACGACACCTTCCTGGTACTGCCTGTCATCATGTTCGGCGTCGCCCTGGGCATGGGCCTGCACGGCGCACTGACGCGATTGCTTGGCGGGACGACCGGCGGAGAACCATTGGGGGCCTGGGCGGTTCGCGGCATCGCCGTGCTGGTGATAGCGGGATTCTTCACGGCGTTCTGGCGCAAAAGCGGCCAGACCCTGGGCATGCAGGCCTGGCGCATCAAGCTCGTTCCCCTGCCGGGCCGGCAGCTGACCGCCGCCCGCTGCATGCTGCGCTGCGCCGCGGCCCTGCTGTCACTGGCGTTTCTGGGCATCGGCTACCTCTGGTGCCTGGTGGATCGCGACGGTCGCTACTGGCACGATTACCTGTCGGGAACGAAGCTGGTTCTGCTCCCCAAAAAATCGGCGGCCACGGCCGACGTCACCTGATGCTGCGCTGTTCAGTTGTGCACTGCTTAACCGTACACTACTGGTCTGACACGCTTAATGAACCCGCACGAGGAAAATTTTTATGCCCAGGCTGAATGTAACCGCCCGCGCGCTCGGCGACGCCGGCCGCGCGAAAACGCAGTGTGCCATCCTGCCCGTTTTCTCAGGCGGAGAGCTGCAAGGCGCCGGCGCGCAGCTCGACACTGCCGTCAACGGCATCATCCGTTCGGCGTTGGACCTGGGTGATTTTTCGGGGGCAGAGGGCAAATCCCTGATGCTGCCGGGCAGCGGCAGCATCAAGCGCGTTCTTCTGGTCGGCCTCGGCAGCGAGAAGAAATTCGCCCGCTCCGCGCAGCGCAGCTTCTGCGATACAGTGGGCAGGGCACTCAGGCACAGCGAAGCCCGCGATGCACTTGCCGTGCTCAACGACTTACCGTTTGCGAGCGAGGCTGATGCCTTTGCCTGCTGTGAGGAGCTCGCCCGCGCGGTGCTTGTACACAGCTACCACTACAGCGAAACGCTCAGCAAGAAACCGCGCGCGAGCAAGCTCGCCCGGCTGTCTGTCTCACCGGCCCCGGTCCTGCCCGCGGCACGCGCGCGCAAAGCACTTGAGAGCGGGGCCGCCCTGGGCGGCGGCATGAATACCGCAAGAGAGCTGGGCAACCTGCCGGGTAACATCTGTACGCCGGAACTTCTCGTCCGCGAGGCGCGCAAGCTGGCGCGCCAGAACAGCCGCGTGACAGCCAAGATCCTGAACGAGAAGCAGATGGCTGAGCTGGGGATGGGGTCGCTGCTTTCAGTCGCCGCCGGCAGTGATCGCCCGGCGCGACTGATTGTGCTGGAATACAAGGCTGGCAAGCGCGGCGACGCACCCCAGCTCCTGGTCGGTAAGGGTATTACTTTCGATACGGGCGGCATTTCTCTCAAGCCCGGCGCCAAGATGGACGAGATGAAGTATGACATGTGCGGTGCCGCCAGCGTGCTCGGCACACTACAGGCCGTTTGCGAGCTCGATATGCCGATCAATCTCGTGTGCATTATAGCTGCGGCGGAAAACATGCCCAGTGGCGGTGCCACCAAGCCCGGTGACGTCGTCACTTCCATGGCCGGCAAGACCATCGAAATACTCAATACGGATGCAGAAGGCCGCCTGGTCCTGTGCGACGCGCTGACTTACGCCGAACGCTTCAAACCCGCCGCGGTTATCGACATCGCCACTCTGACCGGGGCCTGCGTCGTCGCCCTCGGCTCCCATGCCAGCGCTCTGTACGCCAATAACGACGCGTTGGCCGATCAACTGGTGGAGGCCGGCACCGAAAGCCACGACCGCGCCTGGCGTATGCCTCTATGGGAGGAATACCGCAAACAGCTGCACAGCAACTTCGCGGACCTCGCGAATATCGGCGGTCCGGAGGCCGGCAGTGTCACCGCGGCATGCTTCCTGTCGCACTTTGCCGAGAGCTACCCCTGGGCGCACCTGGACATTGCCGGATCGGCCTGGAAGAGTTCGCCGAAGGGAGCCACCGGGCGTCCGGTTGGCCTGCTGCTGCATTACCTGCAAGCACGTGCCGGCACGCGGTGACGCGGGTCGGCTTTTACGTCCTGCAGGCGGCGGCTCCGGACCAGCGCCTGCAGGTTGCCGCGCGGCTGGCGGAGAAAGCCTTCCACCGCGGTCACACCATCTTCATCAATTGCGACTCGCAATCCCAGGCCACGCAGCTGGACGACCTGCTCTGGTGCTTTCGGCCAGACAGCTTCCTGCCGCACGGTTTGATCGGCAGCGATACAGCAGAGCACATCGCCATCGGCTGGGCGCAGGATCCGCAGGAACATGACGATCTACTGATCAACCTGGATCTTGTCGTACCGGCCTTTTTCTCGCGCTTTCACCGCGTGGCCGAGGTCGTCACGCAGGATCCACAGAGCCTCGAAGCCCTGCGCGCGTCCTGGTCGTTCTATCGCGAGCGCGGACTCGCATTGGAAAAACACGACATACGCAGCGTATAATCCTTAATTTCCGCATTTTCTGCACGCCCACCGGACCACAAGTCGAATGGACAAGACCTTCCAACCCGTCGAGATCGAGAGACGCTGGTACTCGCACTGGGAAACCAGCGGGTATTTTGCACCTCAAGGCGGAGAAAGCCCCTTCTGCATCATGATCCCCCCACCCAACGTGACGGGCAGCCTGCACATGGGGCACGGATTTCAGGAAGCGATCATGGATGCGCTGATCCGCTATCACCGCATGGCGGGAGACGACACGCTGTGGCAGGTAGGAACTGACCACGCCGGCATCGCGACACAAATGCTGGTCGAACGCCAATTACAGGCACAGGGAACAGACCGCCATGAGCTCGGTCGGGATGCGTTCATCGAGCGCGTGTGGCAGTGGAAAGCGGAGTCCGGGGACCACATTACCCGCCAGCTGCGCCGGCTTGGTTCATCCGTGGACTGGTCGCGGGAGCGTTTTACCATGGACGCCGGGCTGTCCCGGGCGGTTCAGGACGTATTCATCCGACTGTATCACGAGGGGCTGATCTATCGCGGACAGCGACTGGTCAACTGGGACCCGGCGCTGCACACTGCAATCTCCGATCTGGAAGTCATCGCCGAGGAAGAGCAAGGTCAGCTCTGGCACTTTCGCTATCCGCTCAGTGACGGCAGCGATCATGTCACTGTGGCAACAACGCGACCCGAGACCATGCTCGGTGACAGCGCGATTGCCGTGAACCCGGAAGATACGCGCTTTGCACACCTGATCGGCCAGCGCGTGCGTCTGCCGCTGTGCGACCGCGACATTCCCGTGATCGCCGACGATTACGTCGACCCGGCGTTCGGTACCGGCTGCGTCAAGATCACGCCCGCACACGACTTCAACGACTACGCCGTGGGTCAGCGCCACGACCTTGAACTGATCAACATCCTGAACGCGGATGCGAGCATCAGTGATGCGGCGCCCGCACCCTACCGCGGCCTCGACCGCTTTACCGCACGCACACAGATCATCGCCGACATGCAGCGTCTCGGTCTGCTGGACAAAGTCGAGGACCATACGCTGAAAGTACCCCGCGGTGATCGCAGTGGCGTGGTCATCGAGCCGTGGCTCACGCGGCAGTGGTACGTGGATGCCCGCAAGCTGGCCGGGCCGGCAATCGCCGCGGTGGAGCGCGGGGATATCCAATTTGTCCCGAAGCAGTGGGAAAACACCTACTTTGCCTGGATGCGCGACATCCAGGACTGGTGCATCAGCCGGCAACTGTGGTGGGGACACCAGATACCCGCCTGGTACGATCTCGACGGCAATATTTATGTGGGCGACAGCGAGGAAGCCGTACGCCAGGCGCATTCACTCGCCCCGGACATGCTTTTGCACCGGGATGAGGATGTACTCGATACCTGGTTTTCTTCCGCGTTGTGGACTTTCGGTACGCTTGGTTGGCCTGATGAGACGGCGGAGCTGGCAAAGTTCCATCCGACCTCGGTGCTGGTTACCGGTTTTGACATCATTTTCTTCTGGGTTGCCAGGATGATCATGATGACACTGCACTTCCGTGGTGAAGTTCCCTTCCGCGAGGTGTATGTCCACGGCCTGGTGCGCGATGCCGAGGGCCAGAAGATGTCCAAGTCCAAGGGCAATGTATTGGACCCGATCGACCTGATCGACGGCATTGACCTCGAGAACCTTGTGCGCAAGCGCACCGCCGGCATGCTGCAGCCACAGCTGGCGGAATCGATCGAAAAGGCGACCCGCCGGTACTATCCGCATGGCATTGGAGCCTACGGCACTGACGCCCTGCGCTTCACGTTCTATTCCCTCGCTTCCACCGGCCGCGACATCAAGTTCGATATCGGGCGCATTGAGGGCTACCGCAACTTCTGCAACAAGATCTGGAATGCCGCCCGCTATGTCTTGATGAACACTGAAGGTGAGGACTGCGGCCAGGCGGACGACGCGCCCGTGGAACTGCACCTGGTCGATCGCTGGATACTCAGCCGACTGCAGCAGACCACCGCCGACGTGCACCGCGCCGTGAGTAATTACCGCTTCGATCTGGCGTCGCAGGCGCTGTACGATTTTATCTGGAATGAATATTGTGACTGGTACCTGGAGTTGTCAAAACCGGTACTGCGCGATCCGACGGCCAGCGCGACGGCGCTCAGGGGCACTCGCCAGACACTCATCCGCGTACTGGAAACCTGGCTGCGTCTGCTGCACCCATTCATGCCTTTTATAACTGAGGAAATCTGGCAGTCAGTGGCGCCTCTGGCAGGCGTCAGTGGCCCCACCATCATGCTGCAGCCGCTGCCGCGGGCGGATTCCTGCCGCGTAGACAACGTTGCAAACGCGGAGATAGAATGGCTGAAAGACGTGATCCTGGGCGTCCGTGCAATCCGCGGTGAAATGGGTCTGGGCCCGGGTGTCAAAGTGCCGCTGCTATTGCGTAACGGCAATGAAGAGGACCGTCGTCGCCAACAGGCTAATGCCGCTTTCCTGATGCAGATGGCGGGCCTTGAGCAGATAGAGTGGCTGGAGACCGTGGCGCCCGCCGCGTCGACGGCCGTTGTCGGCGACCTGGAGCTGCTGGTGCCGCTGGCGGGGCTGGTGGATATCGACGCCGAAGTGGCGCGACTGGATAAAGAAACCGTAAAGCTGGTGGACGACATTACACGGCTGGAGAAGAAACTGGCTAACGCCGGCTTCGTCGAGAAGGCACCCGCCGACGTCGTCGACAAGGAACGCGAGAAACTCGCTCAGCATCGCCAGACGCTGGAGAAGCTGCAGCTACAGCGAAGCAGCCTGGCAGCGAACCAGAGACAGACAGCATCGGGGGCACAGAATACGGAATAAAAATAACGGGCCATTACTTGGGATAGCAGCATACGAGGACGTCAACAGGCTTAAGCAGCCCGGCACGATCCACTCGAGTCCGGGAGCGCGGTGCTTCCCGACATGTCCCTGCTGACACTGCCAGCCCATCGCAGGAGATGTGCGTGTAGCAGCCGCACCGTGACCGGGCGTAACGCTGCCGGATTAGGCAGCAGATTCATTCAACGCTGTAACATGAGGAGCATCATGTCCATTTCAGGCAAGCTGGTTATCGCCATCGCCATCGCCATCCTGGCCTCCACCGCCACCACCGTGATTCAGGGCGGCACACTTCCCGACCTGCCGCTAATACTCGCCTTTGTGCTCGCCACGTGCGCGTCGGTTCTTGCCACGCACCGCCCACTGGCTTCGCAGGCCACCGTTGATGCCGTCGTCGCGCCCGGGACCGCCAAAGAAACGCGCGACGGCCTGGATAACAAAGGCGAACGGGAGAGAGACAAGCGTCGCGCGGATAAGCGTCGCGCGGACCAGCGTCCCGCGGATAAGCGTCGCGCGGATAAGCGCCCCGAAAAGCGCAAGCGTAACGGCAAGCGGGAAGCGGGCCAGGTCAAATGGTTCAACG
>CAYFVJ010000006.1:0-15969 GCA_964346555.1 uncultured Alteromonadaceae bacterium | reverse complement strand
GAAAAGCGCAAGCGTAACGGCAAGCGGGAAGCGGGCCAGGTCAAATGGTTCAACGCCTCCAAGGGTTTCGGCTTTATCACGCTGGAGAGCGGGGACGAGGTTTTCGTGCATTTTCGCTCGATACGTGGCGAGGGCAGGCGCAGTCTGCGTGACGGTCAACGCGTCGCGCTGGAAGTGGCGCAGACTGAAAAGGGACCGCAGGCAGAAGACGTTGAAACCCTCGACTGAGCCGCGCCACGGCGCGTGCCGCGTCAGGGCGACCACAGAGCTACGCGCATGACGGTCCGGACGCTGCGCCGATTCCGCGGCGCGCTGCTGCCAACGTCCTCCCACCCGGCTATACGCAGCGTGAAACGACGTACTGCGGCACCTGAGATTCACGGCAACAAGCTCTGGAAGTCGAGCCTCCTGGTGATCGACTATCTGCATCGGCATCCGCAGGCGGCCACGGGCAGCGTGGTAGATGTCGGCTGTGGCTGGGGTATAGGCGGCATCTGGTGCGCGCGCCGCTACGGCTCTCAGGTCACATCGGTAGATGCAGACCCCAACGTCTTCCCCTACCTGGATGTCGTCGCGGACCTCAACGGCGTTCAGACACAGCACCAGGTGCGCCGCTTCGAACAGCTAAGCACGCGCCAGCTCGCCCACCACGACCTGATGATTGGCGCTGACATCTGTTTCTGGGACGAATTGGTAAAGCCCGTCTACAACCTGGTCAACCGGGCCATCAAGGCCGGCGTCGGACAGGTCATTCTTGCCGATCCCGAGCGCCCGACCTTTGTCGACATGGCCGAACGCGTTATTGATCGACATGGCGGCGAGCTGCTGGATTGGACGACTAGGGGACCCACGAGCGACAGCGGGGTATTGCTGGTCATCGAGAATCGCTGACTGCGGTCAGCGATAGACCTGATACTCCCGCACCACGTCCTTGCTGGCGACTGCCTCGCCACCCTTGAAGCGCGGGCGGAAGCGCACAGCGCGCAATTCTCTGACGGCAGTAATGGATGCACTGTCGCGACCCGAAATGACTCCGGCGTCAACCGACCGGGCCCGACCCCGCGCGCTGACGTCAAAGGTTATTCGCACCCGCGCGTCGTCGTCGCCGGCCGCATCCGGCTGCCAGAACACACCGTTATCCGGCAGTTCCACGGGCTCGCCAAACCACGCTTGTATCAGCCCGCCCTGTCCCTCCTCCTCCAGCAGTTCGAACGCCCGGCGCCAGGCCGCCTGCGCTCGACGCCATGTGCCGTTCCACTGCTCCCAGTCACCGATATCGCGATACAGCTCGGCGCGCGCTACCCGCGATTCGACGCGCGCCGCCTGCGCTGCGAGAAGGTCGCTTCCATTTTTGACCGCCGAGCGCCACAGAGAGAGCAAGCGATCGCGGTAGATGTCTTCCGACAGCATTTCGGGGGGTCGGTTGCGGCGCCGGGTAAGCACCGAGAATGGCTCCGACACGGACACCGGCCTCACCCGATCGCGCAGCAGGTACAGGTTGCGCAACTGGCTCCTGGCCAGTTCGCGCCGCACGCTGGGCGCTGTCTGCTCCTCTGCGGCCTGCTCAAGCAGCCGCTCGTTCAGACCGTGTAGCGCGAGCAACTCGCGATCGACATCGCCGCGCGGCTCGGAGCGGATCTGTTCGCGCTGCCAACGCAGATATTCCAGCGCTACCTGCCAGGGTTCGTCGCTGCCTCGGTCGTCGGCAGCGAGCCACCCCAGACGGTAATAATAGCCGTAAAGATCATCCAGCGCCTCGCGATTGCCCAATGCACGCTGCAACTGCAGCATGCTGCGCAAGACCGTCATCTGCGCCGGACTCGACAGTCCCGAGTTGATGCGCAGTACGTGCAGGCTGCGCTGGAAGAGAGTCAAGGCCTCGGCGAGACGGCCCTGCGCCACGAGCTGGCGAGCGAGATCGCCGAGCGGCTCCTCAAGGCCGACCGCGTACGGCCCACCAGCGCTCTCGAGTTCGCGGACGGTCGACTCGAGTTGCCGAATTGCCTCGCGCTCGGCGGCTTCCGGTGTCTGCACCTGACGCTGCGCATCGAGGTCTGGAAAGACCGTCAACCCCGGGTCAGGCAGCGACGCCGGCCAGCTCGCGTGATTCACCGCAATGTGCTTGCCATACGGCGCGGCCGGCTCCCGCGACTGCGCGCCACCAGTAATAATGACTGCTAGCAGCAAGCCGAGGACAGCCGACAGCGGTCTCAACACGGTGCCGGGCTACTCCGGTAATTCACGATGCAGACGATGGGCGTCATGTCACTACCCCACGCGATAGTCCGGCTAATTTAAGGGCCGCGAGAGTTGCTATATACTGTCGCGAAACTGATTCTACACGAAGCGCGGCGCAGCCGCCTGCCACGCGCCACCTGCAGGAGATTATGGGCAAGCAAAAGCGCCGCGACATTCCCCGTTACCATACCGCCCTCATCGAGACCCACTGCCACCTCGACTACCTCGATCCGGCTCAGTTCGACGAGTCCATCGAGCGCGCCGCCGCTGTCGGTATCGAGAAGCTGATTACGATAGCGGTTTCTCCCGACAATCTGGGCAGGGTCCTGACGATGACAGAAATGGACCAGAAAGTCTGGGGTACTCAGGGCATTCACCCGCATGAGGCGGATCACTTCACTCCTTCTGTCGCTGCAACCCTGGTTGAAAACCTGGCACATCCACGCATTCTCGCGGTCGGCGAGATCGGCCTGGACTACTACTACGATCATGCCGACCGCGCGCGCCAGCGGGACGCCTTTCGGTCACAGCTGGCGATCGCCGCTGAACATGACTATCCCGTGGTCATTCACTCTCGGGAAGCAGATGACGACATGCAGGCCATTCTGGCCGAGTTTCTCCCTGACCTTGCGCGGCGCGGTGTCATACACAGCTTTACTTCCGGACGAGCGCTGGCGGAGTTCTGCCTCGACGCCGGCTTCATGCTCGGATTCAATGGCATCGTGACCTTCAATTCAGCGCAGAACGTGCGGGATATCGTTGCGATCACGGCACCCGAACAGATCCTGCTCGAGACGGACTCACCCTATCTGACGCCGGTACCCTACCGCGGCAGGCCGAACGAGCCCTGCTATCTCCCATTCGTCGCCGAAACCATCGCCGGGATCAAGGAGCTACCGACCGAGTCCCTGCTGACACAGGCTTACGAAAACAGTCACCGTCTGTTCTTTTCCACCCACGGCGCGGAGACCTGACAGGCATGGAGTATATTATTGGACAACGCTGGGTCAGCCACGCCGATATGCAACTCGGGCTCGGCATTGTCGTCGGACTCGAGGGTCGCCGGGTGACGCTGAGCTTCCCGGCGGTGGGCGAGGAACGCACCTATGCCGCACACAATGCACCGCTGACACGGCTGCGCTTCAAACGCGAGGATACTGTAGAAACCGCCGATGGTCGACGTTTCGAGGTGACCGAGGTTATAGAGGATGACGGTCTGCTGGTCTACGCGGGCGTCGATGCTAGAGGTGACGAGCAGCGCGCATCCGAGGTGGAGCTGGACGCCTTTGTGCAGCTGACGACGCCCCAGCAACGGCTGCTCAATGGCCACTTCGATGGCCATGCCGAGTTTGCCCTGCGCGTGGCTACCTGCCTGCAGCTTGACCGCCTGCAGCGCGGTGCGGTGCGCGGCCTGCTCGGTTCCCGCACCAGCCTGCTGCCGCACCAGGTCTACATCGCCAGCGAGGTCGGCCAGCGGCACGCGCCGCGGGTGCTGCTGGCCGACGAGGTCGGCCTCGGCAAGACCATCGAGGCCGGCATGATCATCCACCGCCAGCTGTTGACCGGCCGCAGCGAGCGCGTGCTGGTGCTGGTCCCGGCGCCGCTGCTGCATCAGTGGCTGGTGGAAATGCTGCGCCGCTTCAACCTGCACTTCGCGTTGTTCGACGAGGAGCGTCTGCAGCAGCACGAGGGCGACAACCCGTTCGAGACCGAGCAGCTGGTGCTCGCCAGCACGGCATTGTTCCGCCACTCGCAGGCGGCGCGCGCCCTGGCCCTGGCGGCCGACTGGGATCTGGTGGTGGTCGATGAAGCTCACCACCTGCAGTGGTCGCAGGAGGCGCCCGGGGACGACTACCTGTTCGTCGACAATCTGTCGCGTCACGCCGCGGGCCTGCTGTTGCTGACGGCGACACCGGAGCAGGTGGGACAGGAGAGCCATTTCGCCCGCCTGCAGTTGCTGGACCCCGCACGCTTCCGCGACATCGAGCAGTTCCGCCAGCAGGAGGCGGAGTACCGGCGCTGGAGCCGGGTTATCGAAGAGCTGGAGGCCGGGCGGCAGCCGCAGGCGCTACCCGAGGGGATAGATCCGAATCTGCCCGCAGAAGAGCTGATTCCCCGTATCCTCGACCGCCATGGTACTGGCCGGGTTCTGTTCCGCAATACGCGAGCCAGTGTGGGCGGATTCCCGGAGCGCCACCTTGTCGCTGCCGCGATCGAGGCCCCGACTTTTGCAAACCCTACGCGAGATCTTTTACAGGCACTCTATCCCGAGAGAGAAATGAGCGGTGACGAATGGGTGCAGGCAGATCCCCGGGTGGACTGGCTGACGACCACGTTGAAAAGCCTGCGACCCGCCAAGGCGCTGATCATATGCGCCGGTGCCGATACCGCAATCGCCCTCGAGCACTTCCTGCATCTGCGCGCGGGCATTCGCTCCGCCGCTTTCCACCAAGGTCTGTCAATCATAGAGCGCGACCGGGCCGCCGCCTATTTCGCCGATACGGAGAACGGCGCCCAGACCCTGGTTTGCTCGGAAATCGGCAGTGAGGGCCGCAACTTCCAGTTTGCGCAACACCTGATTCTGTTCGACCTGCCGCTGAATCCGGACCTGCTTGAGCAGCGCATCGGCCGTCTTGATCGCATAGGCCAGCGCGGTGACATTACAATCCATGTGCCGTATTTTCGTGCTA
Source organism: uncultured Alteromonadaceae bacterium (assembly GCA_964346555.1). Taxonomy (GTDB): domain Bacteria; phylum Pseudomonadota; class Gammaproteobacteria; order Pseudomonadales; family Halieaceae; genus Chromatocurvus. Next base: position 11,041 of record CAYFVJ010000006.1, on the reverse strand, counting down.
CCGCGCAGGAGACACTGTTTCGCTGGCTGCACGAAGGGCTGGATATCTTCCGCAGCAGCTGCTCGGCTGGGCAGATGATCTACGGTCGTTTCAACGATCGCCTCATGGCGGCGCTCGCCGGCGACGATGTTGATTTCGAGGCGCTGGTGGGCGAGACACGGGAGTTCACTCAGGAGACCAAGCGCGAGCTGCGCGAGGGGCGCGACCGGCTGCTCGAGCGCAACTCCTGCCGCCGGGAAGAAGCGGACCGGCTGATCACCGAGATCGAGAGCACCGAGTCATCTCCCGAGCTCGAGCGCTACTTCACCGGGCTGTGCGATATTGTCGGGGTAGACCACGAACACCACTCCGAACAATGCCTGATTCTGCGGCCGGGTGAGCACATGCTGATACCGGAGTTCCCACACCTGCCAGAAGAGGGCCGCACGGTAACCTTCGACCGTTCCATTGCACTGGCCCGCGAGGACATGGCGTTTCTCACCTGGGAGCACCCCATGGTGTCCGAGAGCATGGATAGCATACTCGCCACGGAACTCGGCAATGCGGCCATCGGCACGCTGGCGCTGAAAGGGGTCGCGCCCGGCTCGCTGCTGCTCGAAGCCCTGTTTACCGTGAGCTGTTCTGCGCCGCGACAGCTGCAGCTGCAGCGATTCCTGTCGCTGTCGCCGCTGCGCATTCTGGTGGATAACAAGGGCCGTGACCTATCTGGCGTGATGCCGCACACAAAGCTGAACGACCTCATCGCACGCGTCAATCGCAGCACGGGGCTGGCGATCATCAAGCAGGTACGCGGTCAGGTCGAGGAGCACCTGGCGGCGGCGACAGCCATTGCCGAAAAGCAGCTGCGCGAGCAGCTGGAGCACGCGCAGCACAGTGCCGATACGACCCTCGGTCAGGAGATCGAGCGGCTCGAAGCGCTGCAGCGGATCAACCCCCAGGTACGCCAGGACGAGATCGATCACCTGCGCTGGCAGCGGACTGAAAGCCTGCGCCTGATCGAGCGCGCTGGCCTTCAGCTGCAGGCGGTGAGGCTGGTGATCACCCGCTGACGCCTCCGCCACGTCAGCACTGTGACGACTCGTTGCGTGACGAGAGCGGCATCGTCGTGCCTGCCGTCAGCCAACTCTGCAGACCCGCTCGGCGATAATCAGCGACCCCGCCACTGCGGCTGGCGTTTTTCCAGGAAGGCGCGCACGCCCTCGCTCGCGTCCTCACTGTCGACACAGATATGCTGCAGTGCGGCCTCGTGGGAAATAACCGCCGCCAGATCATTCTCGGCGGCAAATGCCAGGCTCTTTTTGCCGTACTGCAGCGACAGCGGCGCCTTGGCCGCCAACTCCTCTGCCCACTCCAGCGCGGATTCAACCAGCTGTTCGTCCTCCACCACGCGATTGCACAGACCCAGCTCTAGGCATTTCCCGGCCGCCACTTTGTCGCCGGAGATCATCATTTCATACGCTCGCTTGCGACCCAGTGCCCGCACCAGCTGCCAGGTCGCGCCACCATCCGGCACCAGCCCGATGGACACGAAAGCCTGATACAGGTAGGCGCCGCGGGCCATCACCGAAAGATCGCAGGTCATGGCAAAAGCGCTACCGATGCCCGCCGCTGCACCGTTGACCGCTGAAATCCACGGTTTGGGCGCTTCGGCAATGGCCAGGACCGCCGGTTTGTACTCATTGTTCAACATGGCCTCGGTAAACCTGCCGCCATCGTCCGCCTGCCCGGACACCTCGGTGAGGTCCGCTCCGGCACTGAATGCGCGCCCGGCACCGGTGAGTACCACGACCCGGATCTCGGGATCGGCATTCACCGCCTGCGCCGCCGCCAGCAGATCGAGACGCATGGCCAGGTCAAAGGCGTTCAGGTTGTCGGGCCGACTCAGCGTCACCAGCGCTACAGCACCGCGCCGTTCCACCGCAACAGTATCATAACTCGTCATCGGGACTATCCCTCTCTGCTTCAGGTCTCTGCCACGACTGCGCCGCTGCTCTGGAGCGCATCGATTTCGCCCTCGCCAAACCCCATGGCGATGAGGATGGCGCGGGTATCCTCACCCGCGGCGTGGGCGGCGTGGGCAACGCGGGACGGAGTGCGACCAAAGCGCGGCGCAGGTGCCGGCTGCACGACGCCGTCGACCTCAATATACACCTCGCGCTCGCGGTTTGCCGGGTGCGCCGGCGCCTCGGTGAAGCGCAGCACTGGCGCAACACAGGCATCGCTGCCCTCGAACAATGCACACCATTCATCGCGCGGCTTCTGCAGGAAAACATGGGCGAGTTTCTCGCTCATGGCCGGCCAGCGGGGCGCGTTGTTCTGGTCGCCGAAAGTGTCCGCGGGCAGCTCCGCCAGCCGGCAGAGTTCGGCGTAAAACTGCGCTTCGATGGCCCCGACGGCGAGATACTCGCCATCGGCGCAGGCATAGGTATCGTAGAAGGGTGCGCCGCCATCGAGCAAATTCACGCCGCGCTCATCCGCATTCCACGCACCCATAGCGTGCAGACTGTGGAACATCCACATGCATTGCGCCGTGCCGTCCACCATGGCGACGTCGATAACCTGCCCCTGGCCGGAACTGGCGGCCTCGAGTAGCGCGGCGAGAATACCGTTCACCAGCAGCATGCCGCCACCGCCCATATCACCCACCAGGTTCAACGGCACCACGGGCTTGCCACCCGCGGGCCCTACCGCGTGCAGCGCGCCGGCCAGGGCGATGTAGTTGATATCGTGACCGGCACTATGCGCAAGCGGCCCGGACTGACCCCAGCCTGTCATGCGCGCAAAAATCAGTCGCGGGTTGCGCTCCAGGCAGATGTCGGGCCCCACGCCGAGCTTCTCGCACACGCCGGGGCGGAACGGATCTATCAGCACATCGGCGTTCTCGAGCATACGCAGGAGCGTATCAACCCCCGACGGATCCTTGAGGTTGACCACGATCGACTTCTTGCCACGACCGCTGACCCGCTCGGTAAGGCGCGGGTCGGCTCCCCCGGAGCGGTCGACGCGGATAACTTCCGCCCCCATGTCCGCCAGTATCATGCCGCCCATGGGAGCTGGTCCGATGCCAGCCAGTTCGATTACTGTATACCCGTGTAGCGGTCCCATGCCGGCCACCCTACTTCGGCTGCATGCGGATACCGCCGTCAAGCCGCACGCACTCGCCGTTCAGGTAATCGTTCTCGACCATCATCTGGGCGAGGTGGGCGATCTCATCGGGATCGCCCAGGCGCTGGGGATACAGCACCTGGCTGCCCAGCGGCTTCAGCTGCTCCCATATCTCCGGCGTCAGTTCCTCCGCCCCACCCATCAGCAACGGTGTAGCTATCAGACCGGGGACTATCGTGTTGACCCGGATACCGAGCGCGGCGAGGTCGCGGGCCACGGGCAGGGTAAGGCCGACGATACCGCCCTTGGAGGCGGAGTAAGCCGCCTGGCCGATCTGCCCCTCGTAGGCGGCGACGGACGCCGTATTGACGATCACACCGCGACCGCCATCCTCTGTCAGCGCTTCGTTATCGGCCATGGCCTCTGCGCACAGGCGCAACACGTTGAAAGTGCCGACCAGGTTGACGTCGATGATCTGCTTGAACGCATCGAGCGGAAAAGGCCCCTTACGGCCCATAGTGCGATGGGCATTGCCGATTCCCGCAAAGTTGCAGTTGATGTGGACGGCGCCGAACGCCTCCAGCGTCGACGCGATACCGGCCTGCACCGACGCCTCATCGGTGACGTTGACAGCGACAAAGATCGCCTGTTCACCCAGCTCCGCAGCCAGCGCCTCGCCCTTCTCCGCGTTCATGTCGAAAATCGCACATTTCGCGCCGTGCGCGGCAAAGCGCTTCGCGGATGCGCGGCCCAGACCAGAGGCACCCCCGGTAACCACCGCTACCCTGTCTTTCAATTCCATGCTGTCTGTTCCCTGTCCTGTTGCTTCAGAAATTACGTGTGTTGAACGGCGTATAATCCGCCGCCAGGCAGTCGCGGCTGATAATGATCTTCATGACTTCCGAACTGCCGGCGTAGATTGTCGAAACCCGTGCATCCGTATACTGCCGGCTGATGGCGTATTCGTCCATATAGCCCGCGCCGCCGTGCAGCTGCACCCCGATTTCCGCCGCTTCCACCTGCAGTTCGCTGGTCGCCAGCTTGGCTTTGGCCGCGTCCACGGCGGTAAGCTCGCCGGCGTTGAACGCCTCCACGCACTGGTCGACATAAGTCTGCGTTATGTCGAGGCGCGTGCGCAGGTCGGCAAGCTGGAACTGCGTGTTCTGGAACGCCGCCAGCGGCTTGCCGAAGGCCTTGCGCTCCTGCACGAATGCCGCGGTCAGGTCCCAGGATAACTGCGCGGAGGCAATGTAACCTGCAGCGCCCATCAGGCGTTCCTCGGCGAGACCTTCCATCAGGTAGATAAACCCCTTGCCGGGCTCCCCCAGCACATTGGCTTTCGGCACGCGTACGTCATTGAAAAACAGCTCTGCCGTGTCCTGTGCCTTGAGGCCCATCTTTTTCAGGTTGCGCCCGCGCTCGAATCCCGGCATGCCGCGCTCGACGATAAACAGTGTCATTGCATGCGGGTTGTTCTGCGGGTCCGTCTTTGCGGCAACAATGACCGCATCCGCATTGATGCCGTTGGAGATATAGGTTTTCGAGCCGTTCAGCACCCAGGCGTCACCATCCTCCACCGCAGAGCTGCGCATACCCGCGAGATCACTGCCCGCATCCGGCTCGGTCATGGCAACCGCCAGAATGCAGTCACCCGCAACACAGCGCGGCAGGAAGCGCTGGCATTGCTCCTCACTGCCAAAGCGCGAAAAGTAGGGGCCCACGAGACGACTGTGCAGACTGTTGTACCAATCCCCTGCACGCGCATAGCAGGTCTCCTCGATAATGATCTGCTCGAAGCGGAAATCATTGTCGCCCGTGCCGCCGTACTTCTCCTCGGGCCAGACCATGAGGAAACCGCGCTCGCCCGCGCGCTGGAAAGCGGACCGGTCAACGATGCCGGCCTCACGCCAATCCTCCATGTATGGCACAATCTCGGCGGCGAGAAATTTTCGGTAGGCATCGCGAAACATCGCCTGTTCTTCGGTGAAGCGCCGTGGCAGCATCTGAGACTCCGGATTCCAATTCGTGCTGCAGTATGGTGCGCTCCCCGCAGTCCAACAATGATCGCCACCGACAAAAAACTTGACCCAAACTGACAGCATCGCAGTGCAGCGACAAATAGCGAACGGGGCGGGAAACCATCAGTGCGCAAGTTATCTATTTCAGTGCATTTTGCGCGGGCCGTGCTCAAGCATACGGTAGCCAGCGGCGTGGATCCACTGCCCCTGTTGCGCAACAACGGCATATCACCGCGCCTGCTGCAGGAGCGGCACGCACGAATCTCGATAGAGCGCTTTGCCGACCTGCAGACCGCCACAATGCGCGCAATGGAGGACGAATCCCTGGGCTACTGCAGGCGGGCCATGCCCCTGGGAACCTGGGTGATGATGTGTCATGCGGTGGTCGGTTCCTCCACCCTCGGGCAGGCGATGCATCGGCACTGCCGTTTCTATTCCCTGTTTGACTTCGGGCCAAGGCCCGTAATGGATGTCGAAGGCGACCGCGCCGTAGTCCGTCTCGCCGTCGGGAACGATGGCGGCATCGATCCATATATTGCCGAGCTGTTCCTGTTCAATATTCACCGTTTCGGCAGCTGGCTGGTCGAGGAACACCTGCCCATACAGCGCGCAACACTGAGTTATTCGCCAGCGGCGCAACCCGGCGATTATCGGCTCATGTTCCTCGCCAGTCCTGTCGCATTCGAACAACCGGAATGCTCGCTGGTGCTCGCGCGTTCGCTGCTGGACAAACCTGTACGGCAAAGCGAGCAGTCTCTGGCACGGTTTCTGCGCCATCCGGTGCTGAGCATGCTCACGCAGCAATACGAACGCAGCAGCTGGACCAGCCAGGTCCGTGAGCTCATCCGACAGGATCTTATGCATATGCCCGAACTGGGCGCCATCGCCCGGCAGCTCGACCTCCACCCCCAGACACTACGTCGCCGTCTCGCCGCCGAGGGAGCAACCTTCAAGGACCTGAAAAATCAGCTGCGGCGGGACGTTGCGCTACACTACCTGGGCCGCCGCGGTCTGAGCATCGAGGAGATTGCACAGCGCGCAGGATTTTCTGAATCGAGTGCCTTTATCCGGGCTTTCAAGGGCTGGACGGGCGTCACGCCCTACAGCTACCGTAAGGGACTGTAGAAGATACGGTCAATTCCGCTTAAAAATGTGAGGAAACAGGGCATGGGCTGGTTCACGCGCAAAAAGGCTGACAAGGTAAAAACGCCCGCGAAAGCCAGAGCGACGACCGTAAAGACAGGCGACATCGGCACTGACACCACAGCCGACGCTGCAACTGAAAACGCAGCACCCGATGCGGCGCGCAAGGTACCCGACGAACTCGCGGATTTTTTTCTGGTCATGAAGGATCACTTGACCGAAATCGAACGCGAGGACGTGGTCGAGATCGTCGCCAAGCTGCGACAGCCTCCGCCGATACTGGAGCGTGTTACCAGGGGCCTCGATGAACCCGAGGAACTCACTGAAGCGGTAAAGTCGAATCCGGCACTCAGCGCTGACATTCTGCGCACCGTCAACTCGGCTGCTTTCGCGCTGCTGTCACCGATCTCCAGCATCCAGCACGCCATCACCTATCTGGGTGTGAGCCTGGTCAAGGGACTGGTGCTGCAATCAACGGTGACCCGTGTCATGGAGTTCGAGCACGACTCGCAGCAGGCCGCGTACATACGCCTGTGGCACTCGAGTTACGTGGCCAGCACAACTGCGCTGATGCTGGGACAGAACCTGGGCGCCGCGCAGCCCTCAGTGCTGTCCACGCAGACACTGCTCGCCAATCTCGGAGATCTGGCGCTACTTTCCGCGCGCCCGGACATGGCGGGACTTTACGCGCGGCAGGCGACTCTCTTTTCTCGCGCACGGGCGCAGCAGGACGAACTGATCGCGAACGCGGCCGTAATTTCCGGCATGCTCGCTGAACAGTGGGGTCTGCCCGAGGATATCGCCCGCGGACTGCACCATGCCTACATCCCCATGGCGCTCCCGCCATCCGAACACCCGGATAGCGACGACGCACTTGCTTCTGCGGTGATCTGCTATGTCGCCGGCCGCGTCGGCGACCAGGTCGCATTCCACGGCCTGCGCGACATCGGCGACCTCGATCTGATGGCGCAGGATGCACTGGAGTATTTCTATCTGCCCGACTACCTGCAGGTCTCCGGCCTGTCCGAGCTCCCCGCTACGCTGCAGGAGTCGGCTGTGCGACGACGCATCAACCATCTTATCGCCACGCTGGGCGAGACCTGATCGGCTTGCAGACAGCGATGCCGGGGTTGCAGGGTCTGATCAGGCCGGACAGAGAGGAGAGAGAACTGGAGCCTTCACACGCTCAGGCGGACAACAGAAATGTAGCCGGGCCGTCATTGACGAGACCGATCTGCATGTTCGCACCGAAAACGCCGCCGCAAACGCGGGCCTGTGGATGCTGCGAGGCAAGGTAGTCGAGGCAGAAGTCGTACAGCGGCTCTGCCGCAGCCGGCGGCAGAGCCGCGGAAAAGCCGGGGCGTCGGCCGCGGCTGGTATCGGCGGCGAGCGTAAACTGGGATACCAGCAGTATATCGCCACCGCTGTCGACAACGCTCCGATTCATGCGGCCGGCGTCGTCAGGGAAGATACGCAGCCCGAGAAGTCTGTGCAGCAGCCGGCTGGCAACCTCCCTGTCATCAGCCTGTTCGAGTCCGAGAAATACCAAGAGCCCGGGACCGATACGACTCACTTCTTCGGTGTCCACTGCCACACTCGCTTGCGTCACACGCTGCAACAGCATTTTCATACGTGCTCTTCCATGCCGCGGGCGCGCCGCACCTTGCGACCCTCGGTGTACTTGACCGCCTGCTTGAAGCTGCGCGTGCGCGCCTCCTTGTAGGTTTTCGCGCAGCGTTCCTCATCACCGCAGCGTACGACGTAAACATCCGCTTCCCTGCCGTTGGTCAGCGGGTGTATGACGTCGTCGCTCAAGCCGTACTCGAGCAGAGGCAGTAATCGTTTTGGTGGCTTCATCTGTGCGGCTTCTTGCGTGATTTTCCGGGGCTGGCGTGTTTTGCGGCGCCTTTGACCACGCGCTTGCCTCTGGCTTTCGGACCGACTGTCCGCGGGGTGGTCGCGGACAGTCGTGGTCGCGCTGCTTCCGCGGCGGCGTCATCGGCCATGCGCTTGCGCACGGGACGCTGCCCGTCAGCGGCCGCATCGCGATCGCCGCGCCTGCGCTGCGTTTCACGCGGCGGCGGCCTGCTCTCTTTCGCGCCGGCGGCAGCGGGAGCCGGGGCCGAATCGCGGGCGAGAAACGCCAGTGCCGCGGCGATATCGAGCATGGGCACGCCGAACTCATGCTGGTAGCTCTCGACCAGCTGCCGGCTGCTGTCGAGATCAGCCACGTCGAGGGTCTCGGTAATGCGCTGCCGGAAGCGCGCCGCGCGCTTGTCCGTCACTTCCTGCGGTGTCGGCAGCTGCATTGGCTCGATGCGATCCCCCGTTGCGCGCTCGATGGCCCGCAGCAGGCGTCGTTCCCGGTTGGCGACAAACAGGATGGCCTCGCCGCTGCGCCCGGCGCGGCCCGTACGACCGATGCGGTGAGTGTAGGCTTCAACATCGTTTGGAATATCGTAGTTGATGACGTGGCTGATGCGGTCGACATCGAGGCCACGCGCGGCGACATCCGTGGCGACCAGAATATCCAGCCTGCCCCTCTTCAGGTTTTCCACAGTTTTCTCGCGCAGGTTCTGCGCCACGTCCCCGTTGAGGGCAGCCGTGGCATAGCCGCGCGCCGCGAGCTTCTCCGCCAGCTCCGTGGTCGCGATGCGTGTGCGCACGAAGATAATGATACCGTCGAAATCCTCGACCTCCAGGATTCGCGTGAGCGCATCCAGCTTGTGCACGCCGGCCATCATCCACACGCGCTGGCGTATACGCGAGCGCGCGACCGCCGTCACCTTTGCGGTGATTTCACGTGGGTTGCGCAGGTGGGTCTTGGCAATGCGTCGAATGGCCTCGGGCATGGTGGCGGAGAAAAGGGCAATCTGCCGCCCGGACGGCGTATGCGAGAGTATCCACTCGACGTCGTCGATAAAGCCCATGCGCAACATTTCGTCCGCCTCGTCCAGTACCAGCGTGCGCAGACTACCCAGATCCAGCGAACCGCGGCGCATGTGATCCATGACCCGTCCCGGCGTACCCACAATCACCTGCACACCGCGCTGCAGCTGGCGCAGCTGGGTACGCATGTCGGCACCGCCGTACAGGGGGAGGACATGGAACGATGGCAGGTGCCGGGCGTAGTTCTGGAACGCCTCGGCCACCTGCAGCGCGAGCTCCCGCGTCGGTGCCAGCACCAACACCTGGGGTAAGCGCTGCGCGGGATCGAGGCGGGCAAGACAGGGCAGCGCAAACGCCGCCGTCTTGCCGGTACCCGTTTGCGCCTGGCCTACCAGGTCCGCGCCTTCGAGCATCACCGGAATGGTCATTGCCTGGATTGCGGAGGGGGATTCGTAGCCGACATCGACAAGTGCCTGCTGCAGCGGCGCGGGCAGGTCCAGATCGGCAAAGCGGGTGGGTGTTGCGGATGGCATAGCGGGTATTCCGGCGGTAACAGGGTGGCGGCGATGCCGCAGCAGCTGGCATTATACCGCCGAACGCACTGCATTGGCTGTGCAGTATGACGCAATGCGGGCGATTTCCCTGCCCGGACATCTGTCAGCGGGAGCTGCCATGGCCACAACCCATATCCTCATCCTGAGCGAGGATGCCCATGCACTCGCTGCGGCTCTGCAGCCCGACCTGCCGCCGAACGCACAGCTTCACCCCTGCAGCGACGACACGCAGCTACCGGCCGAGGCTGCCTGCGCCGACGTGGCACTCGCCGCACCCGATCGTCTGCTGCAGGCACTACCCGAATTGCCCGCGCTGCAGTGGGCGCAGTCCACCTGGGCCGGCGTAACGCCTCTGGTCAACGCCGAGCGGCGCGACTATAGACTGACTGGCGTGAAAGGCCTGTTCGACGACGCCATCAGTGAATACGCTCTCGCCTGGGTGCTGGCGCTGCAGCGCAATGTGCTGGACCGCGCCATCGACAAGCACTGGAACCGAACGCCGGATGGCAATCTTGCCGGAAAACGCGTGGGGATCATGGGTACCGGGGCGCTGGGCACAGCCGTGGCAAGGCGCGCAGCGCAGTTCGGCGTACAGCTTCGCGGGTTCAATACGCGGGGAGAGGCGCCACTGCCATTCCATGAATGCTACCGCACAGCGGATCGGCTCGGCTTCGCCGCCAATCTCGACTTCGTGATTGCCCTGATGCCCGATACGCCGGCCACCAGCGCACTGATCGACGAAGGATTCCTGCGGGCACTGCCGCGGGGTGCCGTCCTGATCAACGCCGGGCGCGCCAACGCCATCGATCACGCCGCCCTGCGTGACGCGTTGACGGGTGGGTACCTGCGCGCCGCAGTACTCGACGTGCTGCCGCGCGAACCGCTGCCGGCAGCGGATCCCTTATGGCACACGCCAGGCATCTACATCACCTCACATACCGCGGCGCCAACGGAGAGCAGCGCTGTCGCCCCGCTGTTCCTGGACAACCTTGAGCGTTACCTCGCGGGAGGCGAACTGCGCTACGAGATCGATTTCCGGCGCGGCTACTGATCCGGCGCTGCGAACGGCATAGCCCCGGCAGCTCTCAGATCGGCGCGCTGTCGGCGCGCCAGCGCGGGCAAACGCTTACTCGAAAACCTTGCGCAGCGTCAGCCCATAGGTTCGCGGCTGGTTCGGATAGCCACTGAAGCTGCCTTCCTGAGCCACCGACGGAAAGGCACTCTGCAGGTATTCGTCATTGTTGAGGTTGCGCGCCCACAAATTGAGTTCAAAGCCGTTACTCCAGGTCAACCCGGCGCTGGCGTTGAACATGGAGACTTCCCTGGAGGCGA
>CAYFVJ010000005.1:32127-35558 GCA_964346555.1 uncultured Alteromonadaceae bacterium | reverse complement strand
GCCGGGCCGAATCCGGGTACCCTGAGCCTCGGTGACATCGCCGCCTATCGCCCCGTCGAGCGCGCCGCGGTCTGCGGGCCCTGGCGCAGCCTGCGTGTCTGCAGCGCGACGCCGCCGTCCTCCGGCGCCATGGAAATCCTGGTGGCCAGACTCTATGACGCGTTGCTGCCGGAGAACGCGGGTCGCGAGGATCGAATTGCCGCCTTTGTCGACGCGCAGCGCCTCGCCTATGCAGACCGCGACTACTATTTCGGCGATCCCAGGGCCATGACACTCTCGCTGCAGCACCTGCTGGACCCGCGCTATATCGCCGCGCGCGCGGAGGACCGGGCGACCCCCGATGGCGAGGCGAGCCACGGCGACCCGTACGCGGTGCTTCTCGGCCAGCCCCGGGCGGCACTGCACGGCGCCGACACGACCCGGGAGATCGGTGGCACCACGCACCTGTCCATCGTCGACGGCGACGGCAACGCCGTGTCCTTCACCGCGAGCGTCGAGGCGCCCTTCGGCAGCTCGCGCTGGGCGGCCGGTTTTCTGCTCAACAATGAGCTTACGGATTTTGCCCGGGAGCTCGAGGACAGCGGCCCGCACCCGGCCAACGCCGTGGGCCCCGGCAAGCGGCCGCGCTCGTCCATGTCGCCGACGCTGATCTTCGACGATGCCAGCGGCGACCTGGCGATGGTTACCGGCTCTCCCGGCGGCAACTCCATTCCGGCCTACGTGGCCAAGTCCGTGCTCGGCGTCTTTGACTGGGGGCTGTCTGTCGACGAGGCCGTGGCCTTCCCGAACATTATCGCCCGCGGCCGCTCCGTGCGTGTCGAGGTCGGCACGGACACCGGGCAGGGGCTCGCCGATGCGCTCGCGGGGCGCGGCTACCCGGTGCAGGAGCGCGAGGGGGAGAACTCGGGCCTGCACGTCATCCGCGTCACCCCCGAGGGTCTCGTGGGCGCTGCGGACCCGCGCCGCGAGGGCACGGTGCGCACCGTTGCGCCCTGAACGGGGCCGCGATGGCCTGATCGCCGACTTAATTCACATCTGTTGCGAAGTTTACTCGCTTTAAAGGGTATCCATCATTGGTGGGCAGCAATACCATCTTTTACCCGGGATACCTGGCCACACAGCCAGCAAGAGGACTCATTTATACGGCATGATCAACAGGGGCCGTTTGGCATGCCGGGTCACATAGTCGGCCACGCTGCCGAGTAGCACTCGCTGCCAGGTTTTCTGGCGGCGCCGCTGGAGAATAATGAGATCGACGTTCTCCCGCTCAGCCACACTGGTGATTACAAGACCGGTTCTCTTGCCACGCTCTACACACCCATCGACCTCATAGCCCATCATTTCTAACCTGCCGACTATCTCGGACAGATGGTGTTTTAATTCCACCTCTCGAGACGCCACCTGCCGCACAAGCTGGTTCGGTGGCATCAGGTGCTTTCGAAACAGTGCCAGGCTTTCCTCGGGAACCTCACAAACCAGCAGAACCCGTAAGGATACTTTTTCCTGATCAAGCACAGCGCCGGCGGGATCCAGTTGATCCAGAGGCCTCAGGGGATCCACTGCATACAGAACCTTGAGCCTGGATTGTTGGCGGGTGGCTGATGGCATTTACGCCTCCTTCCGGTAGAAAAGCCGCATCAGAAAATAAACGCCAAACGACGCGGCAAACGCTGGTAACAGCTCATAGAGGGAATCGGAATAGCCAACAGCCTGCCATGTAATCAGCGTGATAAATCCTGCCAGCATCATCAGCATAGCGGTGGGCCGGCTCAGGGGCATTTTCCGCACCCGCAGAACGATCACCGGCCCCAGCGTGCCGCCAAGCGCTGACCAGGCAAACACAACCAGGTTGAAGACATTGGCGGGCGCTGTCAGTGCTATCCCGAGCACGACAAGAGTGATCCCCAGGGTGCCAAACTTGGTTCGTACATAGGATTGTCCGAAGCGCGGGATAAGATCCTGACTGATCGCCGCCGAGCAGGAAAGCAACATCGAATCAGCGGTAGACAGGGTGGCCGCGAAAATAGCGGCCAGAACCATGCCCGCCAGCACCTCCGGGAGAAACGTCTGAGCCATGATCGGCAGTGCCAGTTCCGCATCGGTCAGTTCACCAGCCAGCAAAACACGCGCGTATAGCCCAATGGTCACCGTCATCAATGCGAAGGGGATGTACCAGCTGAAGTAAACCCTTCGGGCCGCCGGCACATCCTCCGGGCGACGCAGCGCGATGGTCCGTACCAGGATATGCGGCTGGCCGACCGCGCCAAATCCGGCAGCCACCCAACCCAACGCAAACGCCGCCGTGCCAAAAGCCAGCTTGTCCGGCGTCCAGTCCAGCAGTACCGGATCGATGACACGCAATTGATCGACAAGTGTCCATGGCAACCCCACGTTGATCATTGCGACGATGCACAGCAATAGCATGCCCAACAGCATCACAAACGACTGAGCCACATCCGTCCAGATAGATGCCCGTAAACCACCGGCAAATGAATACGCAACCACCACAACGGCACCCAGAACAGCTCCGAGCCAAACCGGCCAATCGAAGATTACGTGCAACGCCTTGCTGCCAGCCTTGAGCTGCGCGGCCGCATACACCGAGAGAAAGAGCAGCGTCAAAACGGCCGACACAATGCGCAGAGGGCTTGATACCAGCTCGGGGTTCTGGGATGTGAGCGACGGTATGGTATTGACTGGGTGTTTTTCCGAATATTCCCGAAGGTAGCCATGAAAACCACGCCACGCAATCCAGTCGCCCACCAACCAGCCAAAGGCCAGCCAGCAGGCCGACACGCCTGCCACCCAGGTATAACCCACCAGCCCGATGAACATGTAACCAGAATTATTGGTTGCCACTGAAGATAACCCGATGACCCAGGCTGGCGTTTTATTCCCCGCTGTCAGATAGTCATTAACGTCCTCACGCTTCTTCCGTATCGATGAAACGCCGATAATCAGGAATACCGCCAGAATGCCGATGAAGCTGATTGCGGTCACACTCATACAAACAATCCTGGGTTCCGGCGCTATTACGAAAAGGATAGGCGTAGCAGCGGCTTCATAGCATTCCTCGGATCCTTGCGGCAGTTAACACAGGAACAGGGATCATTTTTCATGACGCATCAGCCTCGGTAGAGTCAGGCTTGTGAGCAGCACTGTGCCGAAGTCACCATCATCATAGCGGCAAAAGCCCGGGGCGGTGCTCCAGCCTGCAGTGCCTTCTGCATAATGACCATCGCAATTTCAGCCATGGGAATCATGCTGACGCCGATCATCAATGCGCCATAGAAAGCGAGACGGCGGTAGGCAGGCCATTGCCCAGAACTTTGCCAACGATGGCTGCGAATAAGAGTATCATCCCGGGCCACAGCGCGGTCGCAAAGGCAGACAGATCTATGTGCAGCCCGAGACCGATAAAAAAAGAAGGG
>CAYFVJ010000005.1:0-32027 GCA_964346555.1 uncultured Alteromonadaceae bacterium | reverse complement strand
CTTCCCTGTTCGGCGTAGTCGCATGAAGTGCATCCTCCAGACCAAGCCTGCCACTGATTACAGGCTTCAGCGGTTCACGCAAAGACTACCATGCTCAGACATTCCTGCTATCTGATGGCCTCGAAAAGGATCAAGCCAATCGTGGCATCTTCTCGAGATGCTATCGGTAGCGCATCACAGCTGCCTGCCAGACCCTGTCTTATTTTATTGTTATATTTCGACGGATCAGGAATCTCTGTCACTCCCACTCTATCGTCGCCGGCGGCTTGCTGCTGATGTCATAGGTGACCCGCGACACGCCGGAGATCTCGTTGATGATCCGGTTTGACACCGTCTCCAGCAGCTCATGGGGCAGGTGCGCCCAGCGCGCGGTCATGAAATCCACGGTTTCTACGGCTCGCAGTGCGATAACCCATTCGTAGCGACGCCCGTCCCCGACAACACCGACGGACTTGACCGGCAGGAACACAGCGAAGGCCTGGCTGGTCTTGTCGTACCAACCGGCGCGGCGCAATTCCGCAATAAAAATGGCGTCCGCCTGGCGCAGGAGCTCGGCGTACTCCTTCTTCACTTCACCGAGAATACGCACGCCCAGCCCGGGCCCTGGAAACGGATGGCGGTAGACCATGTCGTAGGGAAGCCCCAGTTCAAGACCGACCTGGCGTACCTCGTCCTTGAACAGCTCCCGCAGAGGCTCCACCAGGGCCATCTTCATCGTGGCCGGCAAGCCGCCGACGTTGTGGTGGGACTTGATGACCTGGGCCTTGCCTGTGCTGCTGCCGGCAGATTCTATGACGTCGGGGTAAATCGTACCCTGCGCCAGCCAATTGACGTCCTCGAGTTTAGTCGCCTCGTCGTCGAACACCTCGATAAAGGTGTTGCCAATGCGCTTACGCTTTTCTTCCGGATCGGCGACTCCCTCGAGGCGGGACAGAAAAAGCTCCTCGGCGTCAACGCGCAGGACCTGCACCCCCATATTGCGACCGAACATGTCCATGACCTGGTCACCTTCATGGAGGCGCAGCAGGCCGTTGTCGACAAAAACACAGGTGAGCTGATCGCCGATGGCCCGGTGCAGAAGCGCTGCGACCACGGAAGAATCCACCCCCCCAGAGAGACCCAGTAGCACCTTGCCATCGCCAACTGTGTCGCGCACACGGCGGATGGCGTCGTCAGCAATGTTCGCCGGTGTCCAGAGGCGTTCGCAGGTGCAAAGCTCGAGCACAAAATGCTCAAAGATACGGCGGCCCTGCAGCGTGTGCGTGACTTCAGGATGGAACTGTATGCCATAGAAAGGCTTTTCGCGGTGGGCCATACCGGCGATCGGACAACTATCGGTGGACGCAATGACGTCGAAGTCATCCGGGACCGCAGCGACCTTATCGCCGTGGCTCATCCAGACATCCAGCAGCCCATTGCCGCTCGCGTCCAGGTGATCCCGTATGTCGTGCAATAAGGTATTGTTGGCAGTCAGGCGGATTTGCGCGTAGCCGAACTCGCTGGTGGGCGACGCCGCCACGCTGCCGCCGAACTGCTGCGCCATGGTCTGCATTCCGTAGCAGATGCCGAGGACGGGAACGCCGAGGGTGAACAGACAGTCGGGCGCACGCGGTGAGCCGGGGGAAGGCACCGATGCGGGGCCGCCAGAGAGAATAACGCCGTCTGGCGCAAATGCCGTAATCGCCGCGTCGTCGATATCCCAGGGCCGAATTTCACTGTAGACACCGACCTCGCGCACGCGACGGGCAATCAGCTGAGTATACTGCGAACCGAAATCCAGGATCAGGATTTTCTGCGCGTGTATGTCGGTCATGGGTAACGTTCGCGCTGGCGACGGCGATCAACTAACGGGGTAGTTGGGCGCCTCCTTGGTTATGGACACGTTGTGTACGTGGGATTCTGACATGCCGGCAGCCGTTACCCGCACAAAACGTGGCCTGGTGCGCATGGTCTCAATATCCGTGCTGCCGGTATAACCCATGGCGGAACGCAAACCACCCATTAACTGGTAGATGATTGCAGCCGCCGGCCCCTTGTAGGGAATCCGGCCCTCGATACCCTCAGGTACAAGCTTTTCCATGCCCTTGTTGGCGTCCTGGAAATAGCGATCAGAAGAGCCCTGCTTGCCCGACATGGCGCTGATCGATCCCATGCCGCGATAGGCCTTGTAGGTACGGCCCTGGTACAGTTCGACCTCGCCCGGCGCTTCTTCAACACCCGCGAACATGCTGCCCATCATGACCGAGTGAGCTCCCGCCACTATCGCCTTGGAAATGTCTCCCGAAAAGCGGATGCCGCCGTCGGCGATTATCGGTACATCAGTATTCTCCAGGGCCGTGGCTACATTGGCGATCGCTGACACTTGTGGAACACCGATGCCCGTGACGATACGTGTCGTGCAGATGGAACCCGGGCCAATACCCACTTTGACCGCGTCAGCACCGGCATCACGAAGTGCGACAGCTGCCTCGGCTGTCGCAATGTTGCCGCCGATGACGTCGACTCCGGGAAAATCCGACTTGATTTTGCGCACACGTTCGAGCACGTTGAGAGAGTGACCGTGCGCGGTATCGACCACGAAGACATCTACGCCCGCACGCACCAGTGCTTCCACACGCTCGTCGGTGTCTCCACCCACACCCACCGAGGCACCGACCCGCAGCTGTCCGTAGCTATCCTTACAGGCGTGCGGGAAGCTCTCGGCCTTGTCGAAATCCTTGACCGTGATCATGCCACGCAGCTCGAAATCGTCACTGACGACCAGGATTTTTTCAATCCGGTGTTGATGCAGCAGCCGCTGAACCTCCTTCGAACTCGCGCCCTCCTTTACCGTGACCAACTTGTCGCGGGGCGTCATGATAGTGGACACGCGTTTGTCCAGACTGGTTTCGAAACGCAGGTCACGACGCGTCACGATACCGACCAGGTCGTCGCCGTTAAGCACAGGGACACCCGATATGTCGTTGGATGATGTCAGCTCAATCAACTCCTGGAGAGTCGCCGACTGCTGAATCGTGATCGGGTCCTTGACCACGCCGGACTCATACTTCTTGACGCGACGCACCTGATCGGCCTGTTCGGCTATGCTCATACTCTTGTGAATGATGCCGATCCCGCCTGCCTGCGCCATCGCGATTGCAAGCCGGGATTCCGTAACTGTGTCCATGGCCGAGGAAATCAAAGGGATGTTCAGTGCTATTCGCCGTGTCAGGCGCGTCGCCAAGTTGACGCCAGTAGCCACAATTTCGGAATACCCAGGCAGCAGCAGGACATCGTCGAATGTGAGCGCTTCTTCAGCGATGCGCAACATGCATAGCCTCCTATTGGCGGCAAGCTGTTAAACATGACAGTATAACGTTTTAGCTATCTCAAGGGAAACCAAGACCCGCCTGCCCGTGTCCTCTGCCAACGCCACCAGCACACCCACCTTCAGCGTCAGCCAGCTCAACCGCAAGGTCCGCACCCTGCTGGAGAGCCATTTCGACTTCGTGTGGGTCGACGGCGAGATATCCAACCTCGCCCGCCCCTCCTCGGGCCACTGGTACTTCTCGCTCAAGGACGACAGCGCGCAGATTCGCTGCGCCATGTTCCGCAACCGCAATAGCCGACTGCGCTTTACACCGGAGAACGGCGAACAGGTACGCCTGCGTGCACGCGTCTCGCTCTATGAAGGGCGCGGGGAGTTCCAGCTTGTCGTTGAATTCATGGAACCGGCCGGGGCTGGCGCCCTGCAGGCGCGATTCGAGGCCCTGCGCGATAAACTGCGCACTGAGGGTCTTCTGGACAGCGCGCGCAAACGGCCGATACCCCACAGCATCCGGCGTATTGCCGTGATCACCTCCCCCACGGGTGCGGCCATTCACGACGTACTCACGGTATTGCGCCGACGCTGTCCGCTCGTCGAGGTTGCGCTGCTACCGGTTGCAGTACAGGGACGCGACGCCGTGGAGGACGTCGCCGCCGCAATCGAGCGCGCCAATCGCTGGCAACGCGAGGCCCGGTGCGCGTTTGACGTGTTGCTGGTCAGTCGCGGTGGCGGCTCGCTGGAGGATCTCTGGGCCTTCAACGAGGAGCGCGTTGCCCGCGCTATCGCCGCAAGTGAACTCCCGGTTGTCAGCGCCGTCGGTCACGAAACCGACATCAGTATCGCCGATATGATAGCCGATCAGCGCGCCGCGACGCCGTCCGCGGCCGCAGAGCTGTTGAGCCCTGACCAGTCGGAGTGGCTGCGACAGCTACGCGGGCAGGCCGATGATCTGACGCGACAAATGCGGCGTCAACTGCAGTCGCTAGGCCGGGATCTGTACCATTTAAAAGCCCGGCTTAAGCATCCGGGCACAGCGATTCGCGAGCGCGCACAGCGTCTCGATGAAATCGAGCAGCGGCTGTATCGCGCCCAGCGCAGTCAGCTGCAAAGCTGCCGTCGTCGGATCGACGCCCTGCAGACCGGCCTGCGCCAAAATACACCGGGGCCGCGCATACGCGAGCGTCAGGCCATGCTGGCGATCATGCAGCAGCGGCTCGAGCAGGCCACACAGCGGCGCCTACAGGACAGGTCGCGTCGCCTTCGGGAGCTGGCGCAGTTGCTGAATACCCTTAGCCCCCTGGCGACCCTGCAGCGTGGCTACGCCATCGTGAGCCGACCGGATGGCCATATCCTGCGCGACGCCGGCGAGGTGAAACGCGGCGACGCGCTGCGGGCGCGGCTGGCTGTGGGCACTCTCCGTGTTGAAGTCACTGGCGACGACACCGGCAGCGACGGAGCGGAATAGTGTAATGACACACAAGTGCGCTACATTTCAGCGGATTATTTATCATGGCAATAGAATCAACCAAGGCCTCAGTACTTCGCCGGCAGGCGAGTATTGATTACGATGTGGCGACCCTCAAAGCGGATGTACTCGCCGATAGTCAGGTCCTTGAGTATACGCGCAACCATTTCGCGCGACGCCCCCACACGGTCGGCAATATCCTGCTGGGTCAACTTCTCGCCAATGTATAGAGAACCGTCACCGCGCTCTTCCGACAGGTCCATCAGCACGTTGGCTACCCGGCCGTAAACATCCTGCAGGGCCAGGCTTTTCACATCGGCAGTCAGTTTGCGCACACGCGTCGCGAGATTGCGAATGAGCTGGCGTGCAATGTTGGGGTGGTGATCGAGAACCCGGTTGAAGTCATCCTTGTAGACAATGCAGAAAGTGCACCTATCCACCGTGCGTACCGAGGCAGAGCGCGTGCTGTCGTCAAGCAGGGCGAGCTCACCGAAGTAATCGCCGACGCCCTGGGTGTTCATGATAAACTCCTTGCCGCTCTTGTCACTGCAATACACCTTGACCCGGCCGCTCTCGATAACGAACAGTGAATCGGCCGGATCGTTCTCGTGGATCACCACCGTGTTCTTCGGAAAAGACCGGCGGATGCTGCTTTCGGTAAGCGTGTCGATTTCGTCCTCGGACAGACCCTGAAATATCTCTACTTGCTGCAACATATAGGCGTCTTTCCCCTCGGGGCCGGAAGTTCGCAATCTACTCCATGGTACCCCATGCCATTGTGGCTGTGCACTTCGTTAACCGCATTTCCCCGCCGACCAATGCGCAGCTATACTGATACTGCATGCATCACGATACACCAGATAGCGCCCTCCCCGCGCAGGCGCGTAACGGCGGCTTCATCGTCTATCCCTGGCGTGAGGCCCTGTTGCGTGCAATCGGTGAGTTGCTCGACCTGGACGCGACTCCGGCGCTTGACGCGCCTTCCCGGGAGGATTTTGCCAGCCTGTGTCGCGCGGCGCGGCTCATGGCAGACATACTCAACGGTGAACAAGGCCACAGCCGTCACGACGTGCGCAACCAGCTCAGCGCCCTGCGCGGCTACGGAGAAATGCTTGAAGAGCAGTTGCCGGTGGACGCACCGGAGGACCTGACCGCATCGCTGCAGCGTCTGCTCCTGGCCACCCGCAGCGCAGATGTGCAGACGCCGGGCGCAGCAGACCTCGACGGCAGGGTCACCATCGCCGGCGAACCCGGATTCATACTGGCGATCGATGATCGCCAGGAAAACCGCGAACTGGTTGCGCGCCACCTTTCCCGCTGCGGCCACTGTGTCGTCACAGCGGCTGGCGGAGAGGAAGCACTGGCAGCCCTGGAGCAGGCGGATGTCGATGTCGTCCTGCTCGACCTGCTGATGCCGGGCATGGACGGATACGAGGTGCTCAAGCGGATCAAGGCGCATCCGGACTGGCACGCGACGCCGGTTATCGTGATCTCCGGCCATCAGGACATGCAGGGCATCATCCGCTGCATCGAGGCCGGTGCCGACGACTACTTGTTCAAACCATTCAATCCGGTTCTGCTCAAGGCGCGCATCAAGGCCGGCATCGAGCGTAAACGCTGGCATGACCGCGAAGCGCAGTACCGGCAACAGCTCGAACGCAACGAGCGGTTTATTCGCGCGACATTCGGACGCTACCTGTCGGATGAAATCGTCACCGATATTCTCGAGCGTCCCGAGGGCCTCGATCTCGGTGGCAACCTGCGTGAAGTCACTATTCTCATGTCAGACATTCGCGGGTTCACGACGCTGTGCGAGCAGCTCGAGCCCTCGGAAGTCGTGCGCACACTCAACCGCTACCTGGGCACGATGACCGATATCATCCTCAGCTACCAGGGCACAATCGATGAATTTATCGGCGACGCTATTCTCGCGGTCTTCGGCGCGCCGCAGCAGCGCGAAGACGATGCCGACCGCGCCGTGCAGTGCGCTCTGGCCATGCAGGCCGCGCACGCGGAACTGAATCGTCGCAACGCCATGGACGGGTTTCCCGCACTGCATACGGGAATTGCTCTGAACACGGGGCAAGTTATCGCCGGCAATATCGGCTCCGAACGACGCAGCAAGTATGGCTTTGTCGGCCATGCCATGAATGTCACGGCGCGCATAGAGGAGGTTGCCCGGGGCGGTGATGTGGTTATCGCCGATGCGACACTGCAAAAGCTGACCGGAAACTACCGCGTGGACGACAGCCGCCAAATACGCGCCCACGGCATGGATGATGCGCTGCATATACACCGCGTTCTGGGTGACGCTGGATGAGCGGCCTGTGCCTTCTCCTGGTCGAGGACAACGAGCTCAGCCGCGACATGCTCAGCCGACGCCTGCAGCGCGCCGGCTTTGACGTGATTACCGCCACAGACGGCGAACAGGCACTCCAGCTCATGCGCGCGCGCGGGCCGGCAATGGTGCTCATGGACATGAGCCTGCCGGTGATGGACGGCTGGACTGCCTGCCGCAATGCCCGTATCGATGAACGCACGCGGAAAATTCCGATTATCGCTCTGACGGCGCATGCCATGGCTAATGATCGTCAGAGCGCTCTGGCCGCCGGATGCGACGATTTTGCGACCAAACCGGTCGATTTCCCGCAACTGCTGGACAAGATCCGGATTTACCTGCCGACATGAGCCTGCGCCGCCGGCTGACGCTGTCGCTGTTCACTATATTGGTATTGTTTGCTATCAACGTCGGCACACATTTCTGGGGCAGCTTCGCCCGGAGCGAGAGCATGGTCGCTTATCGGCAGGCGGTAGAAGCCGCCCAGCTCTCTACTGAGCTCGAGCAGATGCTCAACGACCAGCGCCAGCAGATCCTCGTACTGGCGACCCTGCGCGAAACCACCGATGATCGCCTGGAAGACAGCGAGCGCGAGCGAGCCGTCGCCGATATCGGCATGATTCGCGAGCGCATCCGCAACCTCGGCGCGCTGAGTCGCGACGTCACGCAGCTACAGTACGAGCGCCTGTTGTCGAGCGGCAACGCGCTGCTCGACGACTGGCTCGCGTTTTACCTCAACTATAACGAGGCGGATTATGCAGTCGATGTCGATGACCCGCTACTCTTTCTCGAGGCCAGCCAGCGACTCAAAGAGCTTGAACAGCGACAGGCATTCATATCCGTACAGCGCGCCAGCGTAATCGACCGCACCATCACTCTGACAGACCGCATCACCGTGATAGGTTTCATCGCGTCAATCTTTCTTACCGCCATACTCGGCTTCTTTCTGGTCAGCTACACCAATACCTCGCTCAAACGCCTGAAACGTGGCACCGAGCGCATTGGCAGCGGTGACCTCGACTACCGGATAGACGATATCGATGACGACGGTGAGCTCGGCGATCTCGCCGATGCATTCAACACCATGTCAGACAAGCTGCGTGCGGCGATCGAGGAGGAGCAACAGGCAAAGCGCGATGCGGATCGAGCGAACGCCGCCAAGAGCATCTTCCTCGCCAACGTCAGTCACGAACTGCGCACACCGCTGAATGCGATTATCGGCTACAGCGAGATGCTGTACGACGAGCTGGAAGACCGCAGGGGCATACACCGACCACAGTTTCAGCAGGACCTCAGCCGCATCACCCTGTCCGGGAGGCAGCTGCTCGCGCTGATAAACGACATTCTGGACCTGTCGAAGATAGAGACCGGCAAGATGGGTCTGAACCTGGAGGACTTTCGGCCGGATGATGTTCTGCGGCAGGTGTGCGAGAGTCTAACGCCCATTCTGGAGCAGAAGAACAACCGGCTGACCCTGGACCTGGCCGATGATCTGCCCGTGCTGCACTCGGATCCCGGCAAGTTCCGCCAGGTATTCATCAACCTGGTGAGCAACGCCAACAAGTTCACGAATTCCGGTGAAATTACCCTGTCAGCTCATCGCGGCCGTGCGCCGTACGACATTGAGATTGCTATAGCCGACAACGGTATCGGCATGACGCGGGAACAGCAGGAGAAAATTTTCGATGCGTTTGTGCAGGCCGAGCCGGAAACCAGCCTCGCCTACGGTGGCACGGGCCTCGGCCTTGCCATAAGCCGCGACTACTGCGAGCTCATGGGGGGGCGCCTGTCGGTCGAGAGTGCACCCGGCGCCGGCTCGACCTTTATTGTCGACCTTCCCGCTGACCCAGGGTCAGTTCCCGCAGCCGCTTGAGCGCCTGCTCGCGCTTGGCCAGATCCTCGCGCAGAATCGCGTTGCTGTTTTCCAGGTCATCCAGGTGTTTGGCCTGCAGCAGAAACGCGTCCAGCGCCTCGTACAGCAGCGCTATGCTGTCGTGGAGCTGCATCTCCTCGCGATAGTCGCGCTGCAGCTGTGTGAAAGAGATCAGTGCAGCATCGCCATCATAGAACGGGCTGCGCGGGAGCATACTCACATACGCGATTGCCAGCTCCGCCTCCCAACGTGCCGTGTCACCCTTTTCAAGACGGCGATAGCGCTGGAACTGCTGTACGGCCTCGATGTATTCGCCGCGCGCCAGTGCCTGCATGCCGCGGTCGAGGAAGGTGTAATCGACTGTGGCGACATCCGGTTGGCAGTTGCAGTCGTCGGGCTCCGGCAGATTCAGGTTCAGCTCCACTTCACCATCCGGGCGCTGCACGGTTGCCGGCGTTTCACTGTCGTGCTCTGGCGCCGGTGCACAGGCCTGCAGCCACAGCGCCAGCCCCAGTAGGCAGATCGTCGCAATAGGGGCCCGCTGTCGGGACATGTCGATCTCCGGGATCATTCGGGCCGCAGATGTGGAAACAGCAGCACATCGCGTATCGATGGTGAATCCGTCAGCAGCATTACGAGGCGGTCGATACCGATTCCTTCACCTACCGTGGGCGGCATACCGTATTCCAGTGCGCGAACATAATCGTGGTCATAATGCATGGCCTCTTCGTCGCCCGCCTCCTTTTCCGCCACCTGCTCACGGAATCGCGCCGCCTGATCCTCGGCGTCGTTCAGCTCGGAAAAGCCGTTCGCCAGTTCGCGACCACCGACAAAGAACTCGAAGCGCTCCGTCACAAACGGGTCTCTGTCGCTGCGACGAGCCAGCGGAGAGACCTCGGTCGGGTAGGCCGTAATGAAGGTCGGCTGTTCGAGCCGATCCTCTACGCTGTGCTCGAAGATTTCCAGCTGAAGCTTACCCAGGCCCCAGCTTTCCTTGAGCGGGATGCCGCGGGCCGCGGCGACCGTACGCGCAGCCGCGGCGTCCGTGAGATCGTCGGCAGACAGCTCCGGATTGTATTCCAGAATTGCATCGAACAGGGTCAGGCGCCGGAAAGGACGCGAAAAATCGTAATCAACGCCCTGATAATGTACGTTGGTCGTACCCAGAACGGACTCGGCCAGCCCCCGCAACATGTCCTCGGTCAGGTCCATGGCATCGCGATAGTCGGCATACGCCCAGTAATATTCGAGCATGGTGAATTCCGGATTGTGCCGGGTCGACAGCCCCTCGTTGCGAAAGTTGCGATTGATTTCATAAACGCGCTCAAATCCACCCACCGTCAGGCGCTTCAGGTACAGCTCGGGCGCGATGCGCAGGTACATGTCCACATCCAGCGCGTTGTGGTGAGTGACAAACGGCTTCGCCGCAGCACCGCCGGGTATGGCCTGCATCATGGGTGTCTCTACCTCCATGAAGCCGCGCTGGTTCATGTATTCGCGAATGAAAGTCACGATCCTCGAGCGGCGCTCGAACACACGGCGCGACTCGGCGTTCACGATCAGATCAACGTAGCGCTGCCGATAGCGCAACTCCTGGTCGGCCAGCCCATGGTACTTGTCCGGGAGTGGCCTGAGGGCCTTGGTCAGCAGGCGTGCCTCGCGCATGTTGATGTACAGGTCACCTTTACCGGATTTGTGCAGCGGTCCGCGAGCCGCGACGATGTCGCCGAGGTCCCAGGACTTGATGGCCTCGAGCGTATCCGCGTCGAGCACTTTGCGATTGATGTACAGCTGTATCTGCGCCGACCCATCCTGTATCAGCAGGAACGCACCGCGATCGCGTATCAGGCGACCGGCGACTGCCCATTCTTCACTGCGCTGTTCCAGATCGGGCTTCGAGGCATCGCTGTAGCGGTCCTGCAGATCCGCTGCCATAGCGGTACGGCGGAAGTCGTTCGGGAAGGCGTTGCCGCCCTCGCGCAGTGCGGCCAGCTTGCCACGGCGCTCGGCGATAAGCCGGTTCTCGCGCTGCGCCGCTTCGTCTGCCATCTGCTGCGAATCGCCCTGGGTTTCAGTCATAGCCAGTATCCGGTTACAGCCCGCTCTTCAGCGACGCCTCGATGAATTCATCGATGTCGCCATCGAGTACGGCCTGGGTGTTAGACGTTTCCACGCCCGTGCGCAGATCCTTGATACGCGAGGCATCCAGGACATAGGAGCGAATCTGGCTGCCCCAGCCGATATCTGCCTTGTTGTCCTCCATGACCTGCTTTTCTTCGCTACGCTTCAGCACTTCTATCTCGTACAGCTTGGCGCGCAGCAGCTTCATGGCATTATCTCGGTTTTTATGCTGTGAACGCTCGGTCTGGCACTGCACAACGATGCCCGATGGCGCGTGGGTCAGGCGCACGGCGGAGTCGGTCTTGTTGATATGCTGTCCACCCGCGCCGGAGGCCCGGTAGGTATCGACGCGCAGGTCGGCAGGATTGATATCGATATCGATGTTGTCGTCAATCTCCGGCGAGACAAACACCGAGGCAAACGAAGTATGGCGTCGACTTCCGGAGTCAAAAGGCGACTTGCGGACCAGGCGATGAACGCCGATCTCCGTGCGCAGCCAGCCAAAGGCATACTCGCCTTCGAACTTTACCGTGGCGCTCTTGATACCCGCGACCTCGCCCGCCGATACTTCGAGCAACTCGGTCGTAAAGCCGCTGGACTCCCCCCAGCGCAGGTACATGCGCAGCAGCATCTCACTCCAGTCCTGCGCCTCCGTGCCACCGGAGCCCGCCTGAATATCTAGGAAAGCGTTACTGGCATCCATTTCGCCGCTGAACATGCGGCGAAACTCGAGCTTGCGCAGCAGGGTGTCAAGCTGCTCGATCTCCGTCTCCACCTCGGCAAGAGTATCGGCATCGTTTTCCGCGGCCGCCAGCTCCAGCAGATCGCCGGTATCGCGCGTTCCGCTGGTCAGGGCTTCGAGGGTCGTGACAATGTTTTCCAGCGAGGCCCGCTCGCGACCCAGTTCCTGTGCCCGCACCGGGTCGTCCCAGACGCTTGGCTCCGCCAGCTCCAGCTCGACTTCGGTCAGCCTCTCCTTGCGCCCGGCAAAGTCAAAGATACCCCCTGAGCACGTCGGTGCGCGCTTCCATATCCTTGAGCCGCAGCAGAATCGGATTGATTTCCAGCATGATCGTCGTTTCCTGTAAGTTAAGCCGCTATTCTACCTCACCGACACCCTCCGCGTGAACGCGCCGGCTAGCCGCCCGCCTGCAGATGCTCGACCACCAACTGCACACTGCGCTGACCGCGAAACTCGTTTACATTCATCCGGTATACCAGCCGAAGTTCGCTCACCTGCTCATTCGGCCAGACGCCCGGGTCGATGTTGAACGCGATCGCATCCAGCATCAGGTCGCTATCGGGCACGCGCAGTAGCAGCTTGAGGTGCCGCTCACCCACCAGCCGTTGCTTGACCACCTCGAAGTGGCCGTCGAACAGAGGCTCGGGAAACTGCTGTCCCCAGGGACCGGCCGTCCGCAATTGTTCCGCCAGGGTGATATCGAACTCCTCTGGCGCGAGGCCGCCATCGCTCAACAGCACCGCCTCGAGGTCATCGGCACTGGCGACACGCCCGACCTCGACGGCGAGTGCCGCGGCAAAATCCTGCAGAGAGTCCGCCGACAGGCTCAGTCCCGCCGCCATGGCGTGCCCGCCGAATTTATACATCATGCCGGGGTACCTGGCGTCGATAGTCGCCAGCACATCGCGGATGTGTATTCCCGCAATAGAGCGTGCCGAGCCTTTCAACTCGCCGCCGCCCGCGTCCGCGAAAGCAATGACCGGACGGTGCAGTCGCTCCTTGATCCGCGACGCCAGGATACCGATGACGCCCTGGTGCCAGCCCGGCTCATATAGCGCAAGCGCGGGCGGGGGCTGTGACTCATCCAGACGCATTCCGGCCAGCAGTTTCACCGCCTCGTCCTGCATCCCGCGCTCGATCAGGCGACGGTCGCGGTTGAACTGATCCAGCTGGCGGGCGTAGTCCAGCGCTAACGACTCGTCATCGCAGAGCAGGCACTCGATGCCGATCGAGATATCGTCCAGGCGCCCCGCCGCATTCAGACGCGGCCCTATCGCAAATCCGAGATCCGCCGCCACCAGTGCAGGCGCATTGCGCCCGGCGACCTGCAGCAGCGCGCGTATACCTGCACAGGCACGTCCGGCGCGAATCCGCTGCAGACCCGCCTGGACGAGTATCCGGTTGTTGTGGTCCAGAGGCACGACATCGGCTACCGTGCCGAGCGCCACTAGATCGAGAAACTGGCCGAGGTGCGGCAATGAAAGACCCTGGCGGTCAAACCACCCTGCGTCGCGAAGCTCGCGACGCAGGGCCAGCATGACATAGAAGATAACGCCGACCCCGGCCAGATGCTTACTGGGAAAATCGCAGGCGGGCTGATTGGGGTTGACGATAATACCTGCGCCCGGCAGCACCGGCCCCGGCAGGTGGTGATCCGTAACCAGCACATCGATACCAGCGTTCACTGCTGCCGCAACCCCGTCGATGCTGGAAATCCCGTTATCCACGGTAATGATCAGATCCGGCGCACGCTCCCGGGCCAGGGCGACAATCTCCGGACTCAGCCCATAGCCGTAGTCAAAGCGGTTGGGCACGAGATAATCCACCCGGGTCGCGCCGAAGCTGCGCAGGGCACGGACAGCCAGCGCGCAGCTCGTGGCACCGTCGGCGTCGAAGTCGCCGATGAGCAGAATGAACTCCCCTTCGGTCAGCGCTCGCGCCAGTCGCCGCGCCGCCTTGGCGGCGTTCAGCAGATTCTCCGGCGGCACAAGGCGCCCCAGATCCAGATCTAGCTGCGCAGGATCGCTGACACCCCGGGCGGCATATGTCCGCGCCAACAGCGGATGCAGACCGGCCTCACGCAGGGCCCGGTCGTCACCGGGCTCACGATATACCAGGCGCGGTGAGATGGGCGGCGGCACTAGTGGCGAATCTGCGCGGCCATGGCGTCCTGCACTGCCTTAAGATCGTTGCTCACCACGGTGTAGTGCTCCCGGCGCTGAAAGAGGTCGGCCAGGTGATGCGGGAGTCGCGGCTGGCAATCGACGCCGGACTCGGCGACCGCATCCGGAAATTTCGCCGGATGTGCCGTAGCCAGAGTAATCATGGGTGTGCCCGGCATCGCTGCCTGCAGGGCGGCGCGATAGCCGATAGCGCTGTGTGGATCGAGGAGATACCCGCATTCTGACCAGGTGCGCGCAATCTGCTCACAGGTCTCCCGATCATCCACGCGCACACTCGAGAACAGATTCCTCGCCTTCGCCATGGCAGCATCGGCGAGCGTGATATCGCCCTCGTTCAAGCGCTTCATCAATGCGGCCAGCGCATGACCATCGCGCCCGTAGAGGTCGAAGAGCAGACGTTCGAAGTTGCTCGAGACGCTGATATCCATGCTGGGCGACAGCGAGGGCTGCAGCGCCTGTCGCGCATACACGCCGGTGGTCATGATGCGGTGCAGCACGTCATTGCGGTTGGTGGCAATCACCAGCCGATCCACCGGCAGTCCCATTCCACGCGCCAGGTAGCCGGCAAAAATATCACCAAAGTTCCCGGTGGGTACAGAAAACGCAACCGGCCGATAAGCGCCACCAAGGGCGAGTCCGGCATGAAAATAGTAGACGATCTGGGCCATGATGCGCACCCAGTTGATGGAGTTGACTGCCACCAGGCCTCGACCCGGCGGCAGGAACCCGCGCTGTGCAAAGCTGGCCTTGACCATGGCCTGGCAGTCGTCGAAATTACCCTCGACCGCCAGGTTGTGGATGCCCTCGCCCTGCACCGTGGTCATCTGCCGTCTCTGCACCTCGGACACACGCCGGTGCGGATGCAGTATAAAAATATCCGCATTGCGACAGCGTCGACAGCCCTCGATGGCCGCGGAGCCGGTATCGCCCGAGGTTGCACCCATGATAACGACGCGCTCGCCGCGGCGCTCGAGCACATGATCGAGCAGACGGCCCAGCAATTGCAGCGCAAAATCCTTGAATGCCAGGGTCGGCCCGTGGAACAGTTCCAGAAGCCAGTGGTCGTGGTCTAGCTGCACCAGCGGCGCCACCGCCGGGTGGCGGAAGCCTGCGTAGGCATCGCGCACGATGGACTCCAGGTCGGCGCGGTCGACGCAGTCGCCAACGAATGGCGCGATGATTCGCTGCGCCAGTGACGGATAGTCCATTGCCGCCATGGCCGCCAGATCCGCGCGCGAGAATTGCGGCAGGGATTCCGGCACGTAAAGACCGCCGTCCGACGCCAGGCCTGTCAGCAGGACCTCCTCGAAATTCAGGCTCGGCGCATCGCCCCGTGTACTGACGTAGCGCATCAGCCGCCCCGCTGCCCGTCGAGTGTTTCCACACGGATTCGCGTCACCGGCGCCACGATGACATCCAGCGCCTCGATAGAGGCGACGGCGCGATCGAGGTTGGACTGACTGGCGCTATTGGTAATCACGGCGACCGGAACCTGCTTGGCGCCGCCGCGAGGGGCTTTCTGGATCAATGCTTCAATGCTGATGCCCTGGCCGCCAAGAATACTGCTGACCTGCGACATGACGCCGGGCTTATCGAGCGCCGTGAGCCTGAGATACCAGGCCGTATGGACTTCGCCCATGGGAATGATCGGCAGGTCCCGGATCGCGGCCGGGGTAACGCCCAGGGGCGGTACTGTGCAACCCTGGTCCGCAGACAACTGGCGCGCAAGGTCGATGCTGTCGGCAATGACCGCCGATGCCGTGGCAGAGCCGCCGGCGCCATCGCCGTAATACAGCGTCGGACCCACCGCATCGCCGGCTATCAGAACGGCATTCTTGACGCCATGCACGTTGGCCAGGAGCAGGTCGGCGGGTAACAGCGTCGGGTGAACGCGCAGTTCCACACCCTGTTGCGCGTTTCTCGCAATCCCGAGATGCTTGATGCAGTAGCCGAGCTCGCCGGCGTACGCGATATCTTCCGGAGTCAGCGTGCTGATACCCTCTGTGTACACTGCATCAAACCGCAGCGGCATTCCGAATGCGATTGCCGACATGATCGCCAGCTTGTGCGCCGCATCAATCCCCTCGACGTCGAAAGTTGGATCTGCCTCGGCGTAGCCCAGTGCCTGGGCCTCGATGAGCACGTCGTCAAATCGACGCTCCTTGTCGCGCATCTCGGACAGGATGAAATTTCCCGTGCCATTGATAATGCCCGCCAGCCACTCTATCCGGTTTGCTGCAAGCCCCTCGCGCAAGGCCTTGATCACGGGAATGCCACCCGCCACGGCGGCTTCGAAGCGCAGGCTCACGCCTTGCTCGGCCGCGAGCGCGAACAGCGCGTTGCCATGCTCTGCAATCAGAGCCTTGTTGGCGGTTACCACCTGCTTCCCCGCGCGCAGCGCAGACGTAACGATGTCCTGTGCGAGTTCCGTGCCGCCGTAAGCCTCGATCAGTATCTGTACGGTGGGATCGGCGATGACATCGCGATAGTCCCGGCTCACGGCAATGCCCTGGGCTTCGAGATCCTTGCGCTCATAGCGGGTACTCACATGGGCCACGCGCAGCGAAGCCTGCGCGCGCTCGGCGATCAGCTCGGCGTTGCCGGACAGTATCTGGAGGACGCCGCCGCCCACGGTACCGAGACCACAGATGCCGACCGTTACTTCTCTCACGTTGTTTTTCCTGTCATTGGTTGGGAGTGCGCCTCGCTGCGCAGCATGCGCTTGATACTGCGAATCGCCTGGCGGGTGCGGTGCTCGTTCTCGATCAGGCCGAAGCGCACGAAGCCCTCACCGTACTCGCCAAAGCCGATGCCTGGCGATACCGCGACTTTCGCTTCCTGCAGCAGCTTCTTGCTGAACTCCAGCGAGCCCATCGCGCGGAAGGGTTCCGGTATCTGCGCCCAGACAAACATGGTGGCACGGGGCGGATCCACGGACCAGCCCGCGGCTGTGAGTCCGGCACACAGCACATCGCGGCGGGAGCGGTACATATTGTTGATGTCGCCGACACAGCCCTGATCTCCCTCCAGAGCGGCAATAGCCGCGACCTGCACCGGCGTGAACATGCCATAATCCAGATACGATTTCATGCGAGCCAGTGCGCCGATCAGCGTCTGGTTGCCGCAGCAGAAACCGACACGCCACCCGGGCATGTTATAGCTCTTGGACATGCTGAAAAATTCCACCGCAACCTCGCGCGCACCGTCCACCTGCAGAATGGAGGGTGCCACATAGCCATCAAAACACAGGTCGGCATAGGCGAGATCCTGTACAACCCAGATCCCGTGCTCGCGGGCAATCTCGATGACCTTGCGAAAAAAGTCGAGCTCGACACAGTGCGTGGTCGGGTTGGAGGGAAAGTTGAGCACCAGCATCTTTGGCCGCGGCCAGCTGTTGCGGATGGCACTCTCCAGCTCGTCAAAGAAATTCGCCTCGTCCGACATCGGGACATGGCGAATATCGGCACCGGAAATTACGAAGCCATAAGGGTGGATGGGATACGAGGGGTTGGGCACCAGAATGGCATCGCCCGGCCCGGTGGTAGCCAGCGCCAGGTGAGCGAGCCCCTCCTTGGAACCAAGCGTGACGATCGCCTCGGTTTCCGGATCCAGCTCGACCTGGTAACGGCGTCTGTACCAGTCGCAGATGGCCTTGCGCAGGCGCGGAATGCCGCGCGACTGTGAGTAGCGATGCGTATCGCCGCGGCGCGCCGTCTCCACGAGCTTATCGACAATATGCGCAGGCGTCGGCTGATCGGGGTTACCCATGCCGAAATCGATAATGTCCTCGCCACGCGCTCGGGCTTCGTGTTTCAGATCGCCGATTACCGAAAAAACGTAGGGCGGCAGGCGGCTGATGCGCTGGAACTGTTCATCCATTCAGTTCAATCCAGTCCCATGATCGAAATCAGGTCATCCACGGGACGATAACCCGGAATCATCCGGCCGCTGGCGGTCACTATCGCCGGGGTGCCGCGAACCCCCACCTGCTGTCCGAGCTCATACTGCTCGGCCACAGGATTATCGCTGCACACTTTGTCGGCAACGGCTTCACGATTCTTCATTCGCGTCAGCGTATCCCGGGAATCGGCGGCACACCAGGCGGTTGCGAGCTGGCGAAAGCCATCGGATCCAATACCGGAGCGCGGATAAGCCAGGTAGCGAACTTCGACCCCGCGACGGTTCAGCTCGGGCACTTCCCTGTGTAGTTTCTGGCAGTAAAAGCAGGTGGTGTCGGTAAACACCGTTATGTGACCGCGGGTTTCACCCGTTGCCGGGAAAATGATCATGTCGTCCCTGGGCACCTCGGCCAACGCGTCCTCGCGCTGCGCATCGCGCCGCTGTTCGGCAAGGTTGACATAGCCCTGCGGGCCGACCGCGTACAGATCGCCGATGATAAAGAAAGAGCCGTCCTCACTGGCATACACCAGTGGACCGTCCTCGAACTGCACTTCCAGCATGCCGGGCATGTCGCTGTAGCGGGCCGCCTCCACACTGAGATCGGTACCCGGTACTTCGATGGCGTTGCGCAGCTGCGCCAGAACCTTGTCAGGCACCGGGTCGCCGGCAGCTGCAAGTGCATTGGGCAACGCCATAAGAAGGGTGACGGCAAGAATCAGAGCTCGAATCATGGGCTGTACCTTTTCCCGGTTGTGGGTGGATCCGTGCCGTGCAACAACGACACACTTGTTGGGCCGCCCGCGCTCGCGACAGTTCACGGTGCCATCCCTGCAGTCACTCATCCGCGTGGATGATGGCGCGCGTGCAGATCCTGCAGTCGCTGTCTGGCCACATGGGTATAGATCTGGGTTGTCGTCAAATCACTGTGACCGAGCAACATCTGGACAACCCGGAGATCGGCACCGTGGTTGAGCAGGTGAGTGGCAAACGCGTGCCTCAGCGTATGTGGCGACAGCGACCGCGTAACATCCGCTGCGCGCGCGTGCAGTTTAATACGATACCAGAAAGTCTGGCGAGTCATCTGGCGCCCGCGCCGGCTGGGGAAAACCACATCAGCGGGTAAACCCCGTAGCAGCTCGGGGCGCGCCTGCCTGAGGTAGCGCTGCAGCAGGTCGAGGGCCTCTTCC
The DNA here is from genome assembly GCA_964346555.1 of uncultured Alteromonadaceae bacterium. Classification (GTDB taxonomy): domain Bacteria; phylum Pseudomonadota; class Gammaproteobacteria; order Pseudomonadales; family Halieaceae; genus Chromatocurvus. The sequence continues at coordinate 12,911 of CAYFVJ010000005.1, read as the reverse complement.
CCCATGGGCACGAGACGCTCCTTGCTGCCCTTGCCAAAAACACGCAGTACGCCCTGATTCAGACTGACCTGCGACATCTGCAGCGATGTCAGCTCAGATATCCTGAGGCCGCAGGCATATAGAAGTTCAAGCATCGCGCGATCGCGACAGCCGAGGGGATCATCGATATCCGGTGCCGCCAGGAGCTTTTCGACATCCGCCTCTGACAGCGACCGTGGCAGTGGCCGGCCAAGCTGTGGGCTGTCGATGTCCAGCGTTGGATCGCTCGCTACACGTCCCTCGCGGATCTGGTAACGGTAAAATCCCCGCAGACAGGACATCAGGCGTGCAGCGGAGCGCTGGGAACCGCCGTCGCCAAGCCGACTGCCGAGGTAGCGCTGAAGATCCGCGCGCGTCGCGCGAAGCAAATCACTCGCGCAGTGACTGGCCAGAAACGCCTGGAATTGGCGCAAATCGCGCCGATAGGCCCCGAGAGAATTGTCGGACAGGCCCCGCTCCATCCACATGGCATCGATAAAGCGCTCGATTTCAGGGTGTATGCTATCGTCTGACGGCATTAGCGCTGGGTACCGGTGTCGGGTACGATACAGCGGGTCAGGCAGAAGCGGCCGCACGCGCCACACCCGCTGCTCAGGGCCAGCCTCAGCGGGAGAGCTTCTCCTTGATACGTGCCGCTTTGCCGGACAGGTCTCGCAGGTAGTACAGCTTGGCCTGACGCACATCACCTCGGCGCTTGACCTGAACACTGTCCAGCAGCTTGCTGTAGCTCTGGAAGGTGCGCTCGACGCCCACCCCGTGCGAGACCTTGCGCACGGTGAAAGCCGAGTTGAGACCGCGATTGCGTTTACCGATCACAACACCCTCGAACGCCTGCAGACGCTCTCGGGTCCCTTCGCGCACCTTTACCTGCACCACCACGGTATCGCCCGGACCGAATTCCGGGAGATCCTTGTCCATCTGCTCGGCGTCGAGCTGACTGATAATCGAATTGGTGCTCATGGCGCACTCCTGTCCTGTTTTCTCGAAGCTTCTCAGCTAGTCGTTGTCAAGATTCCGCTCGCGGACAATTTCCGCCAACAGCTGTTTTTCTTCCATGCTTTCGCGGCGACCGTGTAGCAGATCGGGGCGCCGCTGCAGCGTTCTGGCCAGCGACTGCTTCAGCCGCCAGCGTCGTATCCTGTCGTGGTCCCCGCTTAGCAGCACCCGTGGCACCCGGCGCCCGCCAATCACCTCCGGTCGGGTGTAGTGGGGACAGTCCAGTAAACCGTCGGCGAAGGAATCCTCCAACACAGACTGGTCATGCCCGAGAGCGCCGGGCAAAAAACGTACCAGCGCATCCACCGCGACCATCGCCGCCAGTTCCCCGCCGCTAAGGACGTAATCGCCGATTGACAGCTCTTCGTCCACGGTCTGCTCAAGCAAGCGCTCATCAATGCCTTCATAGCGGCCGGCAAGCAATACCAGCGACTGCTCCTGCGACAACGCCATCGCGCGCCGGCTGTCGAGCCTTTCGCCCTGGGGTGAAAGGTACACCACCCGCGGAACACACGCAGTGCCAGCGGCTGCTACCTGGCGGGCCTCTGCCAGTGATGCTGCCAGCGGCTCGACCTTCATTACCATACCGGGGCCGCCGCCGTAGGGCCTGTCGTCTACTGTGCGGTGCCTGTCCTCAGTGAAATCCCGGGGGTTCACCGTTTTCAGTGTCAACATCCCCCGTTCGATCGCCCTCCCGGTGATCCCGTAGTCGACAATAGCGTCGAACATACCGGGAAACAACGTGACCACGGCGATGCGCATCATGTCCCGTGGCTCGAGCTCACCGTCACTCAATCCGCACGGTTCGCGCCCTACGCATCGAGATACCAGCTCACCGCAATGCGACCATTGTCCAGATCCACCTCGTCCACGACCGATTCTTCAACATAGGGAATCAGCCGCTCACGATCATCTATACTGTCTTTGCAGGGCCTCACCACCAGAACATCGTTGGCGCCGGTCTCGATGAGATAATGTACCCGGCCCAGCAGTTTTTCCTCGACATCACCGCCATGACTGCAGTCGCGGCACCAGACCCGGAGATTCTCCAGCTGGTGCCAGTAATACTCGTTACTCCCGAGTTCGGGCAGCGCATCTGCTCTCACCAGGAGCATCTGGCCGCGCAGTCGCGCTGCGCTGTCGCGGTCATCGACTCCAGTAAGGTGGACGACGAGACCTTTGCCGCGCACCCGACCATCATCAATCACGACAGGACTGTGCCCGTCCCGCGTCTGCAGCCACCACGCGGGGAACTGGAGCAGATTCCCGGCAATTTCCGTAAAAGGCTGGACCTTGACCCAGCCCCTGACTCCATGGCAGCCGGTAATGCGACCGGCCGCCAGCATACCCTCAGGCAGCTGCCGTTTCCGCGCTGGCATGCTCAGCGGGTGCTTCAGTCAGCAGCTTTGCCACGCGCTGAGACAATTGCGCGCCGTGCCCCTGCCAGTACGCAATGCGCTCGCGGTCGATGCGCAGCCGCTCTTCCTTGCCGCGGGCTACCGGGTTGAAAAAGCCCACGCGCTCGATGAAGCGCCCGTCACGTGACAGGCGGCTGTCGGTGACCGTCAGGTGATAGAAGGGGCGCTTCTTGGCACCTGCCCTTGAGAGTCGAATTGTTACCATGTGTAATTGTCCTGTCTGTTGGCCGACCAGCGCGGCAGCAACGCCGGCTACTGGGTACGCCTACTACCCACCAGCGTTGAGACGCTGCCTGACACTGATCGAACCACTATTGGCGAAGGCTGCGTATAATACGCATAACACCGGGCATTGCAAAGGCCGGGAAGCGCTTTTCCCCAACGCTGGCCGCAGCTCAGGCGGGGCAGTGGATACGCTGCATCAGCGGAAAGGCATGCCGCCACCAGGGCCGCCGGGTGGCGACATGCCACCGAGACCCCGCATCATCTTCTGCATGCCGCCGCCCTTCATCTTCTTCATCATTTTCTGCATTTGCTTGTGCTGCTTGAGCAGCCGGTTCAGGTCCTGCACCTGGGTCCCCGATCCGCGCGTGATGCGGCGTTTGCGCCCACCCTGGATCAGGTCGGGGTTGCGGCGCTCTCTTGGCGTCATGGAATTGATCATGGCCTCCATGCGCGAGAACATACTGTTGTCCAGGCCCTGTTGGGCTGCCTGCGCCATGTTTCCCATCCCGGGCATCTTTTCCAGCATGCTGCTCATGCCCCCCATGTTGTTCATCTGCTGCAACTGATCGCGGAAGTCCTCCAGGTCAAATTTCCTGCCCTTCTTGACCTTGCGCGCAAGCCGCTCCGCCTTGTCTTTGTCGACCTTCTGTTCGGCCTCTTCAATCAGCGACATCATGTCGCCCATACCGAGAATGCGCGACGCCAGGCGATCCGGATGGAACGGATCGAGAGCGCTGCTTTTCTCGCCCATCCCGAGGAACTTGATCGGCTTGCCCGTGACGCTGCGAACCGACAGCGCCGCGCCGCCGCGGGTGTCAGCGTCGACCTTGGTGAGGATCACGCCGGTCAAGGGCAGCGCCTCGCCAAAGGCGCGAGCCGTATTCGCGGCGTCCTGCCCGGTCATGGCGTCAACCACGAACAGGGTCTCTATGGGCTTGATTGCGCGCTCCAACTCGGCAATCTCCGCCATCATCGCTTCATCGACGGCAAGGCGGCCGGCGGTATCGATGATCAGTATGTCGCTGAAACGTATCCGTGCGTGCTTCAAGGCATCACGCGCAATATCCACCGGCTTCTGGCTCGCATCGCTCGGGAAAAAGTCCACCCCGACCTCCCCCGCAAGCGTCTCGAGCTGACGAATCGCCGCTGGCCGGTAGACGTCGGCACTGACAACCGTTACCGACTTACCGTCGCGCTCCTTGAGCAGTTTTGCCAGCTTGGCGACGGACGTCGTCTTGCCAGCCCCCTGCAAACCCGCCATGAGCACGACCGCCGGCGGCTCCGTGGCGAGATTGAGCGACTCGTTGGCGCCACCCATCACGGCCTCAAGCTCAGCCTGGACAATCTTCAGGAAAGCCTGTCCGGGGCTCAGACTGCTGGATACTTCCTGTCCAAGCGCACGCGCGCGCACCGCGTCGACAAACTCCTTGACAACCGGGAGCGCGACATCCGCCTCCAACAAGGCCATGCGCACTTCCCGCAGGGTCTCCTGAATATTGTCATCGGTCATCCGCGACTTGCCGGTGACGTTGCGCAGGGTGCTGGTAAGGCGGTCTGAGAGGCTCTGGAACATGCTGCAATCCGTATCGGCGCGACGCGCTATTGATTGTAGAGGAACAAATCGGTACAACGTCGACAGTATACGTGACCCGGGTTCAAGCCCCAAATATCCATGCCGATTGCCTTTTTTGCCGTTATTGCGGCGCTGCTCTACCTTGCAGCGGCGGGCCTGCAGCTCGCGCATCTTGTGCAGCGCCACCGACAGCTGAGTCGCCCCGTTCTGGGAATGGCGATCATCGCTCTCATATGTCATGCGGTCGTTACCTGGGATGCCCTGAAAGCGGGCGACGGTGTCACGTTCGGTTTCTATAAGGTGCTTGCGCTGTCATTTCTGGCAGTCAATGTGGCCTGCATCGCCGCGCTGCTGCGCCGGCCCCTGCAGAACCTGTTGGTCGGACTGTTGCCGCTATCAGCGTTATCTATCGTGGTGGCAACACTGGGCCCTGACACGAGTGCCGCCCGGGACCACATAGAACCCGGCATGCTGATGCACATCGGCAGCTCGATTGTCGCCTATTCGTTGCTTACCCTGGCTGCGGGGCAGGCGGCCTTGCTGGCAGTGCAGGATCGCCAGCTCCGCAATCGCAATATGACGGGCATTGCGCGCTCCCTGCCACCGCTGCAACTCATGGAAAGCATGCTGTTCGAGTTGGTCTGGGTCGGTGTCGCGGCGCTCACGCTATCGATTCTCAGCGGCGTGATCTTCATGGAAAACATGTTCGCCCAGCATCTCGTCCACAAGACCGTACTCAGTCTGTTCGCCTGGGTCCTGTTTTCTGTACTGCTGTGGGGACGCTACCGCCTGGGCTGGCGCAGCCAGATCGCCGTGCGTTTTACCCTGTCGGGATTTATCTTTCTACTGCTTGCCTTCTTTGGTTCCAAGCTGGTGCTGGAACTGGTGCTGACACCGGGCTGAAGCGCGGCGGCAATGCTTGTAGCCCACCCTGTTTTTCTTCACCATGCTCCTTCATTAGCAACTCGAGGTAGTATCACGTCTTGAACGAGGCACCGCTGGGTATCCTCTTTTCTTTTTTGGCCGCACTGATTCTCATGTCTGCTTTTTTCTCCAGCTCGGAGACGAGCATGATGTCTCTCAACCGCTACCGGCTGAAGCACCTGCGCAAGGAGAAACACAAAGGTGCACAGCGGGCAAGCGAGATGCTCGAGCGGCCTGACCGGCTCATCGGCCTGATCCTGATCGGCAATAACCTGGTGAATATCGCCGCGTCCGCCATTGCCACGGTAATCGCTATACGACTGTACGGTGATGCCGGCATCGTTATCGCCACCCTTGCACTCACGCTGGTTATCCTGATCTTTGCCGAGATCACACCAAAAACCATCGCCGCAATGCATCCGGAACGCATTGCCTTTCCAGCCAGCGTGATTCTGCTGCCGCTCATGAAGGTGCTCTACCCGATTGTGCTGTCGGTAAATAGCGTCACCAACTCACTGCTGAGGCTCTTGGGCGTAGACCCCAGAAACAGGCAGGAAGAACACGTATCGAAGGAAGAACTGCGCACGATCGTCACGGAAGCCGCCGCCCTGATCCCGCAACGTCATCGCGGCATGCTGGTCAATATTCTCGACCTCGAGGGTGTGAATGTGGACGACATCATGGTCCCGCGCAACGAGGTCTACGGCATCGATCTGGACGAAAGCGACGAGGAGATCATGATTTGTATACAGCGCAGCACGCACACGCTACTGCCCGTGTGGCGCGATGACATAAACGATATCGTCGGCGTCCTGCACCTGCGCAACATCGGCAGGGTACTGAGTGGTGGCCATCTCGACCGCGATGCACTCGAACGTGAAATGGATGCCCCGTACTTCATCCCCGAAAGCACGCCGCTGCATACGCAGCTCATGAACTTCCAGAAAAAAAAGCGACGCCTGGGTATCGTCGTGGATGAGTACGGCGACGTGACGGGGCTGGTGGCACTGGCTGACATTCTCGAAGAGATCGTTGGCAACTTCACCTCCAACCTCACTGATCCCGACGACGAGGTGTTTCCCCAGCGCGACGGCAGCTACGTGATCACCGGCACGGCAAATGTGCGCGAGATCAACCGGGCGCTGGATTGGAGCCTGCCCACCAATGGCCCGAAGACGCTAAGCGGATTGATTCTCGAACACCTCGAATCGTTTCCAGACGGCAACGCCGGGCTCATGATAGACAGCTACCGCCTGGAGATTCTAGAGCTGGAGGGCAATGTTGTCAGGGCAGTTCGCGCCTGCGACACCGCTGCCGCGGCCTGATGGGCACTGACCTGATGCTCGCTGAAATACCGATGCGGGTTAAAGCAGTTTAAACGGAGTAGCCGCTTCGCGCCGCGCGCAGGCGCGCGCGATAATCTCACGCTTTTCATCATTACTGGCAAGGAACCAGTCCGTAATTTCATCCGCTGTCCGATAACATCCTGTGCAGACCTCATCCTCCCCTAGTGCACAAATGGACACACAGGGAGAGGCGGGCTGATCGTTCCTGTCGCCGGTCATTCTACCTCCTGCAATTGCCCGGCAAAGCGCCCGGCATTCTCAACGTAATGAACAGCATTCAATTTCAACGCCTCGCGCTCCTCATCGCTCAGAGTATTTCGCACCTTGCCCGGCGAGCCCATGACCACACTGCCGTCGGGCACGTCCATGCCTTCGGTTACCAGGGCGTTGGCGGCGATAAGGCAGCCGCTGCCAACGCTGGCGCCATTGAGTATGACCGCACCGATGCCGATCAGGCTGCCGTCACCGACGGTGCAGCCATGCAGCATCGCGTTGTGACCGACAGTGACATCGCGGCCAACAACCACCGGATAGCCCGGATCGGCGTGCACGACCGTGCCATCCTGGATATTACTACCTTCACCAATGGTGATGTCTTCGACATCGCCGCGCAACACGCAGCTGAACCAGACGCTGGCATGCGAGTGCAGGGTCACGCGGCCTATAAGCGCCGCGTTCGGCGCAACAAAATGTCCCTCGCCAAGCAACTCGGGCTGATATTGACTCAATCGGTAGAGCATTCTCGGGTCCTGTGACTGTTTGCCGCCTCCACGGCGTGGTCGGTAAGCCTGCTCAGCGCAGCGACGGGTTGGCCAGCGCAACGGCATCCCACGCCGGCTCTTCATAGGGATGTGCCGCGTACAGCGCGTTTATCGCGGGCCTGATTGTCTGCTCATCACACACCAGCTCGACGCGGAATTCCGGCACCTGCTCGATCTGGTCCCGACTGCCAAGGAAAGGCCGACTGCCTTCGAGAGGCCGAAACTGACCTTCGCCGGCAACCTGCCAGCAGCAGCTGTCGTAATCGCCGATACGCCCGGCGCCGGTTGCAAACACCGCCGCCTTTACCGACTCGAGGTGTGACTCGGGAACATAAAAACACAGCTTGTACATATCAGGCCTCCCCGCCCTGGGCAGCGTAGTAGCTGTCCGCAAATTCATCCAGCTGACCGCGTTCAATCGACGCGCGAATTCTCTGCATGTGACCCTGATAGTAATGCAGATTGTGCAGGGTATTCAGCTGGGAGCCGAGTATTTCATTGCAGCGCTCAAGGTGGTGCAGATAGGCACGGGAAAAGTGACGGCAGGTATAGCAGTCGCAGTTGTCATCCAGCGGCCGGGTGCTGCTTTTATGACGCGCATTGCGGATCCTGACCGTGCCGTGCGAGGTAAAGAGGTGACCATTGCGGGCATTGCGCGTGGGCATCACGCAATCAAACATATCGACACCGCGGCGGACGCCCTCGATGAGGTCGGCGGGCGTGCCGACCCCCATGAGATAGCGGGGCTTATCCTCTGGCAACAGATCCTGCATTGCCTCGAGAACCATGAGCATGTCGGCCTTGGGTTCACCGACGGAGAGTCCGCCGATAGCGTAGCCATCAAAGCCGATAGACATGAGCCCGGCAAGGGATTCGGCCCGCAGGGCCGGGTACATCCCACCCTGAACGATGCCGAACAGCGCCGCGGTGCTGTCACCGTGGGCGATGCGGCTGCGCTCGGCCCAGCGCAGTGACCGCTGCATGGATGCGCGAGCCTCGGACTCTGTCGCCGGAAATGGCGTACAGTCGTCGAATATCATCACCACATCACTGCCCAGCGCGCGTTGAATCGCCATCGACGTCTCGGGATCGAGAAACACCCGGTCTCCATCAACGGGCGAGCGGAATGCCACGCCTGTCTCATCGATCTTGCGCATCTCGCCCAGGCTGAATACCTGGAAACCGCCGGAATCCGTCAGTATCGGTGCATCCCACTGCATAAACTCGTGCAGATCGCCGTGCGCCTCGATGATCTCGGTACCCGGACGCAGCCACAGGTGAAAGGTGTTGCCGAGTATCATCTGGGCCCCGGTGGCCACGATATCCCTCGGCAGCATGCCCTTTACCGTGCCGTAAGTGCCGACCGGCATGAAGGCAGGCGTCTCGACAATACCCCGCGGGAAAATCATGCGCCCGCGCCTTGCCGCACCATCGCGGCAGACAGGCTCAAAGTGCATGGCCGAACAACTGCTCATGCGCGCGCCGCGTCCATGGTTGTGATAAACATCGCGTCGCCATAGCTGAAGAAGCGATAGCGCTCACGTACTGCCTCCTCGTAGGCGGCAAGAACTGCCTCGCGGCCGGCGAGAGCACTGACCAGCATCAGCAGCGTGGATTCCGGCAGGTGAAAATTCGTGATGAGCGCATCCACGCAGCGAAATCGATATCCGGGATGGATAAACAGCCGCGTATCGCCCGTATAGGGCATCAGGTCGCCGCCCGCTGCCGCCGTCTCCAGACTGCGCACCGCGGTCGTACCGACCGCCACGACGCGTCCGCCCCGCTGCCTCGTGGCGGCAATCGCGTCGCAGGCCGCCTGCCCGACTTCCAGATACTCCGCATGCATCTCGTGTTGTGCGATGTCATCCACCCTCACCGGCTGAAACGTGCCTGCGCCAACGTGCAGGGTTACCTCGGTACTGGCGATGCCGCGATCCGCAAGTTCACGGATCAGCGACGCCTCGAAATGCAGGCCCGCGGTCGGCGCAGCAACCGCGCCATCCCTGGAAGCAAACACGGTCTGGTAGCGCTCGCGGTCCTCGCTGTCGTCGGCACGTTCGATGTAGGGCGGCAGGGGCATATGGCCATGGCGCGACATCAATCGCGCGAACGGTCGTTCGGACTGCAGGACATACAGCCCCTCCTCGCGACCCATGACCCACAGCTGATCATCATCCGGCTCCCCACCCTGCGTAGCGGCAATGCCGATGACAGACCCGGCTCGCGGCGGCTTGCTGGCGCGGATATGCGCCAGCGCAGTGGTTTCGCCGATCAGGCGTTCAACCAGCACCTCCACCCTACCGCCCGTTTCCTTACGACCCCAGAGTCGCGCCGGAATCACTCGCGTATTGTTGAATACGAGTAGATCACCCGCCTCCAACACCGTGGCAAGATCACGGAATCCACGGTGAACCACACGTCCGGTGCGCCCATCGAGGCACAATAAACGGCTGGCGCCACGCTCCGCCAGCGGGCGCTGTGCGATCAGCTCGTCGGGGAGTTCGTAATGAAAGTCAGCGCGCTGCATTCAGCGGATTCGGCTAGGCCGTGGCTTTCGCTGCCGGAATGGCCGGCACGAGCCGACCCGGGCTCCAGCGCTCAGGCACTCTCGTCGGGAGAGGGGGTATCCTCGCCCGATGCGGTATCGCCTTCCTGCACCCCGGAGTCAGCCGCCTCGGGCTCTGATGCCGGCTCTGGCTCGGGCGCCTTGACCTTCGGTGCCTCGACCAGGCCTTCCTGACGCAGGATAGCGACCTTGTCTTCGCCATTGATCGGCCGTCGGTGCACATCCCTGACCGCGTAGCGGTCGTCGCCGCGCCTGTAGATGCGGTAGTTCTCGGTCTGTTTCACCAGTGTCATTGCCATGCTCATATCTCCTTTCGCCGCGTAATGGATGCCGTGTGGTACTCGGAATAGCGAGAACAATACAGGGATTGGCGCCACAAGTTAAGCAGCGCAGATTGCACTTTGAAGGCCGGTTGCTATAATCCGGCGCCTGCTGCAGGAAGTCTCAAGGCCGGAGTGGTGGAAGTGGTAGACACGTCGGATTCAAAATCCGATGCCGTAAAAGGCGTGCCGGTTCAAGTCCGGCCTCCGGTACCATATCTCCATATATCTCAATAAGTTATAGAAAAACCGGGGCGTACACCCCATGAATTCCTCCTAAGTAAATGGGATACCGGATTCACGTGTTTAGCCACCTCAAGCTATCGGGCCTGCCGCCCAGAGTGGCGAAGACCCGCTGCGCGGCGCCGAGGCCGTCACCGGCTAGCAACGACCCTCCCGCCGAACCTCCCACCAACCCTCGCGAACACGCTGGCAGCGGTTTACACTGCGGCGCATGTCGGACGCAAACGGGGACAGCATGGACCGCGGGACAGGTCTTCTTTTCGGGCTTTTCGTGCTCGGCTACATCGCCTTCGAGGCCTATGGCGTGCACACGCAGCGGCACCTGATGGAGCCGGGGTACATCCACGCCCAGTACGCCGCCGCGGAGCAGGCCACGACGCGCTGCGGCGACGCGAAACCGGCCGCGCGGCAGCAGTTCGCCCATAACCTGGCCGTTATGGAACGCCGGGCGATCGGAGAGCTACTCGAAAACGATACCTTCAGCGACAGGAGCGCCGCGGCTACCGAAGTGGCCCGGCGCGCCGAAGAGCGCCGCGCACGGGTCGACGCCCTCGCCGACGACGCCGGCTGTGACGACCGGCAGCTGTGGAAGCTAATGAAGACCTACGAGCAGCGGGCCCGGCTGAAGCTTCAGTAGGCTAACCGGTAGGCAGCGGCCTGGAACCGATCTCATGGTGGAAAGGGCTTTGCGGAAGGATAGCGGTCTGGAAGGTGAAAACGGAGCTCTTGACGCCAACGTACTACGACAGCTACAACGTTTGGCCTCCGGTACCAATCATGACTTTATGCAAGTATTTGTGAAAAATCTGGCCGCTTTCTCCCATAAACACCCCATCCTATTGATTAAAAGCAGTTCTCTACCTCCAGAAAGTGGCAGCTTGACAGCCGACCGCTCGAATCGCTGCGGTTCAGTTCTCCGGCGTAATTTTTTATCCAGTTAATTTTGACCAATGGGGTATCAAAAACTCACCCGGCCTTGGATGCCCACGGTTCGGGGTTGGGCCCGCCAGCCGATATCAAACGGCAGGCCTGAAAATTTCATAGGGTTGTAGTCTGCGTAGTATTCCTCATCGGTGAGGTTTTTACCCCACACCGTCACAGACCAGCTTTCGCCTTCAATACCGATTCGGGCGTGAACGAAATCCAGGGGGTCCTGGACATCCAGGTTATCCACCTGCCAGTGCTTGTCGCCGCGGTGCTCATAGTCGACCCGAACCATGCCGGCCAGGCCATTGCCCAGAGGTGCACGGTATTGAAAGCCGGCGTTGAAGGTCCACTCCGTGGTCCTGGGCGTGTGATTGCCCTCATTGCCGGGAAAAACCGTGATTTTTTCAATGTCGCTGTCGGTGGTGCCGAGGCTCGCGAAGACCTGCAGTCCTTCCGTGACGACTGCCTGCATTTCCAGCTCAACGCCGAAGATATCTACTTCATCGATATTACCGATAATCTGTGACGCAGAGGCGGCGTCAACGAAAAAGAACTGATAGTCCTCCACATCATTGTAGAATGCCGCGCCGTTCAGGATCAGCCGATTGTCGATCCATGCGGTCTTGAAGCCAATCTCGTAGTTCTCCAGGTACTCGTCGTTGAATAACGGGATGCTGACCGTCGGCGCGTTAAAGCCACCGGAGCGAAAACCAGTGGAGTACGTGGCATAGGCCAGTTTTCCAGGGGCAAACTGCCAGTCAAGCGTGGCTTTGGGCTGCCAGGCGTCGAAGCTTTCATTGCGCTCAGCGCCGGTGATGAGGTCGGTCTGTTCCCGTTCATCCTTGTCGTAGCGCAGGGCGATCGACAGCGTCAGTTGCTCTTTAATGTCATAGCTTACCTCGCCGAAGAACGCGTAGGCGACATTGTCGTTGTCCTCGTTCTGGGTCACGAGGCGCAGGTCCGGGTTGTCAATCTGACCAAGGGTTCCATCGAGGTCAATGAATGCCCGGGTCAGCAGCGCCCGGTCTGTTTGAATGCCGTAGACACCCAGGATGTAGCGCAGGCGGTTTTCATCCGGGGAGGTCAGGCGGAACTCCTGTGACAGAATCTCCACCGACAGGTCCTGTCCCTGCCCACCCTGAAATCCGAAGCCGAAGAAGCCGCCCGGGTCAGTCACGGGGTTACCGAAATCCAGGTCGCCGCGGTAATTCTCGGTAATCTCGGAGTAGCCGGTGATGGCGGTGAGCGTGCCCAGTTCAGTGTAAAAGTCCAGTTTCATCGACGCGTCAGTCACGTCGCCGAATGTTGTGCCCAGCAGATTGGCCCGGGTGGGCTGGTAATCGTTGGCGTCGCCACTGTCCACGATGCTGTCGTATATCCCCCCCGCCTCGAATTCGTTGTAGGCCAGTCGAAAGTCGGCGTCCAGCCAATCTGTCGCGTCCACCGTCAGACGCGTGCGTAGATTGTAATCTTCGTCCACGTAGTCAACTTCCTCGCCCAGGAAATCGTTGTCCAGCCGCCCATCATCTTCCTTGTACAAGCCGGACAGACGCAGCGCCACTTTGTCGCCGAT
>CAYFVJ010000004.1:0-42799 GCA_964346555.1 uncultured Alteromonadaceae bacterium | reverse complement strand
TCTTTGTTTCCCATATGGGGCGCAGGCAATCGATGATGTGTGCCCGGTCGATATCCCGTACCAGCAGATGCCCGAGCACCGGTATGGCGTAGGTGTCCAGCCGGGTACGCAGCCGCGTCGCCTGGGTAGCGGTCTTGATCTCACACGCCTTTTTTTCATAGAAGCGCTGCGCGACCTCAGCAAAAGTCACATCCTGGGCCTGTGCGGCAATGAGTGCGGACTTCAATGCCCTGCGCTCCGCAGCGGGGTCGATGCCCTGGCGAATCTTTGCCTTCGTTTCACGCGCCCGCTGGCGGGCTTCTGACAAGGTCACTTCCGGATAGGGGCCCAGTCCGATATCGCGGCGCTTGGCGCCGACCTGAACACGCAGTACCCATGAGCGCCCGGCAGCGTCGGCACCCGGGGCAGGTGCCCGGCAGTACAGGTGCAACCCCGATACACCCCCGACAGGATGCAGTGCTGCACGAGGCTTTCCCGCGTTCGGGCCTGACTTCGTGGTAGTCCACTTCATGCGCCTGACGGCGGCATCTGACAATTCCCTTGCGATGCGTGGCATGCTGGTCTCCAGGGTACCGCCCGAAATCCGGACTTGAACTAATCACCTGTTTTCGGCACCTACGTCCGCTCCCACATACGGAGCTATAATGTGAGCCTAGGCCATACAACACGATGCAACAAGAAATTATTTTAAGTCTATGAATATAGGGTTTTTACGCAACGGGACGCAACGTCCTACAAAGGTGCCTCGGTGTTCGCCTTCGGCACCAACACCCTAAATCACGGCTCCGCGAGGCGGAGTGCTCGTGCGGGCCTTGCCGGCCGCGTTAAGTTTTTTGTCAGCAGTGGGCTTCAAATGCAATACCAAAGCGCGCCGCCAGCGTCGCCAGACACTTGTCCAGCGTCCACAGGCGAGTGCCCGCGGTCATCAGGGCGGATGCCAGCAAAGACATATCCACAATGCCGCAACCCAGACCGTAAAGCTTTTCCCGCTCAATGAATGCCAGCACCTCGTCCCAGCTCGCCTGTGTGACTGGCCGCAACAGGTCGATGTCGCCAAGCGTGCGTTTTCGTGGCGCGGGGGGTGTGCCGCAGGCCAGCTCGCCCAGCACCATGGGATGTGTAAGCGCTTCATCCCGCAGCATCATGGCCACCAGCGATTCATTGCGTCGCTTGAAATGGGCCACCCACACCGACGTATCGACCAGCACGCTCACGAATCACTGGGCTCACTTTTTCTGCGCGGGATATCTTCCATCTGAGGGGTAGTCCCGCCCAACGCGGCAAGGCGCTTGGCTGCCTGCACCCGCACGAAGGTACTGACTGCCTCCCGGAATAAATCCGCCTTGTTCATATCCGGATCGGCAACCTCCAGAGCCTTTTGATAAAGCGAGTCATCAATCGTTACAGTAGTACGCATAAGGATCACTTTGAATCAAATATGATGATTAGATTCATCATAATATACATCTCCGAATTGCGCAAAGCCGGATGGGCCGTGCTGCTCGACTCCTTCTCGCCTGACATTATTGTCGCGAGTGTGTTTGCGCTTGTGTTTCTGCGTACCGCCTATCAGGTGCTTCGCGACGCCGGTCGGGCATGGCGAACGTCAGCATGAATTAAAGCCGGTGCAGGATCCTTCAATACGCGTCCTCAAGAGCGGCTTGTTCTGCAATCGTCGTCTCGACAGTTTTCCTCCGTAAGCTCGATTTCGATGGTGGTGTGTTGCAGCGCGAATTGCTCGAGAACATCGGCAATGTCGGCCTTCAACTGTAAATGACGATCGCCATTATCGGAGTCATCAACCACTACATGAGCCGTGAGTACATGATGCTCACCGTCCAGCGACCAGAGGTGGAGATGGTGGATCGCTTCGATGCCGGGAATTTGCAGTAGCGCCGATTCGATGGTCTGCCGCAGTTGAACGTCCGGCACTGCCTGGAAAAACAGTTTCCCCGTGGACCACAGGTTGCGTACCACATTGACCAGGATAAACAGTGTAAAGCCGATGGAAAGCAGGGGATCGAGGATAGGCAAGTCCACAAACTGCATGATGGTCGCGACGATCAGTACTGCCAGCCAGCCGAGCACGTCTTCCATAAGATGCCAGTTGAGCACTTTTTCGTTCAGGCTTTTGCCCCCCATGAGCCGCCAGGCGGCGAGACCGTTCACGATGACGCCGAACACCGCCAGGATCAGCATTCCCTCGGTCATCGGCATGACCGGGTCGAACAGGCGTGGGGCTGCCTCCTTGAGCACCCACGCTGAACCCGCCAGCAATACCAGGCCATTGATCAGCGCCCCGAACAGGGAAAAGCGGCGATAGCCATAGGTAAAGTCGTCACTCGGGTCTTTGCGTCCAAGCCGGTTCAGCAGCCAGGCAGAGCCAATGGACAGGGTGTCTCCCATGTCGTGTACGGCATCCGCCATGATCGCGGTACTGTTGGTCAGCCAACCACCGATTAACTCGATGATGGTGAAACCCAGATTGAGGAAAAACACCAGGCCAATGCGCCGGGAACTTTCATCTTTGCCGTGATCATGTGTATGCATAATTGATGGAGACCTGCTCTATTCGCGCCTCGGCGGCGCCTTCAACCGATAGTACCTCGGCAAGCACCGCGTTTGCTGATCTCAACCTCGGCGGGTTTTAAATGCCAGCGGTCGATGGAGGGCGTGCTCAGGTCATCGACCAGTTCTCAGCTGTCAGCAACCAGTTCTCAACTGGTAGCGCTGGAACACGCTCGAACTCGCGCGTGTTGGCTGTAGCCAGCACGATACTCGTGCAGGTCTTTGTCCACGTCAGGGAATGTGTCTGCCAGTGGCTCCAGAGACGCCAGCACAGCCAGAAGTCGTCCCTTGCGAACCGGCCGATAATCAGGCGGTCCTTGATCAGAGCCCTGAATTGAGCGACGAACTCCGCTTAACCTCCGTCATGCCACCTGGTGCGATAAAGATCGAAGCGCCTGTCCCGCAGATTACGCACCGAGCCCTGCGCGCGCGCCCATTGCACCGTGGAAAGGTTGAGGTCGGCAACGATGATCATCTCGACATTTTCGGAGGCTTCGGCGGCAATGCCGTCACGGGCAAAGGGAAAGTCGCACGGTGTCATGATTGCAGAGTGCGCATACTGAATATCGAGATTCGAAACCTTGTCGAGGTTACCGACCATGCCCGAGGTCACCACAAAGCACTGATTTTCGATGGCGCGTGCCTGGCAGCAGTATCGAACCCGTAGGTGTCCGTGGCGCGTATCGGTATTGTAAGGAACAAACAGAATCTTTGCGCCTTCGTCTGCCAGCCGGCGCCCCGCCTCGGGGAATTCAGCGTCATAACAGATCAGCACCCCGATGGGTCCACAGTCCGTCTCGATCACGTCGATACTGTCGCCACCCTTTATGTTCCAGCTTTCCCGCTCGTCCGGCGTCGGGTGCAGCTTTTCCTGCCGATGCACGGTTCCGTCGCGCAGGAAGACATGCGTGACGTTGTGAATATCACCGTCCTCCATCCGCGTGGCATGGCTACCGCCGATGATGTTGATCGCGCGCGATAACGCCATCTGCTGCAGTCGGTCAACAAAGGTTGCCGTGTGCTCGGTCGCGCGGTCGATCGCGCGTTCCGGCGCAAGCTCTTCATCTTCGCAGGACAAGAGCTGGAGGGTGAAGTGCTCGGGGAAAACGACGAAATCTGAGCCGTAGTCAGAGGCGATGTTCGTGAAATAATCCACCGTCTTGTAGAACTCTTCCGGCGTCTGCAGCGTGCGCGCGCTCAGCTGAACCGATGCCACTCGAACTACTTCAGGGTTGGTTCGCGTCACTGGTTGATCCGCACCATCCGCATCGTAGTAGGGATTTCGCCAGACCATCAGCGCCGCATGCCCACCCGACGGCAGATCGTCGGGTGCGTAACCGGGGAGCGCACGTACGGGCTCAAAGCCCCCTCGCATCTGGAAGTTCAGCGTCGAGTCCCTGATGTCACCCGCCTTGACCGCCTCCAGATAGGCCTCGGGATCGGGATATTGCTTTCGATTGCGACGAAATCCGGGCATACGGCCGCCGAACGCAATGCCCTTGAGGCCAGTATCGATACAGAGCCGTTCGCGCGCCTGGTAAAGGCGTTTCCCAATCCTCAGTCGCCGCCGTTCCGGGTGGACCATGACCTCGATACCATAAAGCCAGTCGCCGGATCCGTTGTGCTGTGATGCGTATCCACCACCGGTGATCTCGTCCCAGGTATGGGCGGCCATGACTCTCTTTTCGCGCACCATGGTGGATGCAGCATAGCCGACGATCTCGTTTTCATACACGGCGACGAACACACCGGCACGGAAGGCATTGATATGCCCGGAGACCTGACCGTGCGTGTATGGCGGCTCTTCAGGGTAGACGCGACGTGAAAGCTGCATGATGCCTTTAATGTCCTTCACATCAGCATGCCTGATCAGGAGCTTTGGGCCGGTTTCTTGCGACAAGGTCAACACCTCCGGTGTGTTGGATCAAAAGCCTGGTATTCTCGGTTGAAACAGCGCCCGGATTCAAACATATGGCACCGCCAGAACTTGTTTCCATGCCGAGGTCGAGTGCCTCATACGCCGTACGGACCGTTGCCGAGCGCGCGTCCATATCCAGCACGGTGCTATAGCGCAGAATCTTCGGGTCCCGGGCACGCAACTGCTCCCGGGCTTCGAACCGGCTGTATCAATCCTAGGAGCCTGTCGAACTTAGGCTCCTAGTCAGCGGTGTACACCCGGGTCTCTGGATAAAACGCGTACCAGGCAAACCAGAAGCCGGTTGTGGTTGGGTGATCATTGCCATCCTGCGAGATAGCCCACGCGCTCTGGGCGGTTTCATCCCAGTGGATCTCCAGGCGCTGGCCGTTGACGGTATCGGTGAACTGCTTCTTCCCGTTGCTGGCGAGTTCCTCAAAAGGATAGGCTTTGTGGGTGCCATCCACTGATACACCCATTACCAGCGCCTTGCGGTGGTAAGTATCCGGGGCGCTGTTGGCGACCTCGAAGAACAGGCGGGGCGATTTTTCGTAACCCCGGTAGGGGCTGCGACCGTAATCACGACGAAACCCGGTGTCACGACTCAGTACTTTTGTTTCGGGGTGCTCGCTCCGCCATTGTCGCCAGGTCGTGTGTCTGGCCGGCACTTGGGGCAACGCGGTGCCAACGAGCGGGCCACTGATGGCCTCGCCCAGAATCTGCGACCAGAGCGACTGGGTATTGCGGTCATAAAGCAGCATGTCGCTGTTGTACAGAAGTCCGGATACGCCGAAAACCAGCGCCACATCCTGAACGTTGGTTGCAAACACCATTCCCGTGCCGCACAGCGGGCAATAGCTGACGGTGAAGTGTTGATCGCCGATCTGATCGTTGACCAGTTCGTGCCAGTTGAGGATCGCAATGGGATAGGCCCGGGCGCGACCGTTGATAACAACGCCCATGACCCGGTCGTCGGCGTCGATAGACCGTGCCTCTTCGGCAGCAATGAAAACGGGTTCATTGATGGCCGGAATGCCATCCCTGGGCGGTCCCCCTGACTTGATCTCCTCCGGGGGTATTGTCGCGCCCTCGAGGTCAAAGCCGTTCTTGGTAATTGCCTGCGCCGATTGCAGGGTGAAAAGCACCAGTAGTAACGCTGCGAGTGGTCGGGTTGCTGTCATTTCACCATCCTCCATTGAACTTGCGTGCATTGGATGCCCGATGGTGGATTTCATTACAGCTTTATAGCCTTACGACACAGCATGCCCGGAGGGCATGTCTCAAGGTTTACAGTGACCTTCGCTTCTTCACTCAGCCATAGCGGCCCGTGATGTAGGCCTCTGTGCGCGGGTGTGCGGGATTGGTGAAGATCTTGCTGGTCTCGTCGAACTCCATCAGCTGCCCGATATGCATGAAGGCCGTGCGGTGCGATATACGTGCCGCCTGCTGCATGTTGTGGGTCACGATCACCACGGTGACCTCCTTGGACAGTTCCTGTACCAGATCCTCCACCTTGGCCGTAGCGATGGGGTCGAGCGCCGAGGTCGGCTCATCGAGCAGCAGTATTTCGGGATTGGGTGCCAGGGCGCGCGCAATGCACAGGCGTTGCTGCTGGCCGCCGGACATGTCGTAAGCCGAACCGTCCAGACGGTCCTTGACTTCATCCCAGATCGCGGCGCGCTTCAATGCCGTTTCCACCGCCTCGTCGATAATCGCCCGGTTGCGCACCCCGCGCACCCGCAGGCCTGCGGCGACATTCTCATAGATGGACTTAGGGAAAGGGTTGGGTTTCTGGAACACCATGCCGATGCGCAGTCGCACCAGCACGGGGTCGGCATCCGGGCCGATCAGGTTCTCGCCTTCGGGCTCGAGGATGACGGCGCCCTCGTAGCGGTTGCCGGGATACAGGTCGTGCATGCGATTGTAGCAGCGAAGAAGCGTCGACTTGCCGCAGCCGGAAGGCCCGATCAGCGCGGTGACCTGGCGATCGAGGATGGGCATAGACACATCGCAGATAGCCTGAAAACCATCGGCGTAGTAGAAATTGAGGTTCTCAACGCGAGCACGCAGCGGCGCTTTTTCCACTTGCGGCGGTATGGGTGGCTGGTCCGCGGCAGTGTCGGCTTCGGCGGCCACCTGTTCTGGCGTCTGGGTCATTGCGTTTTCCAGCGTCGTTATATCAGTGGAATTAATTATGATGCGTGCGGCGCAGGCGGAAACGTATCCATATGGCGATGCCATTCAGCGACAGTGTGAGTGCCATCAGCACAACGCCCGTGGCCGCGGCATTGATGTGGAAATCAGCCTGGGGGCGGGAAATCCAGTTGAACATCTGGATCGGCAGAACCGTGAAACTGTCGGTCAGCCAATCGAAATTTATAAACGGAAACTCCCCTGATACCGGTGCCGGCGGCAGAAACGCGATGAAGGTCAGCGCGCCTATCGTGATGATCGGGGCGGTCTCGCCGATCGCCCGAGACAGTCCGACGATAGCGCCCGTGAGTATACCTGGCCTGGCTGCGGGAATGATGTAGTGCCACATGACCTGCCACTGATCGGCTCCCAGGCCGTAGGCGCCCTCCTTGATCACACGGGGAATGGAGCGCACCGCTTCGCGTGTCGAGACAATCACGATCGGCAGAATAAGCAGGCCGAGGGTCATGCCGGCGACGAGAATGGTCTTGCCCAGATCGAGCCCATAGACAAACAGGCCCAGCGCCAGCAAGCCGTAGATTATGGAAGGCACGCCGGCGAGATTGGACACATTTATCTCGATGATATTGGAGAGCCATCCAGCGCGCGCATATTCCTCCAGATAAAGGCCGGCGGCGACCCCGACGGGAATGGCGAGGAACGCAGTGGTCAGCATGACCAGTATTGAGCCGACCCAGGCCGAGAGGATGCCGGCACGCTCGGCGCGGCGCGACGGGAAGCTGGTCAGAAAGTCGTAATCTATGCGCGCGAGGCCGCGCACCACCAGATCGCCGATCAGTGCAAACAGCAGCCCCATGGCTATCGTCATCACCAGGATGCCGCCCACCGCGAATACCCTGTCAATATGCTTGGCGCGGCTTACTGCGGTGGCAGCGTCGAAAGTTGAGAGTTCGGCCGATGACAGGTTGCCGCTGCTTGTCAGTGCCATGTCAGTAGGCCTCGCGGAAGCGCTTGCGCAGGTAGAAACCGGCGAGATTAAAGCCAAGAGTCATGATAAACAGAACCAGGCCTGTGGAGAAGATGGTCGAGTAGGCGAGAGAGCCGTGGGGCAGGTCGCCCATGCTGACCTGAACGATGTAGGCGGTTATGGTGGCAGCGCCCTCGCGCGGGTCAAAGGTGAGGTTCGGGTTCTGGCCCGCGGCGATCGCCAGCACCATGGTCTCACCCACTGCCCGTGACATGCCGAGAATAAAGGCGGCGGTAATGCCGGAAAACGCGCCGGGGATGACCACCCGCATTGCCACCTGCCACTTGGACATCCCGAGGGCATAGGCGCCCTCGCGCAGGCCGTTGGGCACTGCCCGCATCGCGTCTTCACTCACCGAAACAACATAGGGCAGGATCATGATGCCAAGGATGATCCCCGGCACCAGCAGATTGATCCCGGCAAGGCCAGGCATGAACTTTTGCAGGAACGGTGTCATGACCAGCAGCGCGAAATAGCCATAGACCACGGTCGGGACCGCCTCCAGCAGTTCCAGTGCAGGCTTCATGATTTCGCGCACCCGCGAATTGGCATATTCGCTTAGATAGATAGACATCAGCAGGCCCATCGGTACGGCGATGATCATGGCGAGGGCGGCGGTCTGCAGCGTGGCCAGCAGCAGGGGCAGTACACCGAACTGAGGATTGGCAAATACCGGTGTCCACATGGTGCCGGTGAGGAAGTCAATGATCGATACCTGGGCAAAAAAGTCCCAGGATTCCGAGACCAGGATCACCACAATTGCCGTGGTCACGAAGACCGACAGGCCGGCACAAAGAAACAGTAACACCGACATGACCCGGCTCAGTAGCTTGCGTCGCGCTACAAATCCCGACGCTACCAGCTCTGTCGCGTTTGGAATACTGGACCCGGCCATGCTTCCCCCTGGCTCCGAAACAAACAAGGCGAATGGCCGGTTCGACCACTCGCCTTGACCTGACGCAGATTACTCGGACGCGAGCAGGTCTCGAATGCTGACGCCGACCCTGGAGCCACCGTCGTAATACGTGCCTGTCTTGCGCGCCCTGATCTTGGCTAGGCCCATGCCGAAAGCCTCTTCGGGCAGTGGAACGTAACCGACTTCCTCGACCAGGGAAATGCCGTTCTCCGGGTCCATCATGAACTCCGCATAGGACTGTACCGCGGGGCGCTCGAGTGCAGCGGCGTTGACGTACATGAACAGCGGCCGCGACAGCGGCTGATAGCTGCCACTGCGGATTGCCTTCGCAGTGGGCGCCACGCAACTGCCATTTTCCTGTTTGATCGCTACTGCGCGCAGCCGGCTGCGGTTTTCGTCAAGGTAGGCGAGTCCGAGGAAACCCAGGGCATTGCGGTCGGAGGAAACGCCCTGAACGGTGACGTTGTCGTCCTCGGTTGCCGTGAAGTCCCCGCGCGAGTAGTGCTCAACACCCGTGAGGGCGAAAGTGTAGTAATCGTAAGTTCCGGAATCGACGCCAGCGCCGAACAGGCGCAGTGGCGCATCCGGGAAACTGTCGCGAACCTGGCTCCAGTTTTCGATTACTCCCTGGGCCTCGGGCTCCCAGATCCGCTTGAGTTCGTCCACGGTCAGGCACTCTGCCCAGTCGTTGTCGGGGTGCACAACATTGGCGATACCGTCCATCGCAATCGGCAGTTCGATGTACTCGACCCCGTTTTCCCGACACTGCTCGATTTCCCCCTCGCGGATGGGGCGCGAGGCACCGCTGAAGTCAGTCTCGCCGCGACAGAATTTCTTGAAGCCGCCGCCGGTGCCGGACAGACCGACCGTGACCCGGGTGCGGGTGGCGATCTGAAATTCCTCGGCGAAGGCCTCGGATATCGGAAAGACCGTGGATGATCCGTCGACAGAGACAACTTCGCGCGATACGGCGGGATTGGCAAGGATGGCAGCGAAAACCGAGGCGGTGATCAGCGTGTGGAATCTATACATGAAAACCTCTGCGCAGTAATGAATGGCGCTGGACCAGCGCTTCAACTCTAGCGCCCGTCGCCCCGCACAATGATGCTACTCTGATGTTACAAAAATATGACAGTTCGACGTGCAGCCAGTGCCCCGGCTATTGCCCCTTGCAGACGGGGTAGTGCCCAGGCCCACAGAGTGTACCGATATGTGCAGCCCGGGTCAGCTCAAACAGAATCCAGAGTGGAAACCTGTAATCCAGGCATTCTTTTTTGTAAGGCGGTTGACCGCGCTATTGGTGATACCTATAATCTCGCGTCTCATCGGAGGCTTCTTGAGGGTGGCTTCCGGGGTAGGGTAATCGACCAAAAGGTCTTAGCTGACCTCAGGCAGTTGCGATTGCCTCTACCGTGAGCGTGTTTTGATGCGGGGTGGAGCAGCCTGGTAGCTCGTCGGGCTCATAACCCGAAGGTCGTCGGTTCGAATCCGGCCCCCGCTACCAATCGGCATCACCTGCTCCTATATAGGTGGTGCGACGTGAAAAGCCCCTTTGTTGGGGCTTTTTCGTATATGGCACAAATGTTCAGTGCGCGGAGTTTCACCGGGAGACGCGTGAGCAGCAGGGAAGAAAGATTGCGGCAACTGCTGCAGCCGACGGTAGAGGCACTGGGTTTTGATTTGTGGGGTGTGGAACACCTTGCCCAGGGACGCCACAGTGTACTGCGGCTGTATATCGACAGTGATCATGGTATCGCTGTGGACGATTGCGCGCGCGTCAGTGGTCAGGTCGGGAGCGTGCTGGATGTGGAGGATCCGATTGCCGGTGACTACACATTGGAGGTCTCCTCGCCGGGACTCGACCGGCAGCTGTTCAGGCTCGAGCAGTACAGCAGGTTTGGCGGCGAGACGGTGGACATCAGACTGCGCGTGCCGTTCGAAGGCAGGCGTCGGTTCCGGGGAAAGCTGAAGGGTATTGAGGGCGAAGATGTCGTGGTGCAGGTTGACGATCACGAATATCTGCTGCCGTTTGATGAAATAGACAAGGCGCGTGTAGAGCTCAAGGCGTAGCCTTGGCGTCGGCCTGGGGCAAGGTGACTGATGACGAAAGAAATCCTGCTGGTAGCAGAAGCGGTATCCAACGAGAAGGGTGTCTCGGAGGATATTATTTTTGATGCGATAGAGCTCGCTCTGGCGACTGCCACCAAGAAGCGGTACGACGAGGATGCCGACATCGAGGTTACTATCGACCGCAAGACCGGTGATTATGAAACCCTGCGACGCTGGCTCGTTGTGCCCGACGATGAAGTCGCCCTGCTGGGCACTCAGTTAACGACCGAGGAGGCGATCGAAAAGGATCCGTCCTTAAAGCCCGGTGACGTTTACGAGGAGAAAATCGAGAACGTCGGTTTCGGGCGGATCGCAGCGCAGACAGCGAAGCAGGTCATTGTGCAGCGAGTGCGCGATGCTGAGCGCCAGCAGGTTGTGGAGGCCTACGACAACCGCGTCGGCGAACTCGTCGCGGGCAGCGTGAAGAAGGTCACACGGGATAATGTGATTGTCGATCTCGGCAACAACGCCGAGGGTCTGCTGCCGCGCGATCAGCTGGTGGGCCGCGAGACTTTCCGAGTCAATGACCGTGTGCGCGCTATTCTTCGAGAAATCAGCACGGAAGCGCGCGGTCCACAGCTCGTCCTGAGCCGCTCATGCCCCGAGATGCTAATCGAGCTGTTCAAGATTGAAGTTCCGGAAATCGCCGAGGAGGTTATCCAGATACGCAGCGCGGCGCGTGACCCGGGATCGCGCGCCAAAATTGCCGTGAAGACCAACGATCAGCGGATTGACCCTGTGGGCGCCTGTGTCGGCATGCGCGGTTCGCGCGTGCAGGCGGTTTCCAACGAGTTGGATAACGAGCGTGTGGATATCGTGCTCTGGGACGACAATCCGGCGCAACTGGTGATCAATGCCATGTCGCCCGCGGAGGTAGAGTCCATCGTCGTCGACGAGGATGGACATACAATGGACGTCGCGGTATCCGAGGACAACCTGGCCCAGTCGATCGGTCGCTCGGGACAGAACGTGCGTCTTGCCAGTGAGTTGACCGGCTGGACGATCAACGTGATGAGCAATGAGGAGGCGGCCGAAAAACACGAGGCAGAGGCCGGCCAGATCATCCAGATGTTTATGGATAAGCTCGATATTGATGAGGACGTTGCCGAGATTCTGGTCGAGGAGGGGTTCACCACGCTGGAAGAAGTCGCGTACGTGCCGCTCGACGAAATGATGGCAATCGAAGGTTTCGACGAGGACATCGCCGAGGAACTTCGGGCACGGGCCAAGGATGCCCTGCTGACGCTGGCGATTGCTTCAGAAGAGCAACTCGGCGTCAACGAGCCTGCCGAAGACCTGATCACCATGGACGGTATGGATCGCCACCTGGCCTATGTGCTGGCCAGCCGCGGCGTGGTGACCATGGAAGACCTGGCAGAGCAGGGCGTGGATGAATTGATCGATATAGAAGATATGACGCAAGAGCGCGCGGGCGAACTGATCATGACCGCTCGCAGACCCTGGTTCGAGGAAGACGCACAGTAACAATGGCGACGGCTCGCGTTGGCAGCTGTGGTTTCCGATCGGCAGGGTAGTAAAGGAGAGTATTGAATGGCGCAGGTGACAGTAGAGCAACTGGCGAAATCAGTGAATGCGTCGGTTGAGCGTCTGCTCAAGCAGATGAAAGATGCCGGGTTGCCACATAACGCCGCCGATGAAGTGGTGTCTGATGAAGACAAGCAGACGTTGCTGACTTTTTTGAAGCGCAACCACGGAGAAGCTTCGGGTGCGCCTCGCAAGATCACGCTGAAGCGCAAGACAGTCAGCACATTGCGTACAGGCAGTTCGCAGGGTAAGAAAACTGTCAATGTCGAGGTTCGCAAGAAGCGGACCTACGTCAAGCGTGACGCGGAGTCAGAGAGCGGGCCAGTCGATGTGGATGAGGCGCTCGAAGCGGCTGCTGTGTCCGAAGAGAGCGCCGCGGATGCGGTGGAACAAGAGGCCGCGAAGGTCGAAAGCAGCCACGAAAGCGCGACCGCGGAGGCCGGTAGCGAGTCGGAAACGGCTGCGGAGTCAGAGCCGGCGCCGGTTGAGCCGGAGTACGACCTGGGCGACGAGGAAGAGGATGAAGATCCTGCCAACCTCGATCCGGAGGTGTTGCGCCAGCGTGCCGCGATGCGTAAGCAGAAGCGCGAGCAGGCTGAAGCGGCGGCTCGCGAGGCGGCGATAGCCGCGCGCAAGGCCGAAGAAGAGCAGAAGCAGGCGGCGGAAGTTGCGCGGAAGGCACGTGAAGAGGCGACGCGCAAGCCCAAGCGCCTGCATGCGGCGCCCTCGGAGCCGGGGCGTGAAGAACCGCGGCGCAAAAATACGCGCGGGCGGGTGAACCGCGGTGACTCGCTCGGTCGCGGCAAGCAGCGTGGCCATAATCTGTCGCTTTCCGATCTGGAAGCCGCAGAAACCGGGCGCCTGCGTCGTCGCGGTGGACGCAAGAAGATCAAGGCGACCCACGAGGAACATGGCAGGCACGGATTCGAAATGCCCACAGAAAGAAAAGTCTACGACGTCGAGATTGCCGACATGATCACTGTCGCCGGGCTGTCACAGCAGATGTCCGTGAAGTCCGGCGAGGTCATCAAGGAATTGATGAAACTGGGCGTTATGGCGACGATCAACCAGATGATAGACCGCGACACCGCGACCCTGGTCGTGGAAGAGCTCGGTCACAATGTCCGCCACATCAGCGCGGACGCGCTGGAGGAGGATCTAAACGAAACCCTGTCGCAGCACGATGGTACACCCGAGCCACGGGCCCCGGTGGTGAGCGTCATGGGCCATGTCGATCACGGCAAGACGTCTCTGCTCGATTATATCCGCAAGGCACACGTGGCGTCGGGCGAAGCCGGTGGCATTACCCAGCACATCGGTGCCTACCACGTAGAAACCGGTCACGGCATGGTGTCATTCCTGGACACGCCGGGTCATGCGGCGTTTACCGCGATGCGGGCGCGCGGCGCTACGAGCACCGATATCGTGATTCTGGTGGTGGCGGCGGATGATGGCGTCATGCCGCAAACCACCGAAGCGGTGCAGCACGCGCGCGCGGCCGGGGTGCCGTTGATCGTGGCAGTCAACAAGATGGATAAGGAAGGTGTAGATCCGGACCGTGTGAAGAACGAGCTGTCAGCCCAGGATGTCATCCCTGAAGAGTGGGGTGGCGACACTCAGTTC
The DNA here is from genome assembly GCA_964346555.1 of uncultured Alteromonadaceae bacterium. GTDB lineage: Bacteria > Pseudomonadota > Gammaproteobacteria > Pseudomonadales > Halieaceae > Chromatocurvus. The sequence goes on along the minus strand of CAYFVJ010000004.1, from coordinate 28,942 downwards.
GTGCCCGTCTCCGCAATTACCGGTGACGGTATCGAAGATCTTCTGGATGCGGTGCTGCTGCAGGCAGAGCTCCTGGAACTGAAAGCGCCGCGCGATGTGCCCGGGCAGGGTCTGGTGATCGAGTCGCGACTCGACAAGGGCCGTGGCCCGGTAGCTTCTTTACTGGTACAGCGCGGCACACTGCGCCGGGGGGATATCGTTCTCGCGGGTTCGCACTACGGTCGCCTCCGCGCCATGCTGGATGAGAATGGTGAAAGTATTCAGGAGGCCGGCCCGAGTATTCCCGTCGAGATTCTCGGCCTCGATGGTACACCGGATGCGGGTGATCAGTTCGCGGTGGTGGAGAGCGAGAAGCGCGCCCGCGATATTGCCGCCTTACGTCAGGAAAAGACCCGCGACAGCAAGCTGCAGCGGCAGCAGGCTGCCAAGCTCGATAATATGTTCGAGAGCATGGCCGCCGGCGAGAAGCGTACGCTGAACGTAGTGGTCAAGGCAGATGTCCGTGGCTCACTGGAGGCTATACAGACAGCCCTGCTCGACCTCGGCAACGATGAAGTCCAGGTCAATATCGTCTCCAGCGGCGTCGGTGGCATCGCCGAGACCGATGTGACGCTGGCGATGACCTCCGATGCGGTGATCTTCGGCTTCAATGTTCGCGCAGATGCGTCTGCGCGCCGGTTGCTTGAGGCCGAGGGTGTGGACCTTCGCTACTACAACGTAATCTATAATCTGATTGATGATGTAAAACAGGCGCTGAACGGCATGCTGGCGCCCGAGATGCGTGAAGAAATTGTCGGCATTGCCGAGGTGCGCGATGTATTCAGTTCACCGAAGTTCGGCCAGATTGCCGGCTGCCTGGTGACGGAGGGTACGGTTTACCGTGCCAAGCCCATTCGCGTGCTGCGCGACAACGTGGTGATCTACGAAGGTGAGCTCGAGTCTTTGCGGCGCTTCAAGGACGATGCCAGCGAAGTGCGCAACGGCATGGAATGCGGTATTGGCGTCAAGAACTACACGGACGTCAAGGTTGGCGACCAGATCGAAGTGTTCGAGGTCAAGGAGATCGCCCGCACCCTGTAGGTGACGGGTGAGTCTGGCACATGGCACGGGAATTCAGTCGCACACAGCGGGTTGCCGATTACCTGCAGCGCGAGCTGGCAAGCTTGATACAGCGGGAGTTGCGCGACCCGCGACTGGGCATGATCAGTCTGACCAGCGTGGATGTCAGTCGCGATCTCGGTTACGCAAAGATCTACTATACGCAGCTCGACGTGGACACAGAGGGTGAGGCGCGGGACTCCACCGAGGTACTCAACAGGGCCAGTGGATTTCTGCGCAGTCAGCTGGCGCGCGACGCTACCATGCGCAGTGTGCCGAAACTGACTTTTCGCTATGACAGCAGTGTCGGTCGTGGACGCGCTATAGAATCACTGATCAGCGAGGCCAAGGCCCGCGATCTGGCGCTGGAAGCGATGCGCGGGGATGCGGCCGATGTCGATGATGCAGGCGAGCGCTGATGGCTCGGCGGCGCCGCGGACGACCGATTGACGGCATTCTCATACTCGACAAGCCGGCCGGCGTGACTTCCAACAAGGCGTTGCAGCGGGTCAAGTATCTGTTCAAAGCCGCGAAGGTGGGGCACACCGGCAGTCTCGATCCGCTGGCGACCGGCGTCTTACCACTGTGCTTCGGTGAGGCGACCAAGCTGTCGCAGTTCCTGCTCGATGCGGACAAAGTCTATGACAGCACCTTCGTCCTGGGTGTCGCCACGACGACAGGTGACGCCGAGGGCGAGGAACGCTTGCGTGCCGGTGCGGGTGACGTCACGCGCGACCGACTGGATGCCGCGGTTGCGCTGTTTACCGGCGCCATCGATCAGGTGCCGTCGATGTACTCTGCCATCAAGTACGAAGGGCAGCCTCTGTATGCGCTAGCGCGGCAGGGTATTGAGGTGCCGCGCAAGTCGCGCCGGATAACTGTGCACAGTTATGAAGTTATCGACTTCAGGCCGGGTGCCCGGGCCGAGGTGGATGTGCGCGTGCACTGCAGCAAGGGCACGTACATTCGCTCGCTGGCGGAAGACCTTGGCGACAGCCTGGGTTGTGGTGGCCACGTATCGCGCCTGCGCCGCATACAGTCGGGACCCTTCACGCTCGAGCATGCCGTCGGCCTGCCCGTACTGGAATCTCTGCGTGAGCGTGGCGAAGATGCCAGCATGGATAGCCTGCTACAGCCGTCCCAGCGCGCGCTGGCGGATATGCCCCAGGTGACGCTGAGTGAATCTGCCGGGTTCTACCTGCGTCAAGGGCAGGCGGTGTTGGTGCCAAATGCACCCTGCGATGGTATGGTGCGCTGCTCGCTCGGAGATGGCGAGTTTCTGGGTATCGGAGAAATATTGGACGATGGGCGCATTGCGCCGCGTCGACTGATGGTCACCAAGGGGTGACGCGAACCTGTCTGTAAATCTGCGCGGACAGGCTCTTTTTTAATGGGGTTTCAGGCCCGCCCGAGGGCAGCGACCCCGGCAGATTAGAAGAGGATATGACAATGGCATTACCCGTAGAAAAGAAGGCGGAAATCGTACAGGAATACCGGCGCGGAGAGGGTGATACAGGATCACCGGAAGTGCAGGTTGCACTGCTGACGGCGAATATTGAACAGCTGCGCGATCACTTCCAGACCCACAAGCACGACCACCACTCCCGTCGCGGGCTGATCCGCATGGTGAATCAGCGGCGCAAACTGTTGGATTATCTGAAGCGCAAAGATGCGTCACGTTATCTAGAATTGATCAAGCGACTGGGCCTGCGTCGATAGGCGCTGCGCCGACTCTACCGGGGCCAGGGGGCGCCGGTAGTCATGTAAAAGGATAGGAGAAAAAAGTGAATCCAGTAACCAAGACTTTTCAGTACGGCGGACAGACTGTCACGCTGGAGACCGGGCGCATTGCCCGACAGGCGACCGGCGCAGTGCTGGTCACGGTGGAAAACACCTCGGTACTTGTGACCGTGGTTGCGGAAAAGACCGCACGTCCAGGACAGCCGTTTTTTCCTTTGGCAGTCCACTACACGGAAAAGACCTACTCCGTCGGCAAGATCCCCGGCGGGTTTTTCAAGCGCGAGGGTCGCCCCAGTGAAAAGGAAACGCTGACGTCGCGGCTGATCGATCGGCCGATACGACCGCTTTTTCCCAATGGTTTTATGAACGAAGTGCAGGTGATCTGTACCGTTATGTCCGCTGACAAGCACATCGATCCGGATATTCCGGCGATGATCGGCACATCCGCCGCTCTGGCTATCTCCGGCTGCCCGTTCAACGGTCCGATCGGCGGTGCGCGTATCGGCTTTACCGAAAACGACGGCTACCTGCTCAATCCCACCTATGCGACTCTCGCTGAAAGTAAGCTGGATATGGTGGTGGCCGGAACCTCAGATGCAGTGCTGATGGTAGAGTCTCAGGCGGCGGAGCTGACTGAAGACCAGATGTTGGGAGCAGTGCTGTTCGCGCATCAGGAAATGCAGGCGGTTATTCAGGCTATCAACGAACTGGTCGCGGAAGCGGGCAAGCCGCGCTGGGACTGGCAGCCAGTTGAACTCGATAGCGGATTGGTCTCGGCTGTCGAGGCACAGGTCAAAGCGGATCTCGCGGCCGCGTACAAAATTACTGACAAGGCCCAGCGCTACGATCAGATCGCCGGCATTCGTAACGCCTGTGTCGATGCCCTGGCAGCGGAAGACGGTCCATCTGCCGATGACGTCAAGGATGTCTTCAAGGCGGTCGAGAAAACACTGGTCCGTCAGAACATTCTCAACGGGGAGCCGCGAATTGACGGTCGCGATACACGCACGGTGCGACCGATTGCCTGTGAAGTGGATATCCTGCCAAAGGTACATGGCTCTGCGTTATTTACCCGCGGCGAAACCCAGGCTATCGGGGCGGTCACACTGGGCTCGAATCGGGATGCCCAGATTATCGACGCGCTTGAGGGCGAGCGTCGCGACCCGTTCATGCTGCACTATAATTTTCCGCCCTATTGCGTGGGCGAAGCCGGCCGCGTGGGCTTCACCAACCGACGCGAAGTGGGACACGGTCGCCTGGCACGGCGCGGCCTCGCGGCAGTACTACCGAAAGACGATGATTTCCCCTACACCATCCGACTTGTCTCCGAGATTACCGAGTCCAACGGTTCCAGCTCCATGGCATCGGTCTGTGTCGGCTCGCTCGCGATGATGGCGGCGGGTGTTCCTCTCAAGGCGCCGGTGGCCGGTATCGCCATGGGTCTGGTGAAGGAGGGCAACCAGTTTGCCGTTCTCACCGATATCCTCGGTGACGAGGATCATCTCGGCGACATGGACTTCAAGGTAGCGGGCACTTCGACCGGAGTGACTGCGCTGCAGATGGATATCAAGATCGAGGGCATCACCGAGCAGATCATGGAGATTGCGCTCGAACAGGCTCAGCAGGCCCGTCTGCACATTCTCGGCCAGATGAACGAAGTAATGTCCGAGCCGCGCAAGGTGACTTCCGCACATGCGCCCAGCATGCTGACGCTGAAAGTCGATGCCGACAAGATTCGCGACATCATCGGCAAGGGTGGCGCGACAATCCGCATGATCACCGAGGAGTCCGGCGCGACCGTCGATATAGACGATGACGGCACCGTGCGGGTTTTTGGTCAGGACCAGGAGACGCGGGATGCCGCTATCCGGATGATCGAGGAGATCACGGCAGAGGCCGAGGTCGGCGCGGTCTACACGGGTACGGTGGCGCGCATCGTCGATTTCGGCGCTTTCGTCAACATCCTTCCGGGCAAGGATGGCCTGGTGCATATCTCACAGATTGCCAACGAGCGGGTTGAGAATGTCTCTGATCACCTCAAGGAAGGTGAGGAAATTCGCGTAAAGGTGCTCGACGTCGACCAGCGTGGGCGTATCAAGCTGTCCATCAAGGAGCTGCTCGCAGACGAGGCTGGCGACGAATCGTCGTCGTCCTCAGAAACGACCAGCGAAAACGCCTGATGCCATTGGCCGCGTATCGCGCGGCCCTGTTCCGACGGTCTACTTTCAGTAGCCGATAGAGAGCGGTGCGTGACTCCGCGAAAGCCTTTTTAAAAGCGCGATATGCCTGTCAGGCTCCTGGGAGCCAGTCAGTGCGTGACGCGGTTGCTGATGAGTGCTTCCACAACGTCCGGATCGGCTAGCGTGCTGGTGTCGCCGAGGCTGTCTAGCTCATTCTCGGCTATCTTGCGGAGAATCCGTCGCATGATCTTGCCGGAACGGGTTTTCGGCAGTCCGGGTGCCCACTGGATTATGTCGGGTTTGGCGAAGCGACCGATCTCATCCACGCACAGGTCGATCAGTTCGGCCTTGAGGGTGTCGTCCGCTTCCACACCCTGCATCGTCGTGACATAGCAGTAGATACCCTGTCCCTTTATGTCGTGAGGATAACCAACAACCGCTGCCTCGGCGACCTTGCCGTGCAGCACAAGCGCGCTCTCGACCTCGGCCGTTCCCATGCGATGGCCGGACACGTTGAGTACGTCATCCACACGACCTGTGATCCTGTAATAGCCGTCCTCGTCCCGCGTGGCCCCGTCGCCGGTAAAATAATAGCCGGGGTAAGTGCTGAAATAGGTATCAATGAGGCGCTGATGGTCGCCGTAGACCGTACGGATCTGGCCTGGCCAGGAAGCGCGAATCACCAGGTAGCCGGCCCCAGCGCCTTCGATCTCGTTGCCATTTTCATCCAGCAGAGCGAGGTCGACGCCGAAAAACGGGTAGGATGCGAAGCCGGGCTTCAGCGGTGTAGCGCCCGGGAACGGCGTGATCATCATCCCTCCGGTCTCTGTCTGCCACCAGGTGTCGACGATAGGGCAGCGCGATTCCCCGACGACGCGGTAGTACCACTCCCAGGCCTCCGGATTTATCGGCTCTCCCACCGATCCCAGCAGGCGCAGGCTGGCGCGGGAACTGCGCTTCACGGGTTCATCCCCGACGGCATGCAGCGCTCGCAGTGCCGTAGGTGCCGTATAGAAAATATTTACCTGGTGTTTGTCTACCACTTCCCAGAAGCGACCGGCGTCCGGATAGGTCGGCACACCCTCGAATATCAGCGTGGTGGCGCCATTGCTGAGTGGTCCATAAACGATATAGCTATGACCGGTGACCCAGCCGACATCTGCCGCGCACCAGAAGATCTGGCCTTCACGGTAGTCGAAGGTATAGTAGAACGTTGCGCTGACCTGCAGCAGGTAACCGCCGGTCGTGTGCAGCACCCCCTTTGGTTTGCCCGTAGACCCCGAGGTGTACAGGATGAACAGCGGGTCCTCCGCCTCCATTATTTCCGGTTCGCACTCGGTGTCGGCGGCGGCGACGGCCGCGGCGTAGTCGATATCGCGGCTCTCATTCCAATCGATGTCGGCGTTCGTGCGCGCAACCACGATGCAGCTGTGTACGTCCGGGCAGGACATCAGCGCCTGATTGACATTGCGTTTCAGTGTGATCTTTCTGCCGCCACGAAGCCCCTCGTCGGCGGTAATAACGACGCTGCAGTTGCAGTCCAGAATTCGATCTTTCAGGGCCTCCGGTGAAAAGCCACCGAACACGACCGAGTGAATGGCGCCGATGCGCGCGCAGGCCAGCATGGCAAACGCCGCCTCCGGAATCATGGGCATGTAGATGCACACGCGATCGCCGCGCCGAACGCCGCGGCTTTTCAGTACGTTAGCGAGGCGGCAGACGGCATCTTTGAGCTCGGCATAAGTGACGGTCCTGCTGTCTGCCGGATCGTCGCCCTCCCAGATAATGGCCGGCGCCTGCGCTTTCTCAGGCAGGTGGCGATCGATGCAGTTGTAGGCGACGTTCAACTGACCGCCTGTAAACCAGGCTGCCTCGCCCCTGCTGAAGTCATAGCTTACGACCTCCTCCCAGGGTTTGTGCCAGTCTAGGAAGCGTTCTGCCATGTCGCCCCAGAACGTAGCCGGGTCATCCAGGGATTGCCGGTACATTGCGGTGTAGGTCTCGGCGTCGATGTGTGCATCCTTGAACGACTCTGGCACCGGATGTACGGGAAATTCTGACATGGCTGTTCTCCTGTAATATTCGAACTATGGTAACAGCCGCATCATATAACCCGTGTTGCCAAGTGCAAGGTGCCGGGAGCCTGTCGGACTCAGGCTCCTAGACGGTGTTTAGCCGATGATCGAGTCTGCGCTGTCGGTCAGGGACTTGCCAGCATGCCCCAGTCGGAGGCCGGGTTGAGACTCAGTCGCACATTGTCTATGAGTCGCGTGCTGCCCAGCCGGGCTGCTGCGAGTATGGCAACCTCTTCGGTCTCTCCGGTGACGTTGCGCAACGTATGTGCGTCGCGGATCGCAAAATAATCCGGCGTGAACCCGGCTTGCAGAAGGCGCATCCGCGCGTGCGATTCGAGCTGCAGGAAGTTGTCGAATCCGCAGGCTATCGCCTCGCGACAGCTGGCCAGCGTCTCGTGCAACAGGGGGGCAATGCGCCGCTGCGCCGGGGACAGGTAGCTGTTGCGGGAACTCAGCGCGAGACCGTCCACGTCCCGCACGGTCGCTACGCCCACAACCTGTACCGGCATGCACAGATCGACGACCATCTTGCGGACGATGGATAGTTGCTGAAAATCCTTTTCGCCGAACAGGGCGACATCCGGACGTACAATATTGAACAGCTTGGCGACAATCGTCGTTACACCGTTGAAATGTCCGGGACGGCTGCTGCCGCAGAGAGTTTCTGACAGGTCGGGTACTTCGACCTGCGTGTGGCGCTGCAAGCCCTCGGGGTAGATGTCGACGGTGTCGGGTGTATACAGCAGCTGCACGCCCTCTGCGAAGAGCTTCTCTTTGTCGGCAGCGAGCGTCCGTGGGTAGCTGTCCAGATCTTCGCCAGCGCCGAACTGCAGCGGATTGACGTAGATGCTGACGACAACCGCGTCCGCTAACTCGCGAGCGCGCCGCACGAGCTGGACGTGGCCTGCGTGAAGATTGCCCATCGTCGGTACGAAGGCGACGGAGAGGCCGCGTTGGCGTAGCTCTGCCAGACGCCGCTGCAGCTGATCCTTGTTAGCAGTCGTTCGCATGTTGTACCCCGCTTGCGGTCAGGGAGAAGGCCTGTTGCGACCCCCGTATTGTAATATCGTCCCCCTTTGGGGAGGGCTGAGTATGCCGCAAGGTCCGTATGCGGGCAATAAGTGCAGGGTGCTCTCAAACCGAGTTTTTTGTTACGAAAAGAAGCACACGGTGTGTCGTTTCGTTATATAAGTGTTAGTAAGTACTTACTTTTGCTGACTCTTGCAATCACTCATAGCTGTGCTCTTGTGCCGGGAATGTTCCTGACTTGACCGCTGCGACGAAAGCCGCGAGGGCCGCCTGCACGCTATTTTCGCCGCGCATGAAGTCCTGTACGAAGCGCGGCGTTCGCTTCGATAGCCCGAGCAGGTCGTGCAGGACGAGGACCTGTGCATCGGTGCCCGCACCAGCGCCAATGCCGATGACAGGGATATCGAGCTTACGGCTGATGTCGGAAGCCAGGGCTGCAGGAATGCATTCAAGCACCAGCAGGCCGGCGCCGGCATCCTGTATTGCAACCGCATCGGCAAGAATCGCCTTGGCTTCCTTGGATGTACGCCCCTGGACTTTGAAGCCACCGAACGCGTTGACCGATTGCGGGGTCAATCCCAGATGTGCGCATACCGGTATGCCGCGTTCTACCAGCATGCCGATGCTGTCGCGCAGCCACACACCGCCCTCCAGCTTGACCATCTGCGCGCCGGCCTGCATGAGTGTTGTCGCGTTGTTCAGGGTTTGCTCAGGCGTAGCGTACGTCATGAACGGCATGTCGGCGATCAACAGGGTGTCGGTCTGTGCCCTGGCCACGCAGGCAGTGTGATAGGCCATATCCGCGATCGTCACCGGCAGCGTGCTGTCGTGACCCTGCAGAACCATGCCCAGGGAGTCGCCCACCAGAATCGTCTCGGCGCCCGCCTGACTTACCAACGTCGCAAATGTGGCATCGTATGCCGTGATGCAAACGAACTTCTCGTTCCTTGCCTTCATTTGATTCAGCGTGCTGAGGGTGACCCGGGCCATGCTGCTGCCTATCCGAAGAATGTGGGGTTGAAATAGTGGCGTCCACTGCGTACGTCCAGTAGGTAGTCCACCAGCTGGCGATAGTCGCGTTCGCTGTCTACCAGATCCATGGCGCTGGCATTGACGATCAGAAGCGGTGAGGCATCGTAGTATAGAAAAAACTGGCTGTACACGTCGTTCAGTTGTTCCAGGTAAGTGGCGTCTATGCCCTGCTCGTAGGCGATACCGCGCTGCTCGATACGCTGCAGCAGGACATCAGTGGATGCCTGCAGGTAAATGACCAGGTCGGGAACCGGCGCCTCAATGGTCATCTGCTGATAGACCTTTTCGTACAGAGAATACTCATCACTGTCCAGATTGATGCGCGCAAAAAGGGGATCCTTCTCGATCAGGAAATCGGCCACCGTTACTGGCTGGAAGATGTCGCGCTGGCGCAGGTCGGCGAGCTTCTGTGAGCGCTGGAATAGAAAAAATAACTGCGTCGCCAACGCGGACTCGCGCTGGTTCTTGTAGAATTTTTCCAGGAAGGGATTTTCCTCTGCATCCTCGGCGAGCATGGCGTAATTGAACGTTGCCGCGAGACGTCGCGCCAGCGTCGTCTTACCGACACCAATAGCGCCCTCAACTGCGATGTAGCTCGGCGGCTGCCGGCCGCGTAGATCGACATCGGTGATCCGGGTCGGCTCGGTGCGCATCAGGACAGCGCGCCCGGCTCTGGCGCCCCGGGTACGAGAGACGCCGCGATACGCTGAAGATGATTATCCTGGCAGCGCGCGAGCGCATCACCAAGTACCTGCTTGCCAGGCAAAACAAAGTCGGTCCCGGTAAGATCGGCAAGAGGGACAAGCACGAAATCACGTTCTGCAATTCGCGGGTGGGGCAAGATCAGGCGCGGACTGTCAATGACATGATCGCCGTGGATCAGCAGGTCCAGGTCCAGCGTCCGCGGGCCCCAGCGTCTGCCGCGAATACGGCCCGCGTCGCGCTCGATTGCCTGCAGGCTATCCAGAACCTGCTCTGCAGCGAGCTGTGTGTCGAATCCGGCGACGGCGTTGAGAAAGTCCGGCTGATCGCTGGGTCCCAGCGGGGTACTTTGGTACACGGGTGATACGGCCAGGCGCTGTCGACTGGCGACGCGACGAAGTCCATCGACGGCGTCGCGCAACTGTTGCAGGGGGTTGCCGATATTGGCGCCGAGACCGATAAAACAGCGCGGCATGGTTCAGCGGGTGGCGGGTTTTTGCCGGCCACGGCGCCGGCCTTCGCTGCGGGCAGCGTTGCCGGTATCCAGGCGCGACAGGCGTTCGTTCATATCCAGCGTCTGAAATTCGGTCCACCACTGTCCGCGGTCGTCACAATCCTCGCCCGCTTCCTCACGCAACAGAAGAAAGTCGTAGGCGGCGCGGAAGCGCCGGTGCTCCACCAGTTCCGCTGCTTTCTTGCCGCGCGGCCGGGCAAGCCGACCCTGGAGCTCCCAGATCTCGCGCATAGGCTGGCTGAATCGCTTGGGTATCGCGACGCGCTGGCAGGCCTCGGCCACCACCTGCTGCCCGGCGCTGTGCATTGCCGGAATAGCAGGCTCGCCCCTCTCGCGCAGTTGCTGCGCGCGCAGCGCAACCACCGGCCACAGCATCGCGGCCAGGATAAACGCCGGTGTTACTGGTTTATCGGCATGAATGCGCTTGTCCGTGTTGGCCATGGCGCGAGCCACGAGTGCCGCGGCCCGCGGGTCACGATCCATGAGAAGCGAAGGTTCCGGAAATAAATGCGGCATGAGGTGATAATGGCGCAGCAGATCAAGCGTTGCCTCCGCGTGACCGGCGAGAAACAGCTTTAGAAACTCGTCGAACAGGCGTGCCGGCGGAATGTCATCCAGCAACGCTGCCGCATGGTCGATTGCGCTTGCAGTGGCTTGCTCGACACTGAACCCAAGCTTGGCGGCAAAGCGCACCACGCGCAGCATGCGCACGGGATCTTCACGATAGCGCTGCAGCGGATCGCCGATGACGCGGACCCGCTTTGCCTCGAGATCCTGCAGGCCCTTGCCGTGATCGTAGACGGCGAACGTCTCGCTACAGTAGTAAAGGGCATTGATCGTCAGGTCCCGGCGTATCGCATCCTCGTCGAGCGTGCCATAGACGTTGTCCCGCAGCAGTAATCCGCGCTTGGACTGTCGCGATTGATCTGCGTGTTTATCCGCTCTGTCTTCACCGTCGTGGTGGCCTCGAAAGGTTGTGACTTCAACGATTTCCCGACCGAAACGAACATGGACAATGCGAAAGCGTCGCCCGATGATGCGCGAGCTGCGGAAGATGCCCTTCACCTCTTCTGGCGTGGCGTCGGTGGCGATGTCGAAATCCTTGGGGTGCCCACCGAGTAGCAGGTCGCGTACGGCGCCGCCGACGAGGTAGGCTTCGAAGCCCTGTCCCCGCAGCCGCGACATCACCTTGAGTGCACCGATACTGATATTGCGGCGGGAAATGCAGTGTTGGTCGCGTGGGATGACCTTCAAGTGGCTGGGTCTCGAGTGGCGGCTGTCAGTCAGTTCGGAATGGTACCACACGGCAAAATGTCCGCCACAGGCATGGACAGCCTGTGCGCACTGACAGTACGTTGCTGAAGATTGCGAGGAGGGAGCGTAGTTAAAAAGAAGCAAGTAAATGAACGAAGGGGAAGCTGACTTCCCCATCCAGGTCCATTACTCTCATCGTTATTTTTATTGCCGCAAAATTATTTTTATTTTTGCTTGCCGTAATTGATGCTGCACTGCCTGTGCCACGGAAGAAAATATCCATAAAAAACAATTGGTTGGGTTTTTGCTGAGGGTGCGGCCCTGCGTTTATTCAGCCTGTGTGTTACTTTTTTCCACTGCGTATCGTTACATCGCAGAGTGTGAGTAACGCTCAGGACGCCGTTTTCTTTGCGCGGTTTGTGGATTTTTTACGCGGGATGTCGAAACGCTGGCGACGCTCCCACAAGCATTTGCGACTGATGCCGAGCTTCTGGGCCAGCTCGGTCTCACTCATGGAGTCCTGATGCTCAATAACGAAGCGCTGAAAATAATCCTCCAGCGACAGGTCTTCCTGTGGGTCACTGGTCGTATTGAGACTGGCCTGGCGTTTCTTGCCTACCGGGTTGACGCGTTCCCCGCGGATGCGATTGACGTTGACCAGTTCCAGATCGATTCCCAGCGCGTCGTTGTCGATTTCATCGCCATCTGTCAAAACGACTGCCCGCTCAATCGCGTGCTCGAGCTCGCGTACATTGCCTGGCCACTGGTAGGTTGTTATCGCCTGAATTGCACGTGGCGAGAGGGACAGCTCCCGGCGGCCAAACCTGGCGGTTTGCCGCTTGAGCAGGGTCTCGGCCAGGTAGAGTATGTCTTTGCCGCGGTCTCGCAGAGGTGGCAGGAAGAGGCGCAGAACGTTGATCCGGTAATACAGGTCCTGCCGGAATAAACCCTCGGCGGCGAGCGAGTGCAGGTCGCGGTGGGTCGCGCAGATCAGCCTGACATTTACCTGACGCGAATCCACCGCACCGATACGCCGGATTTCTCCCTCCTGGATAAAGCGCAGCAGCCTTGCCTGCGCCTCCATGGGCAGCTCACCGATTTCGTCAAGGAACAGGGTGCCGCCGTGTGCTGCTTCAATAAGGCCGGTGCGATTCGTGTTGGCCCCTGTGAAAGCACCTTTTTCGTAGCCGAAAAGCTCTGACTCGATCAGCGTTTCCGGGATAGCCGCACAGTTCACCGATATCAGGGGTTTGTCGGCGCGGGGGCTCAGGCGGTGAATACTGCGGGCAACCAGCTCCTTGCCGGTGCCGGTCTCGCCGAGGACCAGCACCGTTGACTCGGTGGGCGCAAATTTTTCAACGTGCTGCATCAGCTTGCGCATCGGCGCGCAGTTGCCCACAAGTTCGGAGCCGCTGTCCTGTGTATTGGCGTCGCCCGTCGGCTCGGACTCCTTCTGCCTTGGGTGATCAGTGATGATTCGCTTTACCGCGTTCAGCATGTCGCTGTGGTCGAAGGGTTTGGCAATATAGTCAACCGCGCCCATACGCATGGAATCCACTGCGGAGCGCAGACTGGCATAGCTGGTCATGATGAGCACCGGAACCTTTCCGCCCTTGCGGATCAGGTCCGTACCGGGAGCGCCGGGCAGGCGCAGGTCGCTGATGATAAGGTCGAAATCGGCGAGGGTGTGGGACTCTGCCTCGGCGACGGAAGAGGCTTCTGCCACGGTATAGCCGGAACGCTCCAGGAGACGGCGCAGGGCACCGCGAATGACAGATTCGTCTTCGACGACGAGTATTTGGTGCATATAGACCTACCTTCTCGCAGAGACGCACAACATAACGCTTACCCGCGCGTATATCCAGTCAGGATACCGCTTTCGCCACGTCAGCCCTCCCGTCCAGATCGGCGTATTGTGCTGGATTGAGTTGCAGTGTGACGCGGGTACCGCTGGCGGTAGCCGCGGGCCCGGGACTATCCAGGCGCACGGAGCCGCCCATGTCCTCGATAATGCTGTAGACCAGGGGCAGGCCCAGGCCGGTGCCGCGCCCCACATCCTTGGTGGTAAAAAAAGGCTCCATTACGCGCGACAGACGGTCCGGCGCCACGCCGTGGCCGTGATCATCGATGTGAATGGTAACCATGCCATCGCAGGTATCGCGATCGGCAGTGATGGTAATGTCGCCGTCGCAAGGCGACGCGTCACGCGCATTGCCGAGCAGATTGATGAAGACCTGCAGTAGACGCTGGCTGTCGCCCAGCACCAGCGTCTCGCGATCGCAGGTATTGTGGAAATTCACTGTAGGGGCATCGCGGTCCAGGGACAGTAGATGGATCGCCTCATCGACGCAATCCGCCAGATTGCACGGCTCTGCGCGCAAATCCCCGCGGCCGGAACCCAGATGGGAAAAGTTCACGAGCGATTCGACTATGCGTGAGATGCGCTCGGTCTGTCTGAGAATGTCATCGGCGGTTTCGCGGATTTCCTCCGGATCCTCGCTGTAATTCAGGTTCTGCGCCAGGCACGCTATACCGGTGACCGGGTTGCCGATTTCATGCGCCACACCTGCGGCCAGGCGACCGATAGAGGCCAGGCGCTCGTTGTGCAGGACCTCATCCTGCAGGCGCTGATAGTCTGTGACGTCCTCCAGCAGAACCAGCTGGTTATCGCTGCCCGCGACCGGTCGACTGCAGTGCAGGCTGATCCAGCGCGATCTGCCGTTCTCGCCCGGCAGCTCGCGCTTGACGATCAGGTCGGGGTGCTCATCGAGCACAGCGGACAGAGCGTCACACCAGACGCGCGGCAGTGAGCGCCAACGGGCACCGACAGCCGCATCCGGGCTGATACCGGTGAGGTCCGCCATGCAGCGATTCCACAGCAGGATTTCGCCATCGCCACCCAGGGAACACAGACCTACGGGCAGTTCCTCGAGTGTCTGCCGGTAGTGACGCCGCAGGTTGTCGAGATCTGCCGCCAAGCCGGTGAAACGTCCCGGGGTTTGCTCGAGGCGGTGCTCCAGGAGAGTGAAGTCTTCCGCTGCAGTATGTTTGCTGGCAAAAGGCAGGCAGCTGTCAACGATATCTAGAGCGACGGCGGGGCCCAGCATGCCCGACAGGTTCGCCTCTATGCGTGCGCGCAGGTGTCGCAGTGCGTAGGGCCGCGCCTCGCGGGCATCGAAGCGCAGCTCGTGCAGGGCGCGCTCGACCTCCGCCCTTGCGGTTTTTTCTCCCAGGGCCGGCGCGAGACGGGCGGTGAATTCGCCGACAGTGTCGATGGCCAGGCTGCGTCTGTAGGGGCGTATATGAGGCTCCATCGAACAGATTTCCGCCGCAATCTCCTCGTCTCGAGAGCGCCGTGAAAGCAGTGAAACAGCGATAAAGACGGCCGTGTTGGCGAGTGTCGCTACCAGACAGCGAATTGCCCAGGCGTTACCGTGGTCAGCGGTCAGCCCCAGCGTGTTGTCCGACAGCACCGGCAGCGGCAGGGTAACGAACCAGATAGCAAGCCCGGTGCCCAGTCCGGCAAGCAGTCCGGCGCGGTTGGCGCGGGGCCAGTAGGGGGTAAAAACCACGGCCGGGAAGAACTGCAGGGTACCGCTAAACGCCAGGATGGCCAGCTGCGGCAGTGACTGCGCGCCGCTGAGCAACATGTAAAAAGTATAGCCGCCAAGAATCAACGCAGTGATCAGGAGGCGACGCATCCATGTCAGCTGCTTGTACAGGCTCTGCTCGCTGAATCGCCGCAGCAGGCCATTCGTGAGCACCAGGTAATTGAGGCACATATTCGCAAGCGCGAGGGTCGTAACGATGATCACCCCGCTGGCCGCTGACAGACCGGCGACGAAGGCCAGACCGCTCACAGCGGGAGCGTACAGGGCCGTCCCGAGCGCAATGCCGGCGTACTCAAAGGGAGCGGACTGCCCTGTCGCGATAGCGGCCCAGAGTAGCGGCAGGACCGGCAGGGCCAGAAGGAGCAGGTACAGGGGCAGGCCCCAGCTGGCGGCGCGCAGGTGGCGACTGTCGCTGTTTTCCGCGAACACCATGTGGAACATGTGTGGCATACATACCGCACCGGCAAAAAACAGCAGCAGCATAGTACGCGCCGCGATTGCGGTCAGCGACTCACCGGCATCGGGCAACGCCGTCGGCTGCGCCCGCAGCCAGGCCTGCAGCTCGCCAGGGCCGCCAAAGACCATGAATACCGCCAGCGCACCGAGCGCCAGCAGGGCGATCAGCTTGACCAGTGACTCGAAAGCGATAGCGGCAACCAGGCCGGGATTGTGGTTGGGTGTAGCCGCGTTGCGGGTGCCGAAAAGGATCGCAAAGACGCTGATGATCAGGCAGAAAAGGAATGCCAGGCCGTCGCCGCGAAGTGGCCCGACCAGGGTATGGGCATTGGCGCCGGCAAGCATCTGTATGCTGTCTGCTACCGTGCGGATCTGCAGAGCAAGCAGCGGCAGCAGGGTCAGGCACATGGCCAGTGTGATCGCGGCGCCGACCCAGGGACTGCGAAAGCGGAAGGTCAGAACATCCGCGAGTGAGCTTAGATGGTGGACACGACACAGCCTCAGCAGTGGACGCAGCAACAGCACCGCCAGCAGAAACATGAGGGCGATGCCGAGGTAGTAGAGCAGGAAGTGGAAGCCGTACTGTGCGGCCAGTGCCAGCACGCCGTTACTCGCCATGCCCCCGCCGATGATGCCGAGGGACAGCACGTAGGTGGCGGGGTGATGGATAACGGCGCTGGGGATGGCCCCGCGGTCGCCCGCGTATCCCACCATAAAGAGCACGGTGAGGTAGGCGACGGTGGCGAGCAGAATCTGGTCGGGACTAAAGGTCATCGAGGCCCCGGCGATACTGGTTCCAGAACGCCGCAACGACAACGCCGAACCAGATCAGGAATGGGCGATACCAGTGCTCCGCGTCGGCAAAAACCCAGCCTTCCAGTGTCGGGAAAAACACCAGTGCCATAGCAAACACCAGCAGCAGCGCGCGGTCGATGTACATGGTTGTCGAGCTCGCGTAAGAGGAGCCGGAGTCTACGCAATGGCCGCGGACCGGTAAAGACGGAATTTAGGCAGCAAGCAGACGCGTGATTCCGCGCAGCGCCTCCCGGTCCCAGTGGCATGCCGCCTGCGCCAGGAACTCTTCCAGTGATCCCGCCGTCGGTACACGCTGACGCAGCAGTCGCAGTACCTGCTTTAAATTGGCCAGCGGCGTATCCGGATCCATGGCGGGCGCCCGATTCTGTTTGCTCAGCTTGCGACCGTCGGCACCCGTCACGACCGGCACGTGTCCGTACGCCGGTAGCGGTAAGCCCAGTACGTGTTGCAGGTAGCGCTGCTGAAACGTAGTCGGCAACAAATCGATGCCGCGGATGACGTGCGTGATGCCCTGATAGGCCTCATCCACCACTACAGCCAGCTGGTAGGCGTACAGGCCATCCTTGCGCCGCACGACAAAATCGCGCGCGATATCGGCGCTGGACACTGTCTGATCTCCCTGCAGCAGGTCCGTGAAGTGTGCCATGAAGGTATTGCTTAGCCGCACGCGCAGTGCGGTCGGTTTGTTCGCCGTTGCCGCGTCGTTACCACAGCGTCCAGCGCAGGACCCGCCCGGCCCGAGCTCCCGCCGCGTACAGCTGCAGTTGAACAGAAGGCCCTGAGCGTCGAGACTGTCAAGTGCCTGTTCGTAGGCGCCGCTGCGGGTGTGCTGGTAGAGTAAGGGGCTATCGCCGTTCAGAGCATGTGCTTGCAGGCAGCGCACAATGGCGTCTGCTGCGCCCGGCTCCTCCCTGGGCGGATCGATATCCTCTATGCGTATCAGCCATCGACCGCCCATGTGCCGCGCATCGAGGTAGCTGGCAAGTGCCGTAAGCAGAGAGCCCAGATGCAGAGGGCCCGAGGGGGAAGGGGCGAAACGCCCCCGGTAGCTCTCAGTGCCATGTTGTACTGCGGGCGTCATTCACCCGGCTGGGCTCAGCCCATCTCCTGGCGTTCCTTGATCTCCGCCAGGGTCTTACAGTCGATGCACAGGGTCGCCGTGGGGCGCGCCTCGAGGCGCTTGATGCCGATCTCGATACCACAGGCGTCGCAGAAACCATAGTCATCCTGCTCCAGGCGCTCGATCGTCTGGTCGATTTTCTTGATCAGCTTGCGCTCGCGGTCCCGCGTACGCAGTTCCAGGCTGAATTCCTCTTCCTGGGTGGCGCGATCCGCTGGATCCGGGAAGTTGGCCGCCTCATCCTTCATATGCGTGACGGTGCGGTCGACTTCCTGCATCAATTCGGCCTTCCATTTGCGCAGGATATTCTTGAAATGCGCCAGCTGCGGATCACTCATATACTCCTCACCGCGCTTTGGCTTGTACGGCTCGAAGTTCTTGAAATCCGCTGCGGGTGCTGTTTTCGCTGCGGTCTCTTTCTTGCTTGCAGGGCGCTTTCGCGGCGCTGCCGGCTTTTTGGTCGCTGTAGCTGCTGACTTTTTGGTCGCTGTATTTGCTGGCATGGCATTTTCCATACAAAACGTCACGGACATGTTGGCGGAAGCCGGGCAGGACAGCCCGGTGAATCCAAAGGGGCGCTGACGCTACCAGATAAATCTGCCCTGATCCAGAAAAAAATATAACGCTTTACGCTCTCCCTGCGGCTCGTCGCTATCACCTCTGTGCAGCGGGCGAGTGCCACGGTATTCTCGCCGTTTTGTGCTGGGCTGGGAAGTTGGCATGGAGTTCTCCGATCTTGTCGAGGCGCGGCTGGAACACCGCTACAAGCGCTTTCTCGCGGATGTGACGCTAACGGAGGGCGAGACGGTGACGGTGCATTGCCCGAATACCGGTGCGATGACTGGCTGTGCGGAAGCGGGCAGCCCAGTCTGGCTTTCCCGGAGTAATTCGGCCACGCGCAAATACCCCTGGACCTGGGAAATTGCGCAGGTGGCAAGCGGGACCGTCTGCGTGCACTCGGCGCGGGCGAATACCGTGGTGCGGGAAGCCTTTGAGCGCAATGTAGTTCCGGAATTTGCCGGTTACCCCCGCTGCAGGCGCGAAGTCGCGGTGACCGCCGGTTCGCGTGCGGATCTCGTTCTCGAGGGCGATGCCGGGCGCGTCATTGTCGAGGTCAAGTCGGTCACGCTGTGCCGTGGCGGCGGCTGGGGCGCATTCCCGGATGCCGTGAGCAGCCGCGGGCGCAAGCACATCCTGTCACTGCAGGCCGCGCTCGCCGACGATACGAGATCTCTTCTGGTGTTCTGTGCCATGCACACGGGGGTCCGCCAGGTGTGCGTGGCTGGGGATATCGACCCGGCGTACCGCGATGCGTTAAGCACGGCAATGCAGGCTGGTGTGGAAGTGCTCGCGCTGTCCTGCGAGGTGTCGACGGACGGGGTGAGCGTGCGGTCAGTGGTTCCTTTCAGCCTGGACCCGACTACATGAGCCGCGGGAATGCCGCCCAGGACATTACCGATGAGCAACTCGCCGGTCTCGATTCATCACATCTGGTCCCGGTGGCGACGGGGCAGTGGCTGCACCCGCTGGCAGCCGCCGCATTTGCGCAACTCCAGCGCGACGCCGCGGCAGCCGGTTTCGACCTCGCTATCGCCAGCAGTTACCGAACCCTCGCGCGCCAGGTGCAGATATGGAATGGCAAGCTCCGCGGGGAGCGTCCGGTGCACGATGAGCAGGGCACCCCGCTGGATCTGGCGCAGATGCCCGATAAAGAAAAACTCGCCGCCGTTTTGCGGTTCTCGGCTCTGCCAGGGACCTCCAGGCACCACTGGGGCACCGATCTCGATGTTTTCGATGCCGCCGCACTGCCTGCGCATCAGTCGGCACGACTGGTGCCCTCGGAAGTGTGCCCCGGAGGTCTATTTGATCCTCTGCATCGCTGGCTGGACCAGCGCATGGCGACGCATGCGTCGTACGGCTTTTTCCGCCCCTATGCCCGCGATCGCGGTGGTGTGGCACCAGAGCGATGGCACCTGAGCTATGCGCCGCTGGCGCGCCATCTGGAGATAC
Organism: uncultured Alteromonadaceae bacterium; assembly: GCA_964346555.1. GTDB lineage: Bacteria > Pseudomonadota > Gammaproteobacteria > Pseudomonadales > Halieaceae > Chromatocurvus. The sequence continues at coordinate 9,305 of CAYFVJ010000004.1, read as the reverse complement.
GCATCACGCCTGTGCTGCTGCACAGGGCCTGGGCTGGTGTCGATATTGCGTGCCGGGATCTGGTGGAGACTGATTTGCCGGGTCTGCTGAGCCGCTATGTATCGGTACCTGCGGACTGGGCGGGGGCTTCGCCGGGGTCGGATCCCGCTTTGGGGTCAGGTCCTACGAGGGACTGACCCCGGGGCGCTCAGCTCTGCGCCGGCTGCTGCAGCAGGTGGCCGTAGTGTTCGCTGTAATCTTTTTCCGCGGCCGCGATCACTTTCAGGGCCTCCTCGCGGCCGTAGATATGATCAACCTTTATATTGATGTTCTTGCCGGGGACCAGCTTGTAGGTAGAGAAATAGTGTTGCAGGCGCTCGACCTTGATCTTTGGCAGGTCGGCTATATCGCGCGCATCGCCCCAGATGTTGTCACCATCCAGTATGGCAATGATTTTATCGTCGGCCTCGCCGTCGTCAATCATCTGGATGCCACCGACTACGCGGGCGTTAAGCAGGATGTCCGCGCGGTCGATCAGACGCTCGGAGTAAACGCAAATATCCAGCGGATCAGCATCGGCCTCATCGGCGTCCGGACACAGGCTGGCCACTGTCTCGGCGCAGTAAGTCCGCGGGATGAAGCCGTACAGGGCGGGTGGGGTGGAGGTCGTGCGCTGGGGACGGTCGACCGTCAGGAAGCCAGATCCCTTGTCCAGTTCATACTTGACCACGTCGGTGGGCAGCATTTCGACGTATACCTGAACGACATCTCCCGGCGCACCGTCCGCGCGCGTGTGCAGGCCGTGCCAGGGATGACGGCGCCAGCGGTTGAATTGATCGTTCTTGTACATGTCTCCACCTCTCTCTAGTCAGCTTCAAGCGACGTATTGTACCCCGGCCGGCGGCCGAAATCTCTATGCGGCGACGCGTTAACGCCCGCGATGCGGAGTCGCCGGTCCCAGGAGCCTGTCGGACTTAGGCTCCTAGGCATCAGTCAGAGCGCGAAGCGCCTGCGCAACTTGCGCGGGACGCTGATGTTCTTGAGGCGCGTGTACTGGGGCAGTCCGTTGCGATAAGACGGATAGGCCTCGCCCTCGACAAGAGGGGCCAGGTATTCCCGTGCCTGCGCCGTGATTCCAAAGCCGTCGCGGGTGATGAACTGCCGCGGCATTTTCTTTTCCCGATTGGCGACCCTGTCCAGCGGCGCCTCGCCGATCGTCCAGCGGTAGCGTTTACCGGTGCCGCGCACGATGCAGGGCATCACTGCATTCTGCCCGGCCAACGCCATTTCCACCGCGGCGCGGCCGAGGGCGTAGGCCTGGTCGACATCTGTCTGCGAAGCGATGTGTCGCGCCGATCGCTGCAGGTAGTCCGCCACGGCCCAGTGGTACTTATGACCCAGTTCGCTCCTGACCATGTCGGCCAGCGCCGGAGCCAGGCCGCCGAGCTGGGCGTGGCCGAAGGCATCGAGCGTTCCCGCTTCGCTGAGAAACGTGCCGTCGGCGTACTGCGCCCCCTCGGAGGCCACAATGACGCAGTAGCCGTACCTCTTTACCGTGCGCTTTACACGGGCCAGGAAACGCTCGCGGGAAAAGCTGACCTCGGGGAACAGGATGATGTGCGGGGCGTCGCCTTCGCGCTCTGCCGCGAGCCCGGATGCGGCGGCAATCCAGCCCGCATGGCGGCCCATCACCTCCAGGATGAATACCTTGGTCGAGCTCTCGCACATCGACGCGACATCCAGCGCCGCCTCGCGGGTCGAGATGGCCACGTATTTGGCCACCGAGCCGAACCCGGGGCAGTTGTCGGTCTCGGCAAGGTCGTTGTCGATGGTCTTGGGAACATGGATCGCCTGGATCGGATAGCCCATGGATTCGCTCAGGCGGGATACCTTCAGGCAGGTGTCGGCGGAGTCGCCGCCACCGTTATAGAAGAAGTAGCCGATATCGTGGGCTTTGAACACCTCGATCAGACGCTCGTACTCGGCGCGGTTTTCCTGCAGCGATTTCAGCTTGTGCCGACAGGAACCGAAGGCTCCCGAGGGCGTCGTCAGCAGGCCTCGGATAGCGCGGGGGCTCTCCTTGCTGGTATCGATGAGATCCTCGCGCAGAGCGCCGATAATGCCATTGCGACCGGCGAATACCTTACCGATGCGGCGTCGGTGCTCACGGGCGGTCTCGAGCACGCCGCAGGCAGACGCATTGATAACAGCGGTGACGCCGCCTGACTGCGCATAAAAGGCGTTTTTTTTTGGCATATAGTCTGTTGCCTGCTGGGATCCCGGTATCCGTTCGCATCATACGTGATTTCCCATGCGCGGGCATCGCGCGCATGGGGTGCAGATCACACTCGTGCTAAGATCTCGGGTTTTTCAGGTCACGGCATCGATGTCACGACACATCCACATTCTGGGTATCTGCGGCACCTTCATGGCAGGCATCGCGCTGCTGGCGCAGCGTCGCGGCATTCGCGTCACCGGGTCCGATGCCAACGTCTATCCACCGATGAGCACGCAGCTGCAGGCGGCGGGGATAGAACTGCGCGCCGGTTACGAAGCTGCACACCTCGAGCCGGCGCCGGATGAACTGGTGATCGGCAACGCACTCTCACGCGGTAACCCGGCCGTGGAATATGCACTGGATGCCGGCATTCCTTACACCTCGGGTCCCCAGTGGCTGGCGGAGAACATACTGCGGGATAAGTGGGTGCTGGCGGTCGCGGGAACTCACGGCAAGACCTCCACCAGCAGCATGCTGGCGTGGATTCTCGACTATGCGGGTCTCGCGCCGGGTTATCTTATCGGCGGCGTACCCGCCAACTTTTCCGTCTCCGCGCGGCAGGGGGAGAGCGAATTTTTTGTATTGGAGGCAGATGAATACGACACCGCGTTCTTCGACAAGCGATCCAAGTTTGTGCATTACCGGCCGCGCACGCTCGCCATCAACAACCTGGAATTCGATCACGCGGATATCTTCCCTGACCTAACGGCGATTCAGCGCCAGTTTCATCATCTGCTGCGCTGTGTGCCGCACAGTGGCCGGATCGTCAGGCCGCAGCAGAGTCAGGCGCTGGATGCCGTTATCGAGATGGGTTGCTGGACGCCGGTGGAGACGTTTGCCGTAGATGAAGATGCCGTGGAGCCCGACTGGCAGGCACGCATGCTCACCCCGGACGGTGCGGCATTATCGATCCTGCATGCCGGGCAAGCGGTGGGGCGCCTAGCCTGGGGTCAGCTGGGGCGTCACAGCGCTGAAAATGCGCTGTCGGCGATCGCGGCGGCGCGGCATGTAGGGGTGCCGCCTGCCGTCGCGGTAGACGCTCTGCAGGCGTTCCGCGGCGTCAAACGTCGCCTCGAACTGCTTGACGAAGTGGCGGGAGTGCGCGTGTATGACGACTTCGCTCACCACCCGACGGCCATCGCCACCACTCTGCAGGGCCTGCGCGCCAGCGCGCCACAGGCGCGCATAATCGCCCTTATCGAGCCGCGCTCAAACACTATGCGCATGGGCCGCCATCGCGAACAACTCGCGGCATCGGCAGCGCTCGCCGATCGCGTGCTCTGGTACCAGCCTCCGGACATGCACTGGTCGCTCGCCGACGTGGCCACAGACCGCGACGGCGCGAGCGTCTACAGCAGTGTGGATGACATTATCGACGCTGTGGTTGATCAGGCAGACACGGGCGACCACGTCATCATTATGAGCAACGGCGGTTTTGCCGGTATACAGGGCAGATTGCTGGAACGACTGCGACGGGGGGTTTCCGCGTGCGAAACGTCTTGATGGCCGCGTACGACAGCGCTGTCCTGCGCCGGCCTGCGCTGGTGGTGCTGGTACTCGCGGTGCTCACGGTGCTGGCTGCTACGCAACTCGGGAAGTTGCGCCTGGACGCATCAGCGGATTCCCTGCTGCTGCAGAATGATCCGGCCCTGGATTTCTTCCGCGAGGTTGGCAAGCGCTACAGCGCCGAGGAGTTCCTCGTGATTACCTGGCAGCCCGAGGCACCGCTGCTGAGTGATGCGTCCCTCCAGCCGCTACGGCGTATGCGCGATGAACTGCGCGATCTTCCCGGCGTGTCGTCGGTAACGACGATACTGGATGTGCCACTGCTGGAGAGCCCACCGGTTAAATTGTCGACCGTGACTTCAGGCGAACCGCTGCCGACTCTAGGCGATCCGGAGGTGGACAGGGAGCTGGCGCTCGAGGAGTTCACGACGAGTCCACTGTATTCAAATCTGCTGGTGAGCAGTAACGGTGAAGTCACTGCGGTGCAGATCAACCTGGAGCGCGACGATAAGTACTTCCAGTTGCTGCGACAGCGCGAGGCGCTGAGAGAGAAGCGCGAGCGCGACGCGCTGTCCGCGGAGGAGGCCGCGGAGCTGGGCCGGGTCGAGGTCGAGTTCAAGCAGCACAGTGCGCTGCTCCTGGAAGAACAGTCCGAACTCGTGGCGTCGGTGCGCAATATTTCGGACGGCTATCGCGATCACGCCGAGCTGTTTGTCGGTGGTGTGCCGATGATCGCCGCGGATATGGTCCGCTTTGTGCGCAGCGACCTGGTCTTTTTCGGCAGTGCCATTCTCGGTGTCATGGTGGTGATACTGGCACTGATCTTTCGCCGCGTGCGCTGGGTAGTCATCCCCCTGGCCACCTGCACGGTCACCGTCAGCATGATGCTCGGCCTGCTCGCGTTTCTGGACTGGCGCATGACGGTCATCTCATCGAACTTCGTCGCCGTGCTGCTGATCGTGACCCTGGCGCTGTCGATCCATCTGGTGGTGCGTTACCGCGAGCTGCATGCCCTGGATCCGGAGGGCGCACTTTACGAACGGGTGCGCGAGACCACGCGGCAGATGGCGGTGCCGTGCTTCTACACGGCGATCACTACCATGGTCGCGTTCGTGTCCCTGATCGTGTCGGGGATACAGCCGGTCATCGATTTCGGTCTGATGATGACAGTGGGCATCTCCACCGCATTTGTCGTCGCCTTCACGCTGGTGCCGTCGCTGATGCAGCTGTGGCCGCGTGGCCGCGCAATGGCTCCTGTCGAGAGCGGCACGCCACTGACGGTACGCCTCGCCGGTGTTGCCGATCGGCATGGCAACGCCGTGCTGGTAACCAGTGCGCTGCTCTGCGTGCTGGTGGCCGTGGGCGTGTCGCGCCTGAAAGTGGAGAACCGCTTCATCGACTACTTCAAGGAGAGCACCGAGATCTACCAGGGCATGCAGCTGTTGGATTCCCAATTGGGTGGCACGATTCCTCTGGATATCATCATCAAGGCCCCGGACAGGGATGCACCGCTGCCGGGACTGGAAAATCTCGGCGACGTCTCTCAAGAGGCCGCCCGCCTCGACCCCGATGACCCCTTCGCGGAGGAAAATGATAGCTTCGGCGGTGGCGGCACAGGCGCCGGCTCGACGGATAGCAGCGAATTCGCGGACGACAGTGGTTTCGATGACTGGGACAGCGGCTTTGACAGCGGTTTTGACGACACCGGCACCGACGCCGACTTTACCCCGGGGTACTGGTTTTCTCTGCAGGGTATGGATGTCATAGATGCGGCCCATGCGGCCGTGGATGAGCGTGTGGAGACCGGCAAGGTCCTGTCTCTCTCGACCACCTTCAGCCTGGTCAAGTCCCTGCTGGGTGAGGATATCGGCGGTGTCGAGCTGGCGCTGGTGCAGCGTAGCCTGCCGCCTGAAACCGCAGCTCTCATGGTTGACCCGTATTTTGACAAGGAGCGCGATGAGGCGCGCATCACGGTGCGCGTGAAGGAGACCAGCGAGGAGCTGCAGCGCGATGTGTTTCTGCGCCAGATGCATGATGAACTCGCGGGGCTTGATGGCCTGAGTGAGGAGCAGGTGCAGTTCACCGGCATGCTCGTGCTTTACAACAATGTCCTGCAGAGCCTGTTCAAATCGCAGATCATGACGCTGGGTACGGTTTTCCTCGCCATCCTCGTGATGTTCTGGTTGCTGTTTCGCTCGCTGTGGTTGTCGCTACTGGCTCTGGCCCCGGTCACGCTAGCTGCTGGCCTGGTGCTCGGCATCATGGGCCTCCTCGGCATTCCGCTGGACATCATGACTATCACGATCGCCGCCATCGTGGTGGGCATCGGCGTGGACAACTGTATTCACTACGTCTACCGCTTCCGCGGGGAATTTCACACCGATCGCAATTACCGCGAGACGATGTATCGATGCCACGGCAGTATCGGGCGCGCGCTGTACTACACGACAGTGACACTGGTGGTCGGGTTCTCAATGCTGACGTTCTCCAACTTCAATCCGAGCCTGTATTTCGGTCTGCTCACGGTCGTCGCCATGGTCGCCGCGGTGATCGGCGCGCTGCTTCTGCTGCCGCGTCTGATTATCCTTTTCAAACCACTGGGCAGCGAGGCGAGTTAGAATGGAGTGCCGACCGGGCTGTGGAGCCTGCTGCATCGCACCGCGCATCGTGCAGTCATTTCATGGTATGCCGGATGGCAAGGCCGCAGGTGAGCGTTGCGTGCACCTCGATGCGCACAATCATTGTGGCCTGTTCGGTGCGCCGGAGCGGCCAGACTTCTGTCGGCAGTTCCGCGCCGAGCCGGCGGTCTGTGGAGAATCGCGCGCGGAGGCGTTAATCCTCCTGCAAACCCTTGAACATGAGAGTGAACCCCTGTGAGCAACGTCACTGAAAGTATCCCACTGTTTCCATTGTCCGCGGTGCTGTTCCCCCACGGGCGCATGCCGCTGCAGATCTTCGAACAGCGCTACCTCGATATGATCAGGAGCTGCGCACGCCTGGGTACCGGTTTCGGTGTGGTCTGGACCAGCGGTGGTGGCGAGGTGGCCGGACGCGGCGAGCCTGCGCTGGGCGCCTACGGGACCTATGCCCGTATCGTCGACTATGACCAGCTGCCGAACGGTCTGCTCGGTGTCACTATCGAGGGTGGGCAGCGGTTCGATCTGCACAGCACTGAACGTCTCGCCGACCAGCTCATCATGGGCAGTGTGACAATGCGCGAGCCACTGCCCAAGGCGCCCGTGCAGGAAGGCTGGGCGGGACTGGTGGATCTATTGCGCTCGCTGGAAACCCACCCCCACGTGGAGCAGCTGCAGCTGCAGGTTGACTACGATAACGCCTGGGCCGTGGCTTTCACGTTATTGCAGCTGTTGCCACTGGACGAGCGCCTGAAGTACCGCTGGCTGGGCTATGACAATGTCGAGGACGTCGTGGCAGAGCTCGAGTCGCAGCTCAACGAGATAGGCGGCGAGGATGACGCGCCGGCGCCGTAACGGGCCGGGCGTTATCACTCAGTCCTATAGCGCATCCAGCCAGCCGCCCATTTCCCGCCAGCGGTTAACGATATCGCAGAACAATTCTGCCGTGCGCTCGGCATCGTAGGCAGCGGAATGTGCCTCGGCGTTGTCGAAGGCGATTCCGGCTTCCGCGCAGGCCTTGGCGAGCACCGTCTGGCCGAAAGCCAACCCGGCGAGCGTGGCGGTATCGAAATGTGAGAAGGGGTGAAACGGATTGCGCTTTATTTCATTGCGCGCCACGGCGGCGTTGACGAACCCGGCGTCGAAATGCGCATTGTGTGCCACGATGATGCCACGGTTACAGCCCCAATCGCGGATCTCCTTGCGCACCACACGAAAGATTTCTGCGAGGGCTTCATCCTCGGGTATCGCCTCGCGAAACGGATGATGCGGGTCGATACCCGTGAAGTCCAAGGCTGCCTGTTCCAGGTTTGCTCCCTCGAAAGGCTTCACGTTGTAGCAGTAGGTGCGATGTACGCTGAGTATGCCATCCTCGTCCATGCGCACCGTGGTGGCCGCGATCTCCAGGATGGCGTCGGTGGCGGAGTTGAAGCCGCCGGTCTCCAGATCGAGGATGACCGGCAGAAAACCGCGAAAGCGCTGGCGTATCAGGCTGTCATCGGCGCTACCCGTCATGCGTTGGCGAGCCGCCAGCGCAAGGACTCTCCCGCGCGCAGAGGAACGAGGGTCTCTTCCCCTAGAGCCTTCTCGGCGGGCACCGACACCTCCTCGCGCAGCAGCGTGACCGTGTCATCGTTTGCCGGCAGGCCATAAAATGCCGGACCATTGAGCGAGGCAAACCCCTCGAGTGCGGCAAGTGCACCCTGCGCCTCGAAGACCTCGGCGTAGAGCTCCAGCGACGCGTGCGCGGTGTACACGCCGGCGCAGCCACAGCTGGATTCCTTGCTGCCGCGGGTGTGCGGCGCGGAATCCGTGCCGAGGAAAAAGCGCGAATCACCGCCGATGGCCGCTGCCACCAGGGCCTCCTGGTGCCGGCGCCGCTTGAGCACCGGCAGACAGTAGTAATGCGGGTGGACGCCGCCAACCAGCAGGTCATTGCGATTCAGCAGCAGGTGGTGCGCCGTAATGGTGGCGGCAACCCCTGCGCGCGCGCCGGCGACAAACCGCACTGCGTCTTCGGTAGTGATGTGTTCCAGCACCACGCGCAGCCGGTCGAAACGAGCCACGATCGGCGCCAGGTGACGTTCGATGAACACCGCTTCACGGTCGAAAATATCCGTGCCGGGATCGGTGACTTCACCGTGTACCAGCAGGGGTAAATCCACTTCCTGCATGGCCTCCAGCACCGGATACAGGGACTCGAGCGCCGCGACGCCGGCATCGGAGTTGGTGGTGGCGCCCGCGGGATAGAGTTTTACCGCGTGCACGCAATCGCTTGCTGCGGCGCGCTGGATCTCCGCGGTGCTGGTGGTATCCGTCAGGTAAAGGGTCATCAACGGTTCAAACTGCCGCGGCAACGTGGCCATGGCTGCAATGATGCGAGCGCGGTAGGCTTCGGCGGCAGCCACTGTGGTCACCGGCGGGGTCAGGTTCGGCATCACGATCGCGCGCCCCATACAGCGTGACATGTCGGCACAGGTGTACGGCAGCATGGCACCGTCGCGCAGATGGACGTGCCAGTCGTCGGGGCGGCGGAGGGTGAGTGAATCCAAGCGGCGTGACCTTAGAGTCTGCGATTGCGGAAGGCGGAATGCTACCGTAATTGCGGGTCGGCTGAAACGTGCGCGGTCTGTTTGCCGGGTGCCGGGGTGCCGGTCTGCGGTCGGGGCGGTGGCTGGGGCGGCCGGTCGCTGCGGGGCGAACGCCAGCGGCCGCTGCGCAACTCGACCAAAATCGCTGCGCGATTTTCGGGACTCGAACAGTGCTCGCGGAACCCCCCGCTGGCGTCCGCCCCGCAAAGCGCGACCTGATAGGCCGCCCCAGCCACCGCCCCGACCGCAGACCTCTCCCTGTGGTACCGAGCCCGAAACTACACTGCAAGCTTCGGTGCAGGTGGATCCGGATCC
>CAYFVJ010000003.1:0-48016 GCA_964346555.1 uncultured Alteromonadaceae bacterium | reverse complement strand
TTGCGGTCCGCGAGGGTGGCCGCACGGTGGGTGCCGGCGTGGTTGCGAAGATCCTAGAGTAATCTGTGGTATTCTTGTTCCTGCTAGAGCCCGGCCCCGGTCGGGCTTTTTCATTTGGGGCAGTTCCGATCCAGGACCTGATCCCGATCACGACCTGAACCCGTGCGGAGATAAAATGCCATGGCTGTAGAACATCACGACCTCGCACATGAATTCCCGGAACTCAAGGCGCGTATTCACGATCTCAAAATGCAGGATGCGCATTTCCGCAGGCTGTTCGAGGCCTACCAGGAACTGACCGGAGAAATCGAGAAAATCGAGAACGAAGTGACACCTGCATCGACGTCGGCAGAAGAAGAAGCCAAGGTGCGGCGTGTCCACCTGAAAGATGAGCTGTATCGAATGCTGAAGGCGGCGGAGTGAGTAGCGGAGGGATTCCGGGAGTCAATATGGGGCACGAAGAGGTAGAAAAACGTCTGCATGATAGACTCGAAAGCCTGCAGTCGAGACTGACCAGGATAAAGGCCGATGCAGGGCAGGAGCATTCCGCCGACGCAGAAGAGCAGGCCCAGGAGCGTGAAAACGACGAAGTTGTGGACGCTATAGGCGATGAAACGCGGACGTCCATCCGCGAGGTGAACAAGGCGCTGCAGCGCCTGCATGACGGCACCTACGGTCTGTGCGAAGTTTGTGGCTCGGCGATTGCGAGCGAGCGCCTTGAGGCGCTGCCTGAAGCAAGCCGCTGCATCAACTGCGCCGAGTGAACGATTTATAGCAATACCGCGATTCCGCCTTGACACCCTTGTCGGTGATCATTAGACTTCGCGTTCCTTTTTCGGGGTCCCCCAGCAGTTCCCCGGTTTTTTGTGTCTGGAGTTTGTTTTTGTGGCCAACCAACGCATCCGTATCCGCCTCAAGGCTTTCGATCATCGTTTAATCGACAACTCCACCCAGGAGATCGTCGAGACAGCTCGCAGGACAGGCGCCCAGGTGCGCGGCCCGATACCGCTACCGACCCGCAAGGAAAAATACACCATCCTGGTCTCACCTCACGTGAACAAGGATGCGCGGGATCAGTATGAAATTCGAACACACAAGCGCGTGCTGGACATTGTCGGCCCGACAGAAAAAACAGTCGATGCCCTTATGAAGCTGGATCTGGCCGCAGGAGTAGAAGTTCAGATCAGTCTTGGTTAACGACAATTCGTAGCAAGGCCTGCTCTGCCGCGCAGTTGCTGCAGGGCGTGTAACGCCGGGAATAACAGGCCTGGCGGCCATAGAGGGTGTCAGCCCCGTACACTGAGAGGTTAGCAGTATGACTATTGGCTTAGTCGGCCGGAAGTCCGGCATGACGCGCGTCTTCACCGAAGGCGGAGCTTCAGTTCCAGTAACCGTAGTGGAGATTACTCCAAACCGCGTTACTCAAATCAAAGATTCCGACAGCGATGGCTATCGGGCGATCCAGGTCACGACAGGCAAGCGTCGGGCCAACAAAGTGAGCAGGTCGGAGGCAGGGCACTTCGCGAAGGCTGGCGTTGCGGCAGGTTATGGTCTCTGGGAATTCCGACTAGTGGACCCCGATGAAGCGTTTGAAGTGGGTGCTGAACTGACTGTGTCCCGGTTTGCACCCGGTCAAAAAGTGGATGTGGCCGGCAAGTCCAAGGGCAAGGGCTTCCAGGGCGTCGTCAAGCGCTGGAATTTCAATACGCAGGACGCCACGCACGGCAACTCCCTGGCGCACCGGGCACCCGGCTCTATCGGTCAGTGCCAGACGCCGGGGCGTGTCTTCAAGGGCAAAAAAATGTCCGGCCAGATGGGTGCCGAAAGCGTTACCGTCCAGGGTCTTGAAGTCGTGCGGGTCGACGCGGAGCGTAATCTGCTCTTGATCAAGGGCGCCGTTCCAGGTGCAGCGGGCGGCGACGTTATTGTGCGTCCCGCGGTCAAGGCTCAGGCGTAAGGGGTTGCAACAGTGGAATTGAATGTAGCTAAGCCCGGCAATGCGACGGCCAGCACGCTGTCGGTCTCGGATGCGGCGTTTGACCGCGAGTACAACGAGGACCTCGTCCACCAGGTTGTGACATCTTATCTCGCCGGTGCCCGCCAGGGCACGCGAGCGCAAAAGAATCGTGCCGCGGTGAGTGGCGGCGGCAAAAAGCCCTGGCGACAAAAAGGTACCGGTCGCGCCAGGGCGGGAACGATCCGTTCGCCAATCTGGCGCAGCGGCGGAGTGACGTTTGCGGCCAGACCGCAGGATCATTCGACCAAGGTTAATCGCAAGATGTACCGTGCGGCGATGTGTTCTATTGTTTCCGAGCTCGCGCGCCAGGATCGTCTTCTGGTGGTGGAAAGCCTGGACGTGGAGAAGCCGAAGACAAAGCTGCTCGTAAAACAACTCGGTGACTACGGTGTGGATAGCGCGTTGATCGTTGCGGGCGATATCGGCGAGAACCTGTACCTGGCGGCCCGCAACCTGCACAAAGTCGACGTACGCGATGTCAGCGGAGTCGATCCGGTCAGCCTGCTGGCTTATGACAAGGTGCTCGTCACCGTGGATGCAGTCAAAAAGTTCGAGGAGATTCTGGCATGAACCGTGAGCGCGTTTTTCAGGTGCTGGCAGGTCCGCATGTCTCCGAAAAATCGGCTGTTGTTGGTGATCAAAGTAACCAGTACGTTTTCAAAGTGGCGGTCGATGCCACCAAGACCGAGATCCGCAAGTCTGTCGAGCAGCTGTTCAAAGTGGACGTTTTGAACGTCAGCACGCTGAAAGTGAAGGGCAAGGTGAAGCGCAACCGCTACGGTCTCAGCACCAAGCCGACCTGGAAAAAGGCCTACGTACGCGTAAAGCCTGGCCAGGATATTGATTTCACGACGGCTGATTAAGGAGCATCCAGGACATGGCAATTCAGAAACGTAAGCCGACATCCCCGGGTCAGCGTCATATTGTTCGCGTACGCAAGCCCGAGTTGCATAAGGGCGATCCGCATGCTCCGCTGCTCGAGAAACAGTCGCGCAACGGCGGTCGCAACAACAACGGCCGCATAACGACGCGCCACATCGGTGGTGGCCACAAGCAACACTATCGAGTTATCGATTTCAAACGCGCAAAGGACGGTATCGTCGCAAAAGTCGAGCGTATCGAATACGACCCCAACCGATCCGCACACATAGCGTTGTTGCTGTTTGCCGATGGAGAACGTCGCTACATCATCGCGCCCAGGGGCCTGAAGGCAGGTGACAGCGTACAGTCTGGCATCGGCGCGCCAATCAAGACGGGTAACTGCCTGCCGCTGCGCAATATTCCAGTCGGATCGGTCGTGCACGGTGTCGAAATGAAGCCGGGCAAGGGTGCACAGCTGGCACGCTCCGCCGGCGCCTCGGTTCAGCTCGCGGCACGTGAGGGACGCTACGCAACGATCCGCCTTCGCTCCGGCGAAATGCGTCGCGTACTTGCCGATTGCCGCGCAACCCTTGGCGAGGTGTCCAACTCGGAACACAGCCTGCTCAAGATGGGCAAGGCAGGTGCAGCTCGCTGGCGCGGCGTGAGGCCGACGGTGCGGGGTGTAGCCATGAACCCGGTCGACCACCCGCACGGTGGCGGCGAGGGTCGCTCGTCCGGTGGTCGTCATCCGGTCAGCCCGTGGGGAACACCGACTAAAGGATACAAGACCCGTAGTAACAAGCGCACCGACGAGCTCATTGTGCGTCGCCGTCGCAAAAAGAAGTAGACCGGTCGCTGATTGACATGATTGAGAGGAAAGCATTGTGCCGCGTTCATTGAAAAAAGGCCCGTTCATCGATATGCATCTGCTGAAAAAGGTCGAGGCCGCAATCGAGAGCAACGATCGCCGACCCATCAAGACCTGGTCACGTCGGTCCATGGTTTCGCCGGATATGGTCGGACTCACTATAGCGGTTCATAACGGTCGGCAGCATGTGCCGATACTGGTCAACGAAGATATGGTGGGCCATAAGCTGGGTGAGTTCGCCACGACGCGCACCTTCAAGGGACATATTGTTGACAAAAAGGCGAGGCGCTAGGGCGCCAGCGACAGCGAGGATCGGGAAATGGAAGTGTCAGCAAAATTGAAAGGCGCACGGATTTCGCCCCAGAAAGCCCGACTGATTGCCGATCAGGTGCGGGGTCAGTCTGTGGAAGAGGCGCTGAGCGCGCTCGAGTTCAGCACGAAAAAAGCGGCACATATCGTCCGCAAAGTGTTGAATTCAGCCATCGCGAACGCGGAGAACAACGAAGGTGCCGACGTCGACGAGCTCAAGGTGTCCAGGATTTATGTCGATGAGGGGATGACCATGAAGCGTCTTCGCCCGCGTGCCAAGGGTCGCGCTGACCGGATTTTCAAGCGCACTTGTCACATCACAGTGAAAGTCGCCGACGGCGCCAGCCAGAGTTAGGAGAAGACCACATGGGTCAGAAAGTAAATCCCACCGGCATTCGTCTGGGTATTGTCAAACAGCATACCTCAGTCTGGTATGCCGACAGCAAGAATTACGCCAAGAATGTGGTTGCGGATCTCGAGGTGCGCAAGTTCATCCAGGAGAAGCTGGATAATGCCTCGGTAAGTCGTATCGTTATCGAGCGGCCTGCACAAACGGCGAGGATTACTATACACACTGCCCGCCCCGGTATCGTCATCGGTAAAAAGGGTGAAGATGTCGATGGTCTGCGCCGTCTGCTAGCCGCGAAGATGGGTGTGCCCGTGCACATCAACATCGAGGAGATCCGCAAGCCCGATCTGGATGCCCGGCTGGCTGCGCAGAATGTCGCACAGCAGCTCGAGCGTCGCGTGATGTTCCGGCGCGCCATGAAGCGGGTGGTGCAGAACGCCATGCGCCAGGGAGCAGAGGGCATCAAGGTTCAGGTCGGTGGTCGCCTTGGCGGCGCGGAAATTGCGCGCAGCGAGAGGTATCGGGAGGGACGGGTTCCCCTGCATACCCTGCGCGCCGACATTGATTACGCCACTTACGAGGCGGAAACGACCTATGGCGTGCTAGGCGTCAAGGTGTGGATCTTCAAGGGCGAAGTGATCGGAAGCAGTGATCAGACAGAAGCGCCACGCAAGACGGCAACCAGTTAAGGCGTAGGAATTATGTTGCAACCAAAAAGGACAAAATTCCGCAAGGCAATGAAGGGTCGCAACCGCGGCCTGGCAGAGCGCGGGAGCAAAGTGAGTTTTGGTGAGTACGGCTTGAAAGCCGTCGGTCGCGGTCGCATAACCGCGCGCCAGATCGAGGCAGCTCGCCGTGCCATGACACGCCACATCAAGCGAGGCGGAAAGATCTGGATCCGTATCTTCCCGGACAAGCCGATTACCGGCAAGCCGCTCGAAGTGCGGCAGGGCAAGGGTAAAGGCAATGTCGAGTACTGGGTGGCACAGATCCAGCCCGGTCGCGTCCTTTACGAAGTACAGGGAGTGCCCGAGGAGCTCGCGCGCGAGGCATTTGAGCTTGCCGCGGCAAAAATTCCGGTGCAGACAGCATTTGTTAAACGGTCGGTGATGTGATGAAAGCCAGTGAAATGCGGGAAAAATCGTCCGAAGCGCTGGGCAAGGAGTTGCTGGATCTGCGTGAAGCGCAGTTCAAGCTGCGCATGCAGAAGGCGACGGGACAGCTCGGCCAGACGCATCTGCTGCGGCAGAACCAGCGCGCCATTGCTCGCGTGAAGACGGTACTCCAGGAAAAGGCAGGTAACTAGACATGGCGGCAGCAGAGAAGCGTAGGCGCACGGCAACGGGTAGGGTCGTGAATAATCGGATGAACAAGACCGTCACGGTTCTGATGGAGCGTCGAGTCAAGCACCCGTTTTACGGTAAATATATGACCCGCTCTTCCAAGCTTCATGCTCACGACGAGGAAAATGTGTGCCAGGTCGGCGATCTGGTGACAGTAGCCGAGTGCCGGCCGATATCGCGCAGCAAGACCTGGACCCTGGTCGAGGTGGTTGAGAAGGCGGCGGTAGTCTAGGCGCGTGGTAGTTATGACGGAATTGGCCGCAGGCTGGAGTAGACAATGATTCAGACACAATCCTATTTATATGTCGCCGATAACAGCGGTGCCCGGCGCGTTATGTGCATCAAGGTGCTCGGCGGCTCAAAGCGGCGCTACGCCCGGGTCGGTGACCTGATCAAGGTGACGGTCAAGGAAGCGATTCCGCGCGGCAAGGTAAAGAAAGGGCAGGTCATGACTGCGGTAGTCGTGCGCACCCGTAAAGGTGTGCGTCGATCCGACGGCTCGCTGATCAAGTTTGACGATAACGCCGCGGTGTTGCTGAACACTCAGCAGGCACCGATCGGGACACGCATTTTCGGCCCGGTGACGCGGGAACTGCGTGGGGACAAGTACATGAAGATCATATCCCTGGCGCCGGAAGTTATTTAACCCCGGCGTCTGATGAAGAGGCAGTGAGATGTTGAAGATCAAGCGCGATGACGAAGTGATCGTCCTGGCGGGTAAGGACAAGGGCAGGCGTGGCAAGGTACGCAGAGTGCTGGGCAATGGCAAGCTCATCGTGTCGGGCGTCAACATGGTCAAGAAGCACACGCGCCCGAATCCACAGGCCGGGGTGCAGGGTGGCATCGTCGAACAGGAAGCCGCTATCCAGGCGTCGAACGTGGCAATCTACAACGCATCCGCCAGCAAAGCAGATCGCGTTGGTTTCAAATTTGACGGTGACCGCAAGGTGCGCGTGTTCAAGTCAAGCGGCGAGACGATCGACGCGTAACGCAGGGACTACAGGTATCTGAGCAATGGCTACATTGGAAGACAAGTATCGCGATGAAATCGCGGCCCGATTGAAGGAAGAACTCGGTTTGGCGAATGTCATGGAAGTGCCGCGTCTCACCAAGATCACCCTGAACATGGGTGTCGGTGAGGCTGTGGGTGACAAAAAGGTCATGGATAACGCAGTCAGCGATATGCAGAAGATCTCCGGCCAGAAGCCTGTAGTCACAGTGGCACGCAAGTCGATCGCCGGTTTCAAGATTCGCGACGGCTGGCCGGTGGGCTGTAAGGTAACGCTGCGGTCAGAGCGCATGTACGAATTCCTGGAGCGTCTGATCAGCATTGCGATACCGCGTATGCGTGATTTCCGTGGCATAAGTCCGAAGTCGTTTGACGGCCGCGGTAACTTCGCTATGGGTATCGCCGAGCAGATTATCTTCCCCGAAATCAATTACGACGAAGTCGATACGCTGCGCGGAATGGATGTGACCATTACGACGACGGCGCGAACAGATGAAGAAGGCAGGGCGTTATTGCGTGCCTTCAACTTCCCCCTGAAGGGTTAAGAGGTTCAGTTATGGCAAAGAAGTCAATGATCGCTCGCGAACACAAGCGGACCAAGACGGTCGCAAGGTTTGCCGCAAAGCGCGCCAGACTCAAGGCGATTATCGTCGACCCCAAAGCGGCTGATGAGGAAAAGTGGGATGCGCAGGTGGCGTTGCAGAAGCTGCCGCGCGACGCGAGTCCGGTGCGCCAGCGGCGTCGCTGTCAGATCACGGGGCGCCCGCACGGCGTATATCGCAAGTTTGGCTTGTGTCGCAACAAGCTGCGGGAAGCGGCCATGCGCGGCGATGTGCCGGGGCTGGTTAAGTCCAGCTGGTAACGGAGAACTATAGATTATGAGCATGCAAGATCCGCTGTCAGATATGCTGACGCGCATTCGTAATGCGCAGATGGCCGGAAAGACCTCTGTCGACATGCCCGGCTCAAAGCTGAAGAGCGCGGTGGCCAGGGTGCTTACGGACGAGGGTTATATTGAAAGCTTTGAAGCGCGTGTTGACGACGGCAAGCCGCGTCTGTCGTTGCGCCTGAGGTATTTCGAGGGCAGGCCCGTGATCGCGGAGATTGACCGCGTCAGCCGCCCCAGCCTGCGCCGGTACGCGGGTAAAGGTGGTCTACCCACGGTACGGGGTGGTCTCGGGGTGGCCATCGTGTCCACGTCACAGGGTGTAATGACCGATCGCGCAGCGCGTGCTGCGGGTGTCGGCGGAGAAGTGCTCTGCACCGTATTTTAAGGGCCCGAACTGAAGAGCAAGAGACATGTCTAGAGTTGCAAACAATCCGGTGTCACTGCCGGGTGGGGTGGAAGTCAAAATCGATGGCGGCGACCTTACGGTCAAAGGCACCAGAGGGGTGCTGAGTATGGCGTTGAGTGACGGTATCAGCGTCAACCAGGAAGACGGGATCGTAACGTTCGCCTATGACAACGAGAAGGTCAAGGCGATGGCCGGTACAACCCGTGCACTGTTCAACAACATGGTGAAAGGCGTCAGCGAAGGCTGGCAGCGCAGACTGGTGTTGAATGGCGTTGGCTACCGGGCAAAGGCGTCGGGCAGCAGCGTCAACCTGACCGTCGGGCTGTCCCATCCGGTGGATTACGATCTGCCCGACGGGGTAACAGCCGAAACGCCCTCCCAGACAGAGGTCGTCTTGAGCGGAATAGACAAGCAGGTTGTCGGGGAGGCGGCAGCCAAACTGCGCAGCTTCCGTCCGCCAGAGCCATACAAGGGCAAAGGTATTCGCTACGCTGACGAGAACGTGCGGCGCAAAGAAGCCAAGAAGAAGTAGGTATCGAGATGAGTAGCAAAAACGAGTCACGTTTGCGCCGCGCGCGGCGAGCTCGCGCAAAACTGCGCACACAGGGTGTCAACCGCCTCAGCGTGCATCGCACGCCGCGTCACATCTATGCCCAGGTGTTCACACCTGCGGGGGACAGGGTGATTGCCAGCGCGTCCACGCTGGACAGCGCACTGCGTGGCGGAACGACGGGTAACATCGACGCCGCGGCAGCGGTCGGCAAGCTGGTTGCGGAGCGCACAAAACAGGCGGGCATTGAAAAAGTAGCGTTCGATCGCAGCGGATACCAGTATCACGGCCGCGTAGCGGCACTGGCCAATGCTGCACGTGAAGGTGGACTGGATTTCTAGGGAAGCGATATGGCATTTAACGATCAGTCGAAGCAGGACGGTGACCTCCAGGAAAAGCTGGTGCAGGTCAACCGCGTTGCAAAAGTTGTAAAGGGCGGCCGGATCTTCGGCTTCACAGCCCTTACCGTCGTCGGTGACGGCAATGGCAAAGTCGGTTTCGGCCGCGGCAAAGCTCGCGAAGTGCCGGTTGCGATACAGAAGGCCATGGAGGCGGCGCGCCGCAATATGATCAAGGTGGAGCTGAACGGCGATACGATTCAGTACGCGGTTAAAGCGCGTCACGGGGCGTCGAACGTCTATATGCAGCCGGCCTCTGACGGTACCGGCATCATTGCCGGTGGCGCCATGCGGGCAGTGCTGGAACTGGCGGGAGTTCACAACGTGCTGGCCAAGTGTTACGGGTCAACCAACCCGGTGAACGTGGTCCGCGCTACTTACAATGGCCTGCGGGATATGGCATCGCCCGATTCGGTAGCGGCCAAGCGCGGCAAGTCGGTTGAAGAAATCCTGAATTAAGAGCGAGTTGGCGAGTCATGGCTAAAGCAACCATCAAGGTGACGCTGTTGAAAAGTTTTCACGGTCGCCTGAGAAATCACAGAGCCTGCGTCAGTGGGCTCGGTCTGCGGCGCATCGGGCACACCGTAGAGGTGGAGGACACGCCTTCCGTGCGCGGCATGATCAACAAAATCAACTACCTGGTCAGGGTAGAGGAGTAAGTCATGACGGAAACAATGCGACTTAACACGCTGTCCCCCGCGCCAGGTGCGAAAAAAGATGCCAAGCGCGTCGGTCGCGGCATTGGCAGTGGTCTGGGCAAGACGGCGGGTCGGGGCCACAAGGGCCAGAAAGCACGCTCTGGTGGCATGGTCAGCCCGGGATTCGAAGGCGGCCAGATGCCGCTGCAGAAGCGGTTGCCGAAATACGGCTTCGCGTCGCGTATCTCGCGCTCGACAGCGCAATTGCGCCTGGCTGAACTGGCGAGTGTGCCGTCCGAGGTGATCGATCTGCAGGCACTCAAGGATGCGAATCTTTTACGCAACGACGTGCAGCGTGTGCGCGTTTTCCTGTCCGGCGACATCGGCCGCGCGGTCACAACCCGCGGCATAAAGGTAAGCAAGGGTGCCCGCGAGGCGATCGAGCAGGCGGGCGGTAAGGTCGAAGAGTAAATGGCCGAGCAACCTGGCAAGAAGAAGGCCGGACTGGGAGAGCTGTTTGCTCGCCTGCGTTTCGTCCTGCTCGCGCTTATCGTCTATCGGATAGGCACGCACATTCCGGTACCCGGTATTGATCCGAATCAGCTGGCTGCCCTGTTCAACCAGAACCAGGGCACGATTCTCGGTCTTGCAAACATGTTTTCCGGTGGCGCGCTGGAGCGTATGAGCATATTGGCACTGGGCATAATGCCGTATATCTCCGCGTCCATCATCATGCAGCTGATGTCCGCTGTAACGCCCCAGCTCGAGCAGCTGAAAAAGGAAGGCGAGTCCGGTCGACGCAAGATAAGCCAGTACACGCGCTATCTCACGGTGGTTCTTGCGTTGATCCAGGCCACCGGGATGACGGTCGGTATGGCCAATCAGGGCATGTCCTACGAGACCGGGATCGTGTTTTTTGTTATTGCGATTACTTCTCTGGTCACAGGCGCCGTCTTCATGATGTGGCTGGGCGAGCAGATTACCGAGAAGGGTGTCGGCAACGGGATTTCCCTGCTGATCTTCGCGGGCATCGTCGCCGGGCTGCCGTCGGCGATCGGTCAGTCGCTGGAGCAGGCACGACAGGGTGAGATAAACATTCTTGTGCTGCTCTCGGTCCTCGCGCTGGCTATCGCGGTAATCTACATGATTGTCTTTATCGAGCGCGGTCAGCGTCGCATTACGGTCAACTATGCCAAGCGTCAACAGGGCCGCAAGATGTACCAGGCCCAGAGCAGTCATTTGCCCCTCAAGGTGAATATGGCGGGTGTGATACCGGCGATTTTTGCCAGCAGCATACTGCTGTTCCCGGCTTCGATAGCGCAGTGGTTCGGCAGTTCCGGTCAGGCAGACTGGCTGCAGGACCTGGCGGTGATGATCGGGCCGGGACAGCCCCTGAATATCCTGTTGTTCACGATTTTCATCGTGTTTTTCTGCTTCTTTTATACAGCGTTGATGTTCAACCCCCAGGAAGTCGCCGACAATCTGAAACGCTCTGGCGCCTTTGTCCCGGGGATCCGTCCGGGCCAGCAGACGGCAAACTATATTGACGGCGTATTGACACGCCTGACGGTCTTCGGCTCGGCATACATTGCGCTGGTCTGTCTGTTACCCCAGTTCCTGGTCGTGACCTGGAACGTCCCCTTTTACCTCGGCGGCACCTCGCTGCTGATTGTCGTCGTGGTGGTGATGGATTTCATGGCCCAGGTGCAGAGTCACATGATGTCGCACCAGTACGATTCGGTAATGAAGAAAGCAAACCTCAAGACTTATGGTGGAGCCGGGCGCGCACGCTAGTGTTCGGCGTTTGGGAGAAAAAGCAATGAAAGTTCGTGCATCGGTAAAGAAAATCTGCAGAAACTGCAAGGTGGTGCGTCGGGCCGGGGTCGTTCGCGTGATTTGTGCGACTGATCCCCGCCACAAGCAGCGCCAGGGTTAGATTCTTTATCAACATGATTGATTTTTATGGAGTAAATCGCTAAGCTCTCGCGCCCTTTGCGACGGTCACTGTCTGCCGGACCGCGGCAAGCTGCGTAGCGTAGCGCTACACGATTGGAGAAAATTGCATGGCTCGTATTGCCGGTGTCAATGTTCCGGATAACAAGCATACTGTTATCTCATTGACCTATATATATGGTGTCGGTCGCGCCCAGGCTCGACGTATCTGCAGCGCCTGCGGCATTGCAGAAACCACCAAGATGAATCAGCTGACCGACGCCGAGCTGGATACACTGCGCTCGAGCATTGGTGAGATGACGGTCGAGGGGGATCTGCGCCGGGAGCTGTCCATGAACATCAAGCGTCTCATGGATCTTGGCTGCAACCGCGGTCTGCGACACCGGCGCAGTCTGCCGCTGCGCGGGCAGCGCACAAAGACCAATGCGCGCACGCGTAAGGGTCCGCGAAAGCCGATACGCCGCTGAGTGTCCTGGGGATATTGAGCGCATTTCCGGAATGAGTGTAGCTGCATCGTTTATGCAGCGTCGATATTGACAGGAAAGAGAATATTATGGCCAAGCCAGGTGCCAAGAGCACTCGCAAGAAGATTTCACGCACTATTGCTGACGGGATAGCGCATGTGCACGCATCCTTCAACAACACGATCGTGACGATAACTGATCGCCAGGGCAACACCTTGAGCTGGGCTACTGCCGGCGGCTCGGGCTTCCGCGGTTCGCGCAAGAGCACGCCTTTTGCTGCACAGGTTGCGGCGGAGCGGGCCGGAGAAGCGGCCAGGGACTATGGTCTGCAGAATCTTGACGTGCAGGTCAAGGGGCCCGGTCCGGGGCGCGAGTCTGCTGTACGCGCTCTGAACGCCTGCGGTTATAAGATCAGCAACATTACCGATGTGACGCCGATACCCCACAACGGTTGCCGACCTCCCAAGAAGCGTCGCGTCTAAAGTAAACAGGATTATTGATTATGGCTCGATATACTGGCCCCACATGCAAGCTGTCACGACGCGAAGGAACAGACCTGTTTCTGAAGAGTGGCGTGCGCGCACTGGATTCCAAGTGTAAGCCGGAGTCTGTTCCGGGACAACACGGCGCCCGTCGTGGTCGCCTCTCCGACTACGGCGTTCAGTTGCGGGAGAAACAGAAAGTCCGCCGCATGTACGGCTTGCTGGAAAAGCAGTTTCACAGCTATTACAAGGAGGCGGCTCGACTCAAGGGCGCAACCGGCGAGAACCTGCTGCAGCTGCTTGAGAGCCGACTGGACAATGTGGTCTACCGCATGGGGTTCGGTTCCACGCGCGCAGAATCCCGACAGCTGGTGGCTCACAAGGCAATTCTTGTCAACGGCAAGGCGGTGAACATTCCGTCTTATCAGGTCCAGCCCGGTGATGTTATCTCTGTGCGGGAGAAGGCCAAGAAGCAGTTGCGCGTGCAGTCGGCACTGGCGCTGGCCGGCCAACGCGGCGAACCCGAGTGGATGGAAGTCAGTGTCGAGAAGCTCGAGGGAACATTCAAGGCAGCGCCGGAGCGTCAGGAGCTTTCGTCCGAGATCAATGAGAATCTGATTGTCGAACTTTACTCCAAGTAAGCGAAACGCCGGTCAGTCTTCCAACCAGCTACAGGTGCCCCAATGCAGAGTGCAGTGAATGAGTTATTGACACCCCGTGTCATTAAAGTTGAAGAGAAAAGTGGCACCCGCGCGCAGGTGATGCTGGAGCCTCTGGAGCGTGGCTTCGGGCATACGCTGGGTAACGCGCTGCGCAGGATCCTACTCTCGTCAATGCCGGGTTGTGCGATCACCGAGGTGGAGATCGACGGTGTGCTGCACGAGTACAGTGCCATGGAGGGCGTTCAGGAAGACGTCATCGAGATCCTGCTAAACCTCAAGGACGTCGCCATCGTCCTGTCCGGCAAAGACGAAGTCGAGTTGAGCCTGAGCAAGAAGGGCCCGGGAACAATAACGGCGCGCGATATCCAGACAGACCACGATGTCGAGATTCGCAATCCCGATCATGTCATCTGTCATATCAACGGCGAAAATTCGGTGAATATGAAGCTGACCGCTGTCCGCGGGCGAGGCTATTCCCCGGCGGATTCCCGGGAGAATCCCGAAGAGGAGACCCGATCCATCGGCCGCCTGCAGCTCGATGCGACGTTTTCGCCTGTGCACCGTGTTGCCTATGTTGTAGAGGCGGCAAGGGTCGAGCAGCGTACAGACCTCGACAAACTGGTGCTGGATCTTGAGACCAATGGCACGGTTGACCCTGAAGAGGCCATTCGCCGCGCCGCAACCATTCTGCAGCAACAGCTCTCGGTGTTCGTCGACCTGGAAGGTGAGTCGCATTCCGAATCCTCCGACTCCACCGACGAGGTGGATCCGGTTCTGCTGCGCCCGGTAGACGACCTGGAGTTGACGGTTCGTTCAGCGAATTGTCTCAAGGCGGAGAACATCTACTACATAGGCGACCTGGTGCAGCGCACCGAAGTGGAGCTGCTGAAAACCCCCAACCTTGGCAAGAAGTCGCTGACAGAGATCAAGGATGTGCTGGCGTCGCGCGGGCTGTCTCTGGGTATGCGGCTGGACAGCTGGCCGCCGGCTAACCTCAAAAACGACGAGCGGGTTCTGAGCGCCTGAGCGCCCGCACAAGAACGGCCGTGCTGAGAGAAAGCACAGAGTAAAGGAATAGTAAGATGCGTCATCGTCACAGTGGACGTCAGTTAAATCGCGACAGCTCGCACCGCAAGGCTATGTTTCGCAATATGACGGCCTCGCTCGTCGAGCACGAGCTGATCAAGACAACGCTGCCCAAGGCGAAGGAGCTTCGCGGTTATGCGGAGCCCTTGATCACCCTTGCAAAGCAGGACAGCGTTGCCAACCGTCGTCTTGCTTTTCATCGTCTGCGCAACAAAGCGACAGTCGGCAAACTCTTCAGTGAGCTCGGTCCGCGCTACCAGGCTCGCCCGGGCGGCTACATCCGCGTACTCAAGTGCGGGTATCGTACGGGTGACAAGGCCCCCATGGCCTACGTTGAACTGGTCGATCGTCCGCAGCCGGAGCGCTTTGACGAAGACGAAGATTGATGGTCAGTCGATGCGGGCAAGACGCCCGTGTCCTGCCTTTTACACAAAGCCGGATACTGAGTCCGGCTTTTTTGTGGGTTAGAAATTCCTGCGGTGTGCTGTGTTGCTGTTGCGCTGCTATCAGCTGCGCAGCGACAGTCATGCGACTTTTTTGCGCCCGGCTGATGCCTTTGTGGATGTGCGCGCCTTTTTCCTGCCCCTGGCTTTCTTCGTATCTCCCGCGTGGCGTTCCAGCAGCGGCTGGAGGAAGCGACCCGTGTGTGAATCGGTGTTGGCTGCGATTTCCTCCGGGGTGCCCGTCGCGACAATGTAGCCTCCCCCGCTACCGCCCTCGGGCCCGAGATCGACAATCCAGTCAGCCGTTTTGATAACGTCCAGGTTGTGTTCGATGATTACGACGGTATTGCCGTGATCGCGCAACTTGTGCAGCACCGCCAGCAATTGCCGGATATCTTCAAAGTGCAGACCGGTGGTCGGCTCGTCGAGAATGTACAGAGTGCTGCCGGTATCGCGCCTGGACAGCTCCCGCGACAGTTTTACCCGCTGGGCTTCTCCGCCCGAGAGTGTGGTCGCGGCCTGACCGAGACGGATGTAGGACAGGCCGACATCCATCAGCGTCTGCAGTTTGCGGGCAATCGACGGCACGGGTTCAAAGAAGTCCAGCGCGTCCTCAACGGTCATCTCCAGAACCTCGTGGATATTCCTGCCCTTGTAGCGGATGTCGAGCGTTTCGCGGTTGTAGCGTTTGCCGCTGCACACGTCGCACGGCACGTGGATGTCCGGCAGGAAATGCATTTCAACGCGGGTGACGCCGTCACCCTGACAGGCTTCGCAACGTCCGCCCTTGACGTTGAAACTGAAGCGTCCGGGTTTATAGCCTCGCGATCGCGCCTCCTGGGTAGCGGCAAACAGCTCGCGTATTGGCGTGAAAATGCCGGTATAGGTGGCGGGGTTCGAGCGTGGCGTCCTGCCGATAGGGCTCTGGTCGATATCGATGCATTTGTCTATGTGTTCCAGCCCTGTAATACCCTGGTGGCTGGCCGCCTGCAGCGTCGTGGCCCCGTTCAGCTCGGTGGCCGCAAGCGGGTAGAGCGTCCCGTTGATCAGGGTCGACTTTCCCGAGCCCGACACACCGGTAATGCAGCTCAGCAATCCCACCGGAAGGTCAAGCGTTACGTTCTGTAGATTGTTGCCCGTCGCCCCGTGCAGGTGGATACGGCGATTCTTCTGCGCGGCATGCCGTTGCGCCGGTAGCTCGATCCGGCGCTCCCCCGACAGATAGGCGCCGGTGAGCGAGGCGCTATTACCGATGATGTCGGCGAGCCCGCCCTGCGCGACGATCTGACCGCCGTGTACGCCGGCGCCCGGACCGATATCGATGATATGGTCCGCGCTGCGTATGGCATCCTCGTCGTGTTCGACCACCATCACCGTGTTGCCGAGGTCGCGCAGGCGGTTCAGCGTACCCAGCAGGCGCTCATTGTCCCGCTGGTGCAGCCCGATTGAGGGCTCGTCGAGAATATACATGACGCCGACCAGCCCGGCACCGATCTGGGAGGCCAGGCGGATACGCTGGGCCTCGCCGCCGGACAGGGTCTCGGCACTGCGATCCAGCGTCAGGTAGTTGAGGCCGACATCGACCAGGAAGCGGTAGCGGGCGCGGATTTCCTTGAGTATCTTTTCTGCAATTGCACCCTGCCTGCCGCTAAGCTGCAGTTTGTTGAAGTAGTCCTCCGACTCGCCGACCGGCATTGCGGTAATATCCGGCAGCGTGCGCTCATCCACGAAGACGTGGCGGGCATCGCGACACAGCCGGGTGCCACCGCAGTCCGGGCAGGGGGCGGTGGTAAGAAAGCGGGCGAGATCCTCGCGCACGGATTGCGATTCGGTATCGCGGTAGCGGCGCTCCATGTTGGGCAGAATACCTTCGAATGGATGCCGTCGCTGGAATACGCTGCCGCGGTCGTTGATGTAAGCGAAGGATATCTCCTCGCCGCTGCTGCCATGCAGAATGATGTTGCGGTGTCGCTGACTGAGCCTCTCGAACGGCGTGTCGATGTCGAAGCCGTAGTGCTCGGCGAGGGACGTCAGCATGTGAAAGTAGTAGACGTTGCGCCGGTCCCAGCCGCGGATGGCCCCCTCGGCCAGGCTGGCCTCGGGGTGCAGGATGACTCGCGCCGGGTCGAAATATTGCTTGACGCCCAGACCATCACAGCTGGGGCAGGCACCGGCGGGATTGTTGAACGAAAACAGGCGGGGTTCCAGCTCGTCGATACTGTGGCCGCATTCGGGGCAGGCGAAGCGCGCGGAAAATACAATGTCGGCTTCTTTTTCGTCCATGTCGCTGACTGCGGCGAGGCCGTCGGTCAACTGCAGGGCGGTCTCGAAGGATTCGGCCAGGCGCAGGCCGAGGTCTTCCCGGACCTTGAAGCGGTCGACCACGACATCGATCGTGTGCTTCTTTTTCTTGTCCAGATCCGGCAGATCGTCGAGATCGCAGATGCGGCCGTTGATGCGTGCCCGCACGAAACCCGCGGCGCGCAGTTGCTCGAAGACCTGCTGGTGTTCTCCCTTGCGCCCGCGCACGACCGGGGCCAGCAGCATGAGCTTACTGCCCTCCGGCATGGCCAGGACGCTGTCGACCATCTGGCTGACGGTCTGGGCCCGCAGCGCGATGTCGTGCTCCGGGCAGCGTGGCTCGCCGATTCGCGCGAACAGCAAACGCAGATAATCGTAGATTTCCGTGATCGTACCCACGGTGGATCGCGGGTTGTGCGAGGTGGATTTCTGCTCGATGGAAATAGCCGGTGACAGACCCTCTATGTGATCCATGTCAGGCTTTTCCATCATGGACAGGAATTGCCGGGCGTAGGTCGAGAGTGACTCTACGTAGCGGCGTTGACCCTCGGCATACAGGGTATCAAATGCCAGCGACGATTTACCCGAGCCGGATAATCCCGTGATAACAATCAGTTTGTCGCGGGGGATGTCCAGATCAATATTCTTTAGATTGTGGGTGCGCGCACCGCGAACCTGAATCGTGTCCATTTCGTATCTACAATAGTGGCGGGAAATCGCCCAGTATAGGCGCATGTCGCGCCCGGCAAAACCGTCCCGGCCGCCACATCACCGGCGCCGCTGGCCGCGGGTGTCGCAGCTGTGTGAAGCTGGTACTATCGGGTATGTTCTGGGAGATATCTGTGTGCTGACTAAAAATCCAATGACATCGGTGGAGCGGCGTGCTGTCGGCGCTCTCGCCCTTTTGTACAGCTTTCGCATGCTTGGCCTGTTCATGGTCCTGCCACTGCTGGCGCTATACGCGGCCGACATGCCGGGTGGTACCCCGCTGATGATCGGACTCGCTCTCGGGGCCTATGGCTTCAGTCAGGCATTGCTGCAGATTCCCCTCGGCTGGCTTTCGGACCGCATCGGCCGGACGCCGGTGATTCTTGGCGGGCTGTTGTTGTTCGCGGCGGGCAGCCTGGTCGCCGGTCTCGCGGAGACCGTTCCCGGCATTGTCCTCGGCCGGCTGTTGCAGGGGGCCGGCGCCATTGCCGGTACTGTCATGGCGCTGGTGGCGGATGTGACAGACGCGGAGCAGCGCACCAAGGCCATGGCAATAGTAGGTGCCAGTATCGGTCTGTCGTTTGCCGTGTCGATGGTGCTGGGGCCCGTGGTGGCCGGGTTCGGGGGTTTGTCCAGCGTATTTCTGCTGACTGCCGTGCTCGCCGTAAGCGGCATCGCCGTGGTCTACCTGGGTGTGCCGCGTGGCGTGGAAAGTCGCGAGCACGCGGAGGTTGGTACCCGCCCCGGCATGATTCGCAATGTACTGGCCGAGCCCGCACTGCGCCGTCTCAATTTCGGTGTTTTCAGCCTGCACTTCATTCTCACGGCGAGCTTCCTGGTAATCCCGTTTGCCCTTATGGATACGCTGTCCCTGCCGCGGGAGGCGCACTGGAAAATCTACCTGCCGGTGCTCGTGGCGTCCCTGATCGGCATGCTGCCGCTGTTACGTCTAGCCGAGCGCCACGGCAGAATCCGATCCGTGCTGGTCGGCTCCGTAGGCATGCTGCTGGTATCGATTGCCGGGACGACGCTGTTCGCCGTGCCATGGGTTCTGTGTGTTTCTCTCTGGCTGTACTTCGTCGCCGTGAACTACCTGGAGGCAACGCTTCCCTCGCTGGTAAGCAAAGCAGTATTCGCCGGCGGTAAAGGCACGGCCCTGGGTGTCTATTCGACCTGCCAGTTCATCGGCGCCTTCACGGGCGGCGCCCTGGGCGGCCTCGCGCTGCAGTACACGGGGGTTACCGGGCTGTTTCTTCTGTGCCTGGTGCCGGGCCTGTTCTGGATGCGCAGCAGTCTCGGCGTCGTACCGGCGTCCACGGTGACTGCAGCGAGCTCGGCAGGTGTCTCCTGAGCGTTTTTGGCTGTCGCAATAGTACGTCGGGATTGCTATAGTCCCCGGTCACACAACAGTAATTTCCGGGGGGCAGATCATGGCATCACGTGGTGTCAACAAGGTTATTCTGGTGGGAAATCTCGGCGCCGACCCGGAGACTCGCTACATGCCGTCGGGTGGCGCAGTCACCAATATCAGCGTTGCCACGTCGGAGACCTGGAAAGACAAGCAGACGGGACAGCAGCAGGAGCGCACTGAATGGCACCGCATCGCTTTTTTCAACAGGCTGGCCGAGATCGCCGGTGAATACCTGCGCAAGGGTTCTAAAGTCTACATCGAAGGCAGCCTGCGCACACGCAAATGGCAGGACCAGTCGGGTCAGGATCGCTACAGTACCGAGGTAATCGCCAACGAGATGCAGATGCTCGACAGTCGCGGTGGCCAGGCTGGCGGTCAGCAAATGGGTGGCGCAGATCGCTACGATCAGAACGCCGGGCAGCAGAGGCCAGCAGCCCCCGTCGGCAAGCCGTCGTCACCGGAGCAATCCAGCGAGCCGCCGCCCCAGGATTTTGAATTCGACGACGATATACCGTTCTAGCAGGTGGCCTGTGTTTTCCGCACGCCTGCTGACGGTCGCCAGTGCACGTACTGCTGATTGCGGCAGATAGCCCGGTTGGAATCGCGCTGCAGTCCACGCTGGCGCGCTGGGGCCGACATAGCGTATCGACGGTCACCCAGAGCGCCAGTCGCTGGAAAAGCGAGCGTCAGGCCAAAAAGACTGCACGTCGCGCCGACGCCGGGATAATCGTCGACCTGCGCATTCCCCAGCTGATGGCCTCTGGAGAATCCATACAGCCGATTGATGTGCAGCGCACGCACTGGCTGGCCAAAGTGTGCAGCCGCAGTGCAATTCCCTACTGCTACCTGTCGGATCCCAGGGTTTTTTCAGGCTCACTGGGTCATTCCTATCGTGAGAAAGAAGTCCCGGATGCCGACGATGCGCTGGGTAAAGTACTGATTGAAGCCGAACGGCATGTCCGCGGGATCAGTGACGATCACCTGGTGTTGCGATTCGGTCCACTGTTTGCGGCTTTCGACCGGAATCTCCTCACGGATGTGCTGGCGTCGCTGTCCACGCCGGATCCTCTCGTTGTGGATGACCTCGATCAGCTCTGCCCGGTGGAGGCAGGTGATGCGGCGCGCGTTATTTCCGGGCTGCTGGACCAGATCGATGCCGGCGCCGAGGCCCGCGGGACTTTTCACTATAATAGTCCCGATCGCACGACGGCCTATGGATTCGCCGAGGCAGTGCTCGCGGCAGCATCCCAGTTTGTTCACGTTGCCGACGATGCCATCGCCCGGCCCGAGCACGATCCCGAACGGGTGGCGCGGAGCTGGTCCCTCGATTGCCGCGATATCCGCGATACGTTTGCCATCAAGCAGGTGGCGTGGCGGGGCTTTATCGGCAATACGGTCAGGCAATACCTGGCGGAGTAGGCAAGTGGAAAATGGAAGTCAGACTATGTCTTCAGAAGCGGTGGAATTTGTTGCCCTGAACGTGGCCGTACTGACCGTATCAGACACCCGGGGGGCCGCCGATGACAGTTCCGGAGATTTCCTGGCGAACGCGGCGGCTGCCGAAGGGCATCAGGTCGCGACCCGGGATATCGTGACGGATAACATCTACAGGATTCGCGCGGTGCTGTCGAGCTGGATCGCCGATCCGGGAATCGACATTGTCCTGGTAACGGGTGGCACGGGTTTCGCCGGTAGAGATTCCACGCCAGAGGCGGTGGAGCCGCTGTTCGATAAGGCGATTGTCGGTTTTGGCGAAGTGTTTCGAGCCCTGTCACTTGCCGAAATCGGCACATCGACAGTGCAGTCACGTGCGCTCGCCGGCCTCGCCAATGCCACGCTGGTTTTCTGCATGCCGGGGTCTACGGGCGCCTGTCGCACCGCCTGGGGCGGAATACTTCGCGATCAGCTGGACGCCCGTCATCGCCCCTGCAATTTTGTCGGCCTCTTAAGGGCTGACGTCGGGGGCTGAATATGCTGTCTCCACGCGAGGCGCTGCAGCATATGCTGGCGGCGGCAACCTTGCCGCCGTCCAGCCGGCGCCTGCCTGTTGCCGACTCCCTGGGTGCCACGTTGTCCGCCGATGTGCCCGCCTTGCAGGCTGTTCCCGCCTTCGACAACAGTGCCATGGACGGCTATGCGCTGCGCGCTGCCGATGCGGTGGATGGCAGCTCCCTGCCGGTGAGCCAGCGCGTATTCGCCGGTGGCGATCCGCAGCCACTGCCAGCCGGCACGGCTGCACGCATATTCACCGGTGCTCCCTTGCCGGAGGGAGCCGACTGTGTGGCGGCACAGGAGGCCTGCACAGAGGCAGCGAACGGGGTGACTGTCGAGGAGGGCGCGGTCGCCGCGGGCAGGCACGTGCGTCGGCGCGGAGAAGACATCGCGGCGGGGAGCATCGCGGTGCAGCGGGGACGCCGCGTGCGCCCCCAGGACCTGGGGTTGCTGGCGTCGGTCGGTGTGGCAGAGGTGGACGTCTACCGACCACTGCGTGTCGCGGTGCTGGTGACCGGCGACGAACTGCGCGAGGCGGGCAGCGGTCTGCTTGCGCCGGGCGAGATCTACAACAGCAACGGACCCATGCTGTCGGCGCTTGTACATCGCTGCGGCATGCAGGTTGGCCTGGAGACGACGGTTGCAGATGACCGCGAGTCGGTCCGCCGCGCGCTGGCAGATGCCGCCGACGCGGCGGACGTCATCCTCAGTACGGGAGGTGTTTCCGTCGGCGATGCCGACCATGTCCGGGAGCAGGTCGAGCGCCTGGGCTCCCTGTCGCTGTGGCGTATCGCGCTGAAGCCGGGAAAACCGCTCGCGTTCGGCCGCGTCGGCGAAGTGCCGTTCATCGGGCTCCCCGGTAATCCCAGCTCGGTCTTCGTGACCTTTGCCGTGCTGGCGCGTCCGTTCCTGCTCGCATGCCAGGGCAACCTCGAGCCCGCACTGCCGCGTCTTGCAGTGCGTGCCGGCTTTGACCTCGAGGTAGCGGGTTCACGCGAGGAATATCTGCGGGTAATGCTGGTCCAGACGGATGCCGGGCTGGAGGCAGTACTGGCGGGCAACCAGAGTTCGGGTGCCTTGAGTGCGACGGCGCGGGCTCAGGCCTTTGCGGTGGTGCCCGCAGGGACGCGTATCGAGCACGGGAACCCTGTCGACGTCATCCTGCTCGACGCCCTGATTCCCTGAGTGTCGCGACGCGATAAGGGACTCATTCGCCCGGCCAGCGCGAAAACACCAGCGAGGCATTGGTTCCCCCGAAACCGAAGCTGTTGGACATGACCTGCTGCAGGCGGGTGTTGTCGTGCCGCTCTTTTGCTATCGGCATGCCGACGGCTTCCGGGTCGAGTTCCGCGATATTTGCAGACGCGGCGATAAAGTCACGCTGCTGCATGAGCAGGCTGTAAATGGCCTCCTGCACCCCGGCCGCCCCCAGCGAGTGGCCGGTCAATGACTTGGTGGAGCCGATAACCGGGATACTCTCGTCGCCGTCGGCAAAGGTTGTCTTCACCGCCTTGAGTTCCTGTATATCACCTGCGGGCGTGCTTGTCCCATGGGCATTGATATAGTCGACCGGCCCGTCCACGGTTGCCAAGGCCTGCTGCATGCAGCGAACCGCTCCCTCGCCCGACGGCGAGACCATGTCGTAACCGTCGGACGTGGCACCGTATCCAACGAGCTCCGCGTAGATCTTCGCGCCACGGGCGCGAGCGGTTTCGAGTGCCTCCAGCACCAGCATGCCGCCACCGCCTGCAATCACGAAGCCGTCGCGATTGGCGTCATAGGCGCGCGAGGCGCGCTCCGGTATCTCGTTGTAGCGTGTCGACAGTGCACCCATGGCGTCGAACAGGCTGCTCAGCGTCCAGTGCAGCTCTTCTCCACCACCGGCGAACACACGGTCCTGTTTGCCAAGCTGTATCTGCTCCATGGCGGCACCGATGCAATGGGCGCTGGTGGAGCACGCGGAGGAGATCGAGAAGTTGACGCCCTTGATCTTAAAGGGCGTTGCCAGGCAGGCCGATACCGTGCTGCCCATGGTCTGGGTCACGCGGTAGGGGCCAACCCGTCGCAGGCCCCGCTCGCGCAGAATGTCCGCCGCCTCGGTCTGACTGGCCGAAGACGCGCCCCCCGAGCCCGCGATAATGCCGGTCCGGGGGTTGGAGATATCCTGCTGTTCCAGGCCGGCATCGGCAATCGCCTGCTGCATGGCAATGTAGGCATAGGCAGCAGCGTCCGCCATGAAGCGCAGCTGCTTGCGCTCAATGTGCTCGGCGGGATCGATCGCCGGCGCGCCGGCGATGTGCGAGCGCATGCCCATGTCGATCTGTTCCTGGCGCAGTGCAATCCCCGAGCGACCGTGGAAGAGGGCATCGGCGACGCTGTCTGCATCGTTGCCAAGACATGACACGATGCCCAGTCCGGTGATAACGACTCGTCTGCTCATGCTTCAGAATGACTCCGTTGTCGTGAACAGGCCCACGCGCAAGTCATTGGCCTGGTAGATGTCCCTGCCGTCGACTGACAGCGTACCATCTGCAATGCCCATGACCAGCTTGCGCTCGACCACGCGCTTCAAGTCTATGCGGTAGGTCACCAGCCGCGCGTCCGGAAGTACCTGTCCGCTGAACTTGACCTCGCCCGATCCGAGCGCGCGCCCGCGCCCGGGGTTGCCGCGCCAGCCGAGGTAGAATCCCAGCAGCTGCCACATCGCGTCCAGGCCCAGACAGCCCGGCATGACGGGATCCCCGGGGAAATGACACTGGAAAAACCACAGATCCGGCGAGATATCCAGTTCCGCGATAATCTCCCCTTTGCCGTGACTGCCGCCGTCCGCGGTCACGTGGGTGATGCGATCGAGCATGAGCATGTTGTCGACCGGGAGCTGTGCGTTACCCGGACCAAAAAGGTGACCCATACCGCATTTTACCAGCTCGTCCTTGGCATAACTGCTTTTTCCGGTCATGTTATTTCCGTCTGATGATTTTGAAGAATGGCGGCAGGAATCTGCTGTTGGACTTGCGCCGGTGGATGGATTTGGCAGGATTTCCGGCTGCGGTGGTAGTTTAATGACTGCGCCCGACAAGTCCAGACACACGGCGCCACGAACCCCGCTGGCGGCGTCCTCGCCAGCTCGGGTACTATGGTAAGGTCGCAGTCAAGCGCAGAGTGCGCGTTCTTTCGGCCTAATGCAGGGAAGCCAGGTAAACACAGTATGTTAGTTCCAGTTCTCTTATCAGGTGGCGTCGGTACTCGCCTGTGGCCGGTATCGCGCGAGGCGCACCCGAAGCAGTTTCTCCCCCTTGCCAGTGAGCTGTCCATGCTCCAGGACACGCTGGCACGCACCGCTGCGCTGCCGGCATCGGCGCCTCTGGTCGTCTGCAATGAAGAGCATCGTTTCATGGTGGCCGAGCAGCTGCGTCAGCTGCGCGTGCAGGCGGGCGCTATTCTGCTCGAACCCGAGGGACGCAACACAGCGCCGGCGGTGGCACTCGCCGCGCTGCAGGCGCTGCACTCGGATCCGGATTGTGTGCTTCTGATTCTGCCTGCGGACCACATTATCAATGATGCCGAGGCGTTCACGAATGCCGTGTCGGCAGCCATGCCCCTGGCAGAGAGCGGTCAACTGGTGACTTTCGGGGTGGTGCCATCCTCGCCCGAAACGGGCTATGGCTACATAAAGCGAGGCGAAGCGCTCGGCGAGTCGGCATTCACGCTGCGGGCCTTCGAGGAAAAGCCGGACGCGGATACGGCGCACGCCTACCTGCAGAGCGGCGAATACCTGTGGAACTCGGGCATGTTCCTGCTGCGCGGCGCGACTTACCTGGATGAGCTGGACAGGTATGCGCCGTCCATGGCGCGTCACTGCCGGGCGGCGATGGAGACAGCCGTTTGCGATCTGGACTTCGTGCGTCCGGACGGCAGTGAGTTTGCCCTGTCTGACAGTGACAGCATCGACTACGCGGTGATGGAACATACCGACCGCGGCGCGGTGGTCCCGCTCGACTGCGGCTGGAGTGACGTCGGGGCGTGGTCCACCCTGTGGGAAGTATCGGCGCGCGACGCGGCGGACAACGTCCTGCAGGGCGATGTCATTGCCGAGGACTGCCGGGGCAGCTATCTGCGCAGTGAGTCGCGGCTGCTCGCCGCCGCCGGCATCGAGGATCTGGTAGTGGTGGAGACGGCAGATGCCATCCTGGTCGCCAACCGGCATCGTGTGCAGGACGTCAAGCGCATTGTGACGCGCCTTCGGGAAGCGGGGCGCAGCGAGGCATCGCTGCACCAGCGGGTCTACCGTCCCTGGGGCAGCTATGAGTCGCTGGTTGCCGCCGAGCGTTTTCAGGTCAAGCGTATTATCGTCAACCCGGGCGGGACCCTGTCGCTGCAGATGCACCACCACCGCGCTGAACACTGGATTGTGGTGTGCGGAACCGCGGAGGTGACCTGCGAAGACACAACCTTCATGCTCGCCGAGGATGAGTCCACCTATATTCCCCTGGGTCATCGACATCGCCTGGCCAATCCGGGCAAGATTCCCCTCGAACTGATCGAGGTGCAGACGGGGAGTTACCTGGGGGAGGACGATATCGTGCGCTTCGAGGACAAATACGGCCGCAGCGGCTGAACAGACCGAACGCTGCCACGGCC
This sequence comes from uncultured Alteromonadaceae bacterium, assembly GCA_964346555.1. Lineage (GTDB taxonomy): Bacteria > Pseudomonadota > Gammaproteobacteria > Pseudomonadales > Halieaceae > Chromatocurvus. Next base: position 22,236 of record CAYFVJ010000003.1, on the reverse strand, counting down.
CATCGGGGCTGCGACACAGCAGTGGGGTGCACCGGGAACAATTGGGACGGAGAGATAAATGATCAGCAAGTGTATGTTCCCCGTGGCCGGCTACGGCACGCGGTTTCTGCCGGCCACCAAGAGTATGCCGAAGGAAATGTTGCCGGTGGTGAACAAGCCACTCGTGCAATACGGTGTGGAGGAAGCGATCGCTGCCGGCATGACCACCTGCGCCCTGGTCACGGGCCGCGGCAAGCGGGCCATCGCGGACCACTTCGATATCAGCTTCGAACTGGAGCACCAGATAGCCGGCACGGGCAAAGAGGCCTATCTCGACAGTATCCGCAGTGTCCTCGACCAGGGCACCTTCACCATGGTCCGCCAGCGTGAAATGAAGGGGCTTGGCCACGCCATCCTGACCGGCGAGACCCTGATAGGCAATGAGCCGTTCGGCGTGTTGCTGTCGGATGACCTGTGCCTGAACGCGGACGGCCCCGGCGTGCTCAGCCAGATGGTGGAGCTGTACCGTCAGTTTCGCTGCTCCATAGTCGCGATCATGGAGGTGCCCCCTGACCAGACGCACAAGTACGGCGTCATCGCCGGCGAATCCCTCAAGGACGGCATCTACCGCGTCGATCGCATGGTGGAAAAGCCCAGGCCCGAGGATGCGCCGTCCAACCTGGCGATTATCGGTCGCTATATCCTGACGCCGGATATTTTCGACATTATCCGCGATACGCCGCCGGGCGCCGGTGGTGAGCTACAGTTGACGGACGCGCTGCAGACCCAGGCCAACCGCGGCTGCGTCATGGCCTACAGGTTCAAGGGTCGCCGCTTCGACTGCGGCAGTGTGCCGGGCTTTGTCGAGGCCACTGACTACGTCTACAAAAATGTCTACCAGCAGCCCTGAGTCACGCTGACGTGGAGGACATGAACTGCTTCAAGGCCTACGATGTCCGCGGCCGCGTCCCTGACCAGCTTAACGAAGACGTCGCCTACCGCATCGGGCGGGCCTTCGCCGAGGTGCTCGCCGCCAGGCGCGTCGTTGTCGGGCAGGATGTGCGCTTATCCAGCGAGATGATCAAGGGAGCTCTCAGCGACGGCCTCCGCGCTCAGGGCGCCGATGTGTTTGATATCGGCCTTTCCGGTACGGAGGAAATTTACTTCGCCACCAGTCACAGCGGTATGGATGGCGGTATCGCGGTAACCGCCAGCCACAACCCGAAAGACTACAACGGCATGAAATTCGTACGCGCCGGATCACGGCCGGTTTCCGGCGATACCGGCTTGTTCGATATCCGCGACCGGGCGCGTGAAAACCGTTTTCAGTCGGCGGCGCAGCGCGGCGGTCTGCAGGCGCTGGATACCGACCGTGCCTACGTGGACCACCTGCTCGGCTACATCGAGCCGGCGGCGCTGGCGCCGCTGCGCATCGTGACGGATGCGGGCAACGGCGGCGCCGGCCGCATCATCGATCTGCTGGAGCCGCACCTGCCTTTCGAGTTCGTCAAGCTCAATCATGCGCCCGACGGCCATTTCCCCAATGGCGTGCCGAATCCGCTGCTGGTGGAGAACCGCGACGCCGCGGCGGCCGCGGTGCGGGCCCATCGCGCGGATATGGGCATCGCCTGGGACGGCGACTTCGATCGCTGTTTCTTTTTCGACGCCAACGGTGACTTCATCGAGGGTTACTATCTCGTCGGCCTGCTCGCTGAGGCCTTTCTCCGCGAGCACCCCGGGGAAACCATCGTGCACGATCCCCGCCTGACCTGGAATACCCGCGATATTATTGCGTCAGGCGGCGGCCGCGCGATTGAAAGTAAAACCGGCCATGCCTTCATGAAGGAGCGCATGCGGCGCGAGAACGCCATTTACGGCGGCGAAATGAGTGCGCATCACTATTTCCGTGATTTCGCCTACTGCGACAGCGGGATGATCCCCTGGCTGCTGGTCGCGGGTCTGATCAGCGAGCGCGGCGAAAGCCTGAGCCAGATGGTCGACACCTGCACGGCCGCCTATCCCTGCAGTGGCGAGATCAATCGCACGGTAAATGATCCGCCGGCGCTGCTGCAGGCGATCGAGGAACGCTATGCGCCGGGCGCCGTGACGGTAGAGCATGTGGATGGACTCAGCGTGAGCTTTGCCGACTGGCGCTTCAACCTGCGCTGCTCCAACACCGAACCGGTGGTACGTCTCAATGTGGAAAGTCGCGGCGAGCATTCGCTGATGGCCGAGAAAACAGCCGAGCTGCTGGCCCTGATCGACGCTGCCTGAGAACTGTCAGGCGTTGGCGTCGCGCCAGCGCTGAATCAGCGCCTGCGTGGCGCTGTCGAGGGTGATCGAGCTGTCGTCGGGTCTGTCATTGCTCATCGCGTCGTAGACCTGCTTGCCGATCTCCTTACCCAGTTCCACTCCCCACTGATCAAAGGCGTTGATGCCCCAGAGCAGGCTGCTGCAGTAAGTGCGGTGTTCATACAGCGCCAGGAGCGCTCCCAGGGCATGCGGCGTCAGTGCCGGGAATGAGAGGATGCTGTGCGGGCGATTACCGGGGATGGCCAGGTGTGGGGCGAGTGATGCCGCCTCGCTGCCGTAGCCGCGACGGTGCAGGGCGTGTTCCGCCTCGGCAATGCTGCGTCCGACTACCAGTGCGCGGCTCTGCGCCAGGCAGTTGGCGACGAGCCGCGCATGCCGGTCGTCCGCCGCAGCCTGTGCTGGCGCCAGCGGCAGGATGAAGTCCACCGGGCACAGGCGGGTGCCCTGGTGCAGCAGCTGGTGGAACGAGTGCTGGCCGATGGTGCCGGCGGCGCCCCAGAGAACCGGCGCGCTGTCGTGCGGGAGTTCACTGCCGTCGACAGCCACGCGCTTGCCATTGCTCTCCATGGTCAGCTGCTGCAGATAATCAGGGAGCCGGCGCAGGCGATGAGCGTAGGGCAGAACGGCGTGATTGCCGGCGCCGAGGAAATGGCAGCACCATATCTCCAGAAGGCTCATCAGCAGCGGCAGATTGCATTGCGGCTGCGCGCTGTGAAAGTGCCGATCCATATCCTCGGCGCCGCGCAGCAGTGAGCTGAACGCGTCCCAGCCAATGGCGATTGCGGTACTGAGACCAATCGCCGACCACAGAGAATAGCGACCGCCCACCCAGTCCCACAGGGGCAGGCAATTGTCGCCGGGAATCCCGAAATCCGCAGCGGCCTCGAGGTTGCTTGTCACGGCGAGGAAGTGCTTGCCGAGATCTTCATTCAGCGCCCCGGCCGCCTGCAGCCAGCGTCGCGCCGCCAGGGCATTGTGCAGGGTTTCTTCCGTGCCGAACGACTTGGAACAGACAATAAACAGCGTGGCCTGGGGCGCCAGACCTGCCAGAGTGCCCTGCAGGTCATCCGGGTCTATGTTGGCGACATAGTGCACCCGCGGCGCGGCGGCGCCTGTCGGCGTGAGTGCTTCGCTCACGAGACGCGGTCCGAGGTCTGAACCGCCGATACCGAGATTCACGACATCGCGAATGGGCTGGCCGCTAAATCCTGCATGCCGCTCCTCGCGCAGCGCTTCCACCCATGCGCGCATGCGCCCGCGGGTCGCCGCGACATCGGCGGCGCGTGATCCGTCTCCCGCGCCGCTCGCGCGCAGCAGGGTATGCAGGGCGGGTCGGCCCTCGGTGGTATTGACTTCCTGTCCATTCAGGAGGGCCTCGATGTTGCCAGAAATATCCGCGCGGCGAGCGAGCGCCAACAGCAGCTCAAGAGCATCGGTGTCCAGTAAATGTCGTGAGAAGTCCAGGTGCAGGCCCGCCGCTTCGCAGCTGAATGTCGCCGCGCGGTCGGAATCCTGCGCGAGCATTGACGCGATGCGCTGCTGGCGCAGGCGTGATGCCCGCTGGGTCAGGGCCTGGCCTTGTGGCGAGTCGAAGAGAGTCATGGCGGTCACGGCTGAGAGTCAGCGTCGGAGTATAGAAAGAGCCCCGCTGGCGGGCAATCACCCGCGGCCGGAAAAGCTCATTGACTGCGATCAACCGAGAGGGATGCCAGCGTCAGCATGGCGCCGCGAGCGGGGCTTTCCGGCAGAGATGCCAGGCAGGCGACTGCGCGGTCGCGGTGCTCCATCGCGGCGCGGCGCGTGTAGTCCAGGCTGCCGCAGTCCGCGATGGCCTTGAGTATTGCCGTCAGCTGGTCGGCGCGCTTCTCCGCAATCGCGGACTTCACCAGTGCTGCCTGCTCTGGTTCGCCGCTGCGCATCACGTGAATCAGTGGCAGGGTGGGCTTGCCTTCAGTCAGGTCGTCGCCCACGTTTTTTCCCATGGCGACTGGATCGCCCTCGTAATCGAGCACGTCATCAATCAACTGGAAGGCGATACCGAGATGCAGCCCGAAATCGTACAGACCCTGGCGGTGGGGGTTGTCGTCGGCGTGCAGCTGCGCCGCGCCGCGGCAGGCGGCGGCGAACAGGACTGCCGTCTTGCGGGTGATGACGTCCATGTACTGGGCCTCGGTGGTCTCGGCATCCCCGGCTCGCGCCAGCTGCAACACTTCGCCGGCCGCGATCATATTGGTGGTATCCGCCATCTGCGACAGCAGCGACATGTCGTCCAGACTCACCATGAGCTGGAACGCACGCGTGTAGAGAAAGTCACCCACCAGCACGGAAGGTGCGTTGCCGAAGGCGGCGTTCGCGGTCGGGCGTCCGCGACGCAGTTGCGACAGGTCGACGACGTCATCGTGGAGAAGCGTCGCGGTGTGAATGAATTCTATCACCGCGGCGAAACAGATATGCCGTCGCGTGCAATCCCCGAGGGCGGCGGCGGCAAGCAGGGCGAGCAGAGGCCGCAGTCGCTTGCCGCCCGCGTCGACGATGTAGTGACCGACGTTCTCGACCATATCGACATCGGATTCGAGTTGCTTGATGATCAGGGCGTTGACCTGGTCGAACTCGCGATCGACGACGGCACGGATTTCTTGCATAGGAGGCCAGGATAGTGAGGCGTGAAAATGCCCGCGAATGCTAGGGTGCGCTCCCGCGGGTGTCAAGCGCGGTACAGGCCGCCCCGGGGCGTGCCGATTGCCCCGCCGCGGCCTCGGTATGCGGTATTCAGCTGTTGTCGCATGCCCCTGTTTGCAGTAAACTCTGCGGCCTTTTCGGGGTTGTACCCAGTCCCGACCCTGTTTGTGCCTGGCCCTGCCCATTGCCCCGGCAATGTTTTGCATACCTGCGGGAAGGCGAACTGAACGGAGAGAGACATGTACGCAGTGATAGAAAGCGGTGGCAAGCAGCACCGCGTAAGCGAGGGCGAGTTGCTCAAGCTGGAAAAGCTAGAGGCCGCCACCGGCGACACCGTCGAGTTTGACCGCGTCCTCATGGTGGGTGGCGACGGTGACATCAGAATCGGGCGCCCGCTGCTCGAGGGCGGCAGAGTGACTGCAGAGGTGGTCGCCCAGGGGCGACACAAGAAGGTGAAGATAGTCAAATTCAACCGGCGCAAGCACTACCGCAATGAGACCGGCCACCGCCAGTGGTTCACGGAAGTCAGGATCACCGGCATAACGGCGTGAGCGTCGGCCAGATCATCGGGTTTTCAGGAGGGTATCGGTAATGGCACACAAAAAAGCAGGCGGTAGCACCCGCAACGGCCGCGATTCAGAGAGCAAACGCCTTGGCGTCAAGCGCTTTGGCGGACAGGCGGTCAGTGCGGGCAACATACTCGTACGCCAGCGTGGCACGCGTTTTCACCCCGGCGAAAACGTCCGCTGCGGCAAAGACCACACGCTCTTTGCCACCGTTGACGGCACCGTCGAATTTGTCAGGCGCGGACCCAACCGCCGCAAGTTCGTACAGGTAATCGGCGCGTAGCGCGCTGCCCGCATCCAGTCTGTAAGCCTCGTCAGCCGACGGGGCTTTTTTTTCTGCCGCGCGCCGCCCTGTTGACGCGCAAGCGCGAAGTAGCATCGAATTATGAAGTTCGTAGATGAAGCAACCATCAGGGTGTTCGCGGGCAACGGTGGCGGTGGCTGCCTGAGCTTTCGTCGTGAAAAATATATCGAGCGCGGCGGACCTGACGGCGGCGACGGCGGCGACGGCGGCAGCGTTTTCCTGCAGGCGGACAGCGGCCTGAACACCATGGTCGACTACCGATTCCAGCGCAGCTACCGCGCCCGGAACGGCGAGCCCGGCAGGGGACGCAACTGCACCGGCGCCAGTGGTGATGACCTGCTGTTGCGCGTGCCGGTCGGCACCACGGTTATCGATGACGACAGCGGCGAGGTGCTCGGTGACCTTTCCTCGGATGGTCAGCAGCTCCTCGTGGCCCGCGGTGGTTTTCACGGACTCGGCAACACTCGCTACAAATCGTCAGTGAATCGCGCCCCGCGCCAGACTTCTCCCGGCTCGGAGGGCGAACAGCGCACCCTCAAACTGGAGCTGAAAGTGCTTGCGGATGTCGGCCTGCTGGGACTTCCGAATGCGGGAAAGTCGACGTTCATACGCGCCGTGTCGGCAGCGCGCCCGCGCGTGGCCGACTATCCATTCACTACGCTGGTGCCGAACCTCGGGGTGGTCAAGGTCGATGCCTATCGCAGTTTCGTGGTCGCCGATATTCCCGGATTGATCGAGGGGGCATCCGCTGGAGCGGGTCTGGGCGTGCGCTTTCTCAAGCACCTGACGCGCAACCGCATCCTGCTGCATCTCGTGGATGTCGCCCCGGCCGATGGCCGTGATCCGGCAGATGCCGCTGTTGCTATCGCCACGGAGCTGGCGACATTCAGTCCGTCACTGGCGGCGCGGCCACGCTGGCTGGTGCTGAATAAGACCGATCTGTTGGATGAGGCGGGCCTCGCCGAGCTGAAAGCGCGTATCGTCGAAGCGCTCGACTGGCGGCAACCGCTGTACACTATTTCCGCCATCCGCGGCGAGGGCACGCCACGCCTGTGCCAGGACATCATGACCTGGCTGGAGGAGCAGCGCGCCGAGGAAGCGGCGGACGCCGAGCTCGCGGCCGCGGAAGATGCAGCGCAGCGTCGCATGCAGGTCGAGGCGCGCGAGCGCATCCAGGCGCTGCGCGCAACTCACCGCAACAGCCTGCGGCGCGATGACGATGGTCACGACGTTGAAGTCGAGTACGCCCCGTGAGTGTCGCGCCGGAATCAGCCGCTCTGCGAGTCGCCCTGTCGTCTGCGCGGCGCTGGGTGGTCAAGGTGGGCAGCGCCCTGCTTACCGACGACGGCCGCGGCCTCGATGCAACGATGATCGAGCGGCTGGCGCGGCAGGTTGCATTGATGCGGGCCGCCGGGTGCGAGGTCGTTCTGGTGTCCAGCGGTTCGATCGCCGCCGGTGTCGCGCAGCTGGGGTGGGCCGGGAGGCCCGCGGCGCTGCACGATCTGCAGGCGGCGGCAGCGGTGGGCCAATCCATCCTGCTGAGGCACTATGAGCAGGCGTTTCAGGCACACGGACTGGCGACCGCGCAGGTATTGCTCGGCCACGACGACGTAGCTGCCCGAGATCGCTACCTGAATGCCCGCGGCACACTGAAGACGCTCCTGCGCCTGAACGTCCTGCCGATCGTGAATGAGAATGACACGGTCGCAACGGAGGAAATCTGCTTCGGCGACAATGACTCCCTGGCGGCGCTGGTGGCTAACCTGATCGATGCCGATGCCCTGCTCCTGCTGACGGATCAGGAGGGCCTGTTTGACGCCGATCCCCGCCTGCAGCCGCAGGCCTGCCTGTTGACCGAGGCGGATGTGCACGACCCGCGACTTAACGCGATGGCCGGCGATGGCGGCGTGCTGGGTCGTGGCGGCATGCTGACCAAGCTGCGCGCGGCCCGCCTCGCGGCGCGATCCGGTACCCAGACCGTGATAGCCAGCGGCCGCCACCCCGACGTCGTTCAGACGGTGTCGCGCGGCGAGCCGGTGGGTACCTGGTTGCGCACTGAACGCCAGCCACAGACGGCGCGGCGTCAGTGGATCGCGAGTCTGCTGCAGCTGAATGGCCGAGTGCTGCTGGATGACGGCGCGGTGCGTGTGATCCGCGAGGCGGGTCGCAGCCTGCTGCCGGTGGGTGTGTACGCTGTGCAGGGTGACTTCCGGCGCGGCGACGTGGTGGCCTGCTGTGATGCTGCAGGTAGCGAGGTGGCGCGCGGCATGATCAACTACTCGGCGGCCGAAGCGCGTCTGATTGCCGGCCGCAACTCCTGCGATGTCCCGTCGTTGCTCGGGTATGCCGGCGATCAGGAGATCATTCACCGCGATAACCTGATGGTACTCGATCCGCATGGCTGACTTCCCGGGCACACTGCTGCTGGTCTACAGTGTGGCGATCGTCGCTGCATCGCTCCTCGGCGGGCTGCTGCCGAACGTCGTCCGCATGACGCACACCCGGACGCAGCTGGCCATGAGTCTGGTTTCCGGCCTCATGCTGGGTGTTGCGTTCTACCACCTGCTGCCGCACAGCATTGCCATGCGTCCGGTAACCGGCGCACTTGATTTCGCCGCCTTCTGGCTGGTGGTGGGCCTGGTGGTCATGCTGCTGCTGCTGCGCGCCTTTCATTTTCACCAGCATGAGATGCCGTCGGACATACCGGCAGAGGGTGAAACTCAGTCCGCGGGTTCACCGTGGAGGCACTCTCAGCATCACGCGCATGACCACGACGCCATGCCGGTGCCGGCGGCACACCGTCTCAGCTGGGTCGGGATCGCTTTCGGCCTGGGGCTGCATACCCTGATTGATGGTGTCGCCCTCGGCGCTGCCGTGCGCGGTGCGCAAACGGCGCAGGTCGGCGACATGCTCGGTGCCGGCGTTTTTCTCGCGATCCTGCTGCACAAGCCGCTCGATGCCATGTCGATCACTGCCCTGATGCAGAGCGGAGGCTGGGGGCGCGCTGCAATGAAGCTCGTCAATGTCGGGTTCGCCATGCTGTGTCCACTCGGGGCACTTGTATTTTACTATGGCGTCGACCTGCTCACGCTGGGCCGGGTGGACATCGTCTCGGCAGCTCTCGCCTTCGCGGCCGGCGCGTTCGTCTGTATTGCACTGAGTGACCTGTTGCCGGAAGTCCATTTCCACAGCCATGACCGGGTCAAGCTGACGGCGGTGTTCCTCCTTGGCCTGGCCGCCGCGTATCTGATGGGCAATCTCGAGCCCGCCGGAGCCCATGATCACGGGCCTGGCCACGGACATGAGCAGATGTCGACGGGGGAGGATTTTGCGCCATGGCGGTAAAGCGCATTATTTATCCGCCGATCTGGCTGGTGTTCGGCGTCATCGGCATTTTTGCACTGAACGAATTTGCCCCCGGCGTGCGCTACACGGGCCCGCTGAGCCAGGCTGTCGGTGGCGTGATCATGCTGATTGGTCTCGCGCTGCTGGTTGTGTCCGGCGGCCTTTTCACGCGCGCCGGTACCGGGCAAGTGCCTTTCCGCGATGTCAAGGTGCTGGTCACCCACGGTCTGTACGCCCACACCCGCAACCCGATGTATCTGGCAATGGCCCTGATTCTTCTCGGTGTGGCCATCACGGTCGGTGCGCTGTCTGCATTGCTTATCCCGCCGCTGTTTTTGGTCATCATGCAGTGGCGTTACGTGCGCCCGGAAGAGGCTGTTCTGCACGCTGTGTTCGGCGAGGATTACCGGGCCTACTGTGCGCGCGTAAGGCGCTGGCTGTAGTGAGCAGTAACGCGGCATCACCTGTAGAGGAGGTGTAACTTTTCTGTAGAGAGCGGTGTGAGGTTGCCGGTCTCCAACGCCACCGCGGCCGGATCAATCGCAGAGCGTGGCCTCGTTTTGGGCCTCCATCGCCGCCGCCAGTTGCGCCGCCAGCGCGGGATCGGTGCGTTCCTCCAGCCAGCCCGACAGCTGCTCGTCGGCGAGATCGGCGAGGAATGCGATATGTGCTGGCGTGGCATTCAGGCAGGGAATGTAGGCGTACTCCTCGCCGCCGGCTTCCATGAAGTATTCCCGGTTCTCCTCGCCGATCTCCTCGATCGTCTCGAGACAATCTGAGGAGAATCCCGGGCAGACAATCTGGACGCGCTTGATGCCCTTGCCGGGCAGGCCTTTCAGCGTTTCATCCGTGTAGGGTTGCAGCCATTCCTCGCGGCCAAAGCGCGACTGAAAAGTGGTCATGTATTCCCCTTCCGCGAGCCCCAGCTTTTGCGCGACGAGACGGGTCGTCTTGTGGCACTGGCAGTGGTAGGGATCGCCCTCTTCCAGATACCGCCGCGGTTCTCCGTGATAGGAAAAAATCAGCTTTTCCGCTGCCCCGTGCTCCTCGCGGAAGCCGCGAATGCTGCTGACCAGCGCATCGATGTAGCCGGGGTGGTCGTGGTACTGCGCGACGAAGCGCAGGTCGGGCAGCCAGCGGCGGGCGCGAAAATCCTCGGCCAGGGCATCGAAGGTCGATCCGCCCGTCGGTCCGCTGTATTGCGGATACAGTGGCATCACGACCAGCTTGCGGACACCTGCGTCGAGCATGGACTGTATCTGTTCCGGCAGTGAGGGCCTGCCATAGCGCATGGCGTAGTCGACCAGAATGCGGTCCCCGTGGCGCGCCTGCAGCGCCCGCTGCAGGCCCTCCGCCTGGTCCCGCGTGTGCAGCAGCAGCGGCGAGCCGGCATCCTCCCACACCGAGGCGTAGGCCTCGGCCGAGCGCGCGGGGCGCACGTTAAGAATGATAACGTTGAGGATGAACCACCACAGCAGGCGCGGAACCTCGACTACGCGGGGATCCGAGAGGAACTGCTTGAGATAGGGCTTCAAGGCGCGTTTCTCCGGCGCCTCTGGAGTGCCGAGATTGGTGATCAGGACACCGACAAGCGGCGTCTGGGCGTGATCGAACTCTGGTGATCCTGTGTATTTCATAACCGCGTCAGTCTGCGTCCCTGAAAGTTGCGCCGCCGTCGACACCCGGCCGGGCGTCATGATGATAGGTGTCTGGGAAAAACATACGAGTGCAATGGTCATGCGGATGGTTTTCAGCAGTCACAGTGGTAAGGTACTGAGCGACAAAACAGCCGGCTAGGGTAGCATATGCAGCGTTCTTTGGGCGCACTCGCGGTGTTCGCCCGGTGCTGGAGTGCGCGGCGCAGGATGCCGGATAAGGCGTGCGGGGCGCCGGGTGCGGCGCTGCATTCCGGGCAGGCGGTGAGCGTCGCTGAACTATCGCGAGTCGTCACGCGATTGTCATGTTTCCCGGGCAGTCTGGTGCCCGTGTGTTTTTTGAGGTGATAAACAATGTTCTCGAGAAGAAATTTCCTGCGCGCGTCCTCCCTGCTTGGCGGCGGCGTGGTCCTGTCCACAGCACTGTCGGGTCGCGCGGCATCCGCAGGTTCCTCAACCCTTTCGCCGGCGACGTTTGCCCATGGCGTGGCCAGTGGTGATCCGCTGGCAGACGCTATTATGCTGTGGACCCGGGCAACACCGGATGGGGCGCCCGCGTCACTGACCCTGGCCTGGGAGCTGTCGAGGGACGGCGACTTCAAATCGGTGGTGCGCAGTGGCACGGTCGAGGCCGCCGCTTCACGCGACTATACGGTAAAGATCGACGTGCGCGAACTCGAGCCCGGTGCGACCTACTACTACCGCTTCCGGTCAGCGAGCGCGGACAGCGGCACGGGGCGCGCGCGAACGCTGCCGGCGGCGGGGGTCGCCGCGGTCAAGCTGGCCGTGGTGTCCTGCGCCAATTATCCGGCCGGCTATTTTCATGCCTATCGCGAGGCCAGTCGTATCGAGAATCTGGATGCCTTTATACATCTGGGTGACTACATCTACGAGTACGGTGCGGGAGGCTACGCGACAGAGCGCGCCGCAGAGCTGGGACGCCTGTATCCGGATGACAACGACGGCGAGCTGTATACCCTGACCGATTACCGCCGCCGCTACGCGCTCTACCGCAGCGACCGCGATCTGCAGTCCATGCATGCGGCGGCGCCCTGTATTGCGGTGTGGGACGATCACGAAGTAGCCAACGACACCTGGCGGGCCGGGGCCGAGAACCACTCCGAAGACGAGGGTGATTTCGTCACGCGCAAGCTGGCGGCCCTGCGGGCCTGGTATGAGTGGCAGCCGATTCGCCCCCCGTCGGGGGAACACAGTGACCGGATCTACCGCAGCTTCGACTTCGGTGATCTGCTGTCGCTGCATATGCTGGATACGCGAATCATCGCCCGGGACCGCCAGCTGGAATACGCGAATTATCGGGATGCGCAGACCGGGCAGCTGGATAGCGAGCGATTCACCGCCGATCTGTCGAGTGCCGACCGCTCACTGCTCGGCGACAATCAGCTGGCCTGGCTCGGCGCCCGGCTCGCCGGATCGGGCGCCACCTGGCAGATCCTCGGCCAGCAGGTGCTGATGGGGCGGATGCTGATGCCCGCGGAAGCTCTGGGCGGCGACGCCTACAGCGAAATCCCGGCGCGTGTCGAGGCGCTGGTCGCCCTGAAATCCCGATTGCTTGCCGGCGAGACGCTGACAAGTAGCGAAATGGCCCGCCTGCAGCGCGCTATACCCTATAACCTGGATGCCTGGGATGGCTATCCGGCGGCGCGCGAAAAGCTCTATGCGGTGGCGCAGCGCGCCGGCAAGCGGCTTGTCAGCCTGGCCGGCGATACCCACAACGCCTGGTACAGTCAGCTGACCGATCGCAACGGCGCGGTGCGCGGTGTAGAACTGGCAACGTCCAGCGTCACGTCACCGGGCATGGAAACGTATTTCCAGATGGATGGGAACACGGCGGAGCGCCTCGCGCGGGGTCTGTCGCTACTCATTGATGATCTGCAGTATTGCAACCTGCACCAGCGCGGTTTTCTCACGCTCACCGCCACGGCGGGTGAACTGCTGGCCGAGTGGACCTTCATCGACAGCGTGCACCGCCGCGACTACCGCATAGCCGGCGTTCACAGCGAGCGATTTGTCGCCTGAGGAGGGGAGTGGACGCTGACCGGCCCCGGGGGCATGCCCGGCACTCGACCTGACCTGAGTTTAGCCTGAACCCAATGCACGGGAGATACCCATGACGGTAGCGAGACAGGAGCTGGATGCCTTCCGCGAGGAGGTCGCAAGCTGGCTCAGGGAGAACCATCCGGGTGACCCCGGATTCCTGCTGCCACAGTCCTTCATGGAAGTCAGTACGGACCGGCAGCTGGATTTCCTCAGGGACTGGCAGCACAAGGTGTGGTCCGCCGGCTACCTGGGCATGGCCTGGCCGCGGGAATACGGCGGTGGCGGCGTCGACCCGGTATTCCAGTCCATCGCCGATCAGGAAATGCGCCGCGCCGGTGTGCCGATCTGCTTCAATGTGATCGGCCTGGGCTGGGCCGGGCCGCTGATCAACGATATTGGCAGCGAGGCGGAAAAGGCGAAGTACCTGAAGGGCATTCTCAGCGCCGAGGATATCTGGTGCCAGGGGTTTTCCGAGCCGGATCACGGCTCGGACCTCGGTGCCGCGCAGACCCGCGCAGTGCGCGAGGGCGATGCCTACGTGGTCAACGGCAGCAAGATCTGGACGACCATGGGCAATTACGCAAAGTACATGATCCTGCTGGCGCGCACGGATCCCGAAGCGCCGCGCAAGTACGACGGCCTGTCGTTTTTTCTCGCGCCCATGCAGCTGCCGGGTATCGAGACGCGACCCATCCGCAAGCTCACCGGGGAATACGGCTTTACCGAAACCTTCTTTACCGACGCGCGTATTCCGGCAGACTGCCTTATGGGTGCCGAGGGCGATGGCTGGAAGATCGCCATGCAGACCCTGCAGTACGAGCGCGGCGCGGAGGCGGGCGCCGCGGGTGGCCTCGCCTTTGTTCAGGTCGCTATTGACGACCTGGTCGACGGGTTGCGCGACGTCTGTCGCGACGGCCGCCCGCTGCTGCAGGATGCGCTCATACGCGATCAGCTGGTGCGCCTGGTGATGGAGGAAAAGGCCATCGCCCTGGGCCAGCGCCGCTCGGCCATCGCGCCACTCACCACGGATTACCCTCACTCGTTACCCCTCTCCAACAAGCTGCGCTGGACGGAGTATGCCCGGCGCATGCGCCAGTTTGCGGTGAATGCACAGGGAGCGGCGGGCAGCCTCTACGTCGGTGATGACGCCGCGCCGCAGGGCGGTTTCTGGCAGCGCGCCTACATGAACAGCTTTGCCGCGACTATCGGCGGCGGTACCAGCCAGGTCCAGGCCAACATTATCGCCGAGCATGTGCTCGGCCTGCCGAAGTAGGGGGTCGCATGTCGGTTATCGGCGATACGCGGCTGGCGCTGGGTGAAGAGCAGGCCATGCTGCTGGAGGTGGCGCGGGACTTCTGTCGCCGGCAGGCGCCCATGTCGGCGATCCGCGCGCAGCTGGACTCGCCCCTCGGCTTCGATCAGGAACTGTGGCGGCAGATGGTCGACCTGGGCTGGACCGGCATCGCGTTGCCGGAAGAGAGCGGCGGCTCCGCATTGGGCCTTGCCTCGGTGGTACCGGTCGCGGAAGCTCTCGGTCGCGCGATGCTCGGCACACCGCTGCTCGCCACGACCCTGGCGGCGCAGTTGCTGCAGCGCGCCGCACCGGGGACTCAGGCTGACCTGCTGGCAGAATTTGCCGCCGGCGTCGTCGCGACCGTGGCGCTGCTGGAGAACGAGGATTGGGGCAGCGAGCATTATCACGTCACCCTGGATAGGGACAATCGCCTGTCGGGCGAGAAAATCCTCGTCTGGGACGCACTCGCCGCCGATCTGTTTATCGTCGTCGCGCGGGACAGCGCGGACCAGCCCGTGCTCGCGGTTGTGCGCCGTCAAGCGTTGCCGGATGCCGCGCTCGCGCCGCACACACTGATCGATGAGACGCGACGTGCCGCGCGGCTCCACCTCGACAGTGTGCAGGCCGAGGAAGTGATTGCCGGGCCGAGCGTGCGTTCGGCATTGCGCGATTACCATCTGCTCGGCGCCCTGCTGGTCGCCGCTGAAGCCGGCGGCAGTGCCGCCGCCTGTCTCGACACCACGGTTGAGTACCTGAAGACCCGCACCCAGTTCGGCAGGCCGATCGGTTCATACCAGGCGCTCAAGCATCCCGCTGTCGAGATTCTGACGTCCGTGGATGCCACCCGTTCCTTTGTCTATCACGCGGCCAGCGTGGTGGATGACGGTCCGCTGGCGGCGGACGCGGAAGTCGCCTGTCGCATGGCCAAGGCCCAGGGCACACAGACACTCTGCTTCGCCAGCGACCGCGCCATTCAGTTCCACGGCGCCATGGGTTTTACCTACGAGTGCGATGCACAGCTTTACCTGCGTCGTGCGCAGTGGGTGCAGCAGCAGTTCGGTGACGCTCAGCACCACCGCACACGGCTGGCGGCGTTGCTCTTTGCTTGAACACTGTTCAGATTGCGCCCGCCGTTTCAACTATACGGCATACGGTGGCGAGCCGCGCCCGTCCACTGACCGCTGTTGGGCGTATAATAGGGCATGAGTAAAAAATCCCCGATTGGCCGCCGCGGCGCCCTGGGCCGCAATCTTGCTGTTTCCATCGCCGGCTTGCGCGCCGGCGGCGCCTTTGCACTGGACGGCGCGCTGCAGCGTCTGCGCGGCGCCGAGGCGGGCGCGGATTCCGACATGCTGCGACGTGAAGCACGTCGCTTTGTAACCGAACTGGGCCGTCTCAAGGGTACCTATGTCAAGATCGGGCAGATGTTTGCGCTGCTCGGCGAGCACTTCCTGCCCCCGGCATTGACGGAAGCGCTGCACGAGCTGGAGTCGGAAACGCATCCGCTGCCCTGGCCGGAGATCGAACCGGCGTTGCGCGCCTCACTAGGCGACCGGCTCGACGAACTGGACGTAGAGAGCACCGCGCTGGCCGCGGCCTCCCTCGCCCAGGTGCACCGGGCAACGATTCGCGCCAGCGGTGAACAGATCGTCCTCAAAATCCAGTACCCGGGACTCGCGCGGGTGATTGACGGCGATTTTGATGCGGTGGTGCGCATGCTGCTGTTATCGCGCTGGATCAAGGCGGGGCGAGAACTGGATGACTGGCTGGGCTCGATGCGCGAACAGCTGCACAATGAAATCGATTACGAGCGCGAAGCGCGCATGGGCGACCATATCAGCGCCTGCGTTGACGAGCGCCGGGAGGCGCTGGCAGCCAGAGATGTCCACCTGCATGTACCCGTGCGCCACGCGCGCTTCTGTACCCGCGAAGTGCTGGCGCTGGAGTATATCGATGGCAAACGGGTCAACCATCCGCAGATTGCCGCGCTGCCCCAGGGACGCCGCAATGCCCTGGGTCGCGCTATGCTGGAACTGTTCTTCAGTGAACTTTATCACTGGGGCCTGCTGCAGACCGATCCCAATTTCGGCAATTACCTGATCCGCCGTCACGCCGGTCGCGACCAGTTGGTACTCCTGGATTTTGGTTCCATGCTGCAGTGCGACGACGACTTCCTGCAGCATTTCGGCGGCACCATCGCTGCCGGTCAGCGCCAGGACAGGGAGGGCATTCTCGCTGGACTGGTGGGACTTGGCTGCCTGCGCCCCGACAGCGGCGACTTTGCCCGCGACACCTTCAGCGACGTCTGCATGCAGTTACTCGAGCCCCTGCGGCCACCGGCGGAACTGCCGCAGGAGCACTGCAACGCCCGCGGCGAGTACCGCTGGGCGCATTCCCGCCTGGTGCGACGTGTCGGCAGACAGGCCGCCACCGCGGCGGCGACGCGGCATTTTGTCACGCCGTCACGTGAATTCGCGATGATCGTGCGCAAACTGAGCGGGGTGTTCACGTTTATCGCCGTGCTCGATGCCGAGTTCAACGGCCATGATCTGGTGCACGAGTACATTGATAGCTGGCTGGAGGAGAGCGCTTGAGCGCAGGAAAAAACAAGGACGGCAACGAGGACAGGCCGCAGGGCAGGCAGAGCGCGGTGCCCAGCAGTCGCGTCGGTCGCTTTACGCGGGTGGCGCGGCTCACCGCGGGCGTCGCCGGCGGCATGCTGGCCGAGGGCACGCGGCAATGGCGCGCGGGCAATCGACCGCGCCGCCGCGACCTGCTGCTGACGCCGGGTAATGCCAAGCGCGTGGCCGATCAGCTGTCGGAGATGCGCGGTGCGGCGATGAAACTCGGGCAGATTCTGTCCATGGATAACGGCGACATGCTGCCGCGTGAACTCGCGGACATTCTCGGCCGCCTGCGCTCGGAGGCCACGGCCATGCCCGAGTCGCAGCTGGACGCGGCCATGACCGAGGCCTACGGCGCGGACTGGGAATCCCTGTTCAGCGAGTTTGACCGCTACCCGATCGCGGCGGCGTCGATCGGGCAGGTCAATCGCGCTGTGGATCACGAGGGCCGCGAACTGGCGCTGAAAATCCAGTATCCGGGTGTCGCGAAAAGCATTCGCAGCGATGTCGATAACATTGCCACCGTGCTGCGCATGTCGGGCCTGTTGCCCGACGATGTCGACATGACGCCGTTGCTGGAAGACGCCAAGACACAGCTGGAAGACGAGGCGAACTACACCAAGGAGGCAAAGTTCCTGCAGGCATTCCACGAGGTGCTGGCGGAGGATGAGCGCTTTATCGTGCCCGAGCTGTTGCCGGAGCTGACCCGTCGCAACGTGCTGGCCATGACCTATGTTGCCGGTGGCCCCATCGAGGAGCTGGCACGCAAGCCGCAGGCGGAGCGCGACCGCGTGATGACTGCACTGGTGGAGCTCATGCTCACAGAGCTGTTTCAGCTGCGCCTGGTGCAGACCGATCCCAATTTCGCCAATTACCACTACCGCTTCGCCAGCGGCGATATCGTGCTGCTGGACTTCGGTGCCACGCGGGCGTTCAAGGCGCGCTTCGTTAACCACTACCGCAAGCTCGCCGCCGCCGCTATCGCCGGCGATCGCAAGCGTATGGTGGAGGCCGCCGAAAAAGTGGGTTACGCCATGGGCGACGAGGACTCCACCTACCGCGAGCTGGTGCTGGAATTGCTGTTGCTGGTCCTCGAGCCTTTGCGCTTTGAAGGTGACTACGACTTTGCCGCCTCGGACATGCCGGCGCGGCTGAGCGAGCTGGCCCAGTCGGCGGCGGCGCATGCCGACTTCTGGCACGCGCCGCCCACGGATGTGGTGTACTTTCACCGCAAGGTCGGCGGCATGTACATGCTGGCCAGCCGCATGGGCGCGCGGGTGAATGCCAACCGTCTCATGCGGGAATGGCTGTAGTCCCATGTCGGCACCGCGACTGATACTTGTCCTCGGCGACCAGCTGTCCCTGCACAATCCTGCCATCGCCGCCGCCCGGCCGGGGCGCGATACGATCCTGCTGGCGGAGGTTGCCGAAGAGGCCGGCTACGTGCCGCACAACCGCCACAAGATCGTTCTTATCTTCGCCGCGATGCGGCATTTCGCCGAACAACTGCGCGAGGCGGGTTTCGAGGTGGTGTACATCACCCTGGATCGGGGCGTGGCATCGCTGCTGGCGGCGGTGGAAAACACCTTTCAGGCGATGCCCTCGCTGCGCGAATTGCACTGCTGTGAACCGGGCGAGTACCGTCTGCGCGACGCCATGCGCGGGTGGGAAGACGCTCTGGGCCGCGCCGTCACCGTGCACGACGACAGCCGCTTCCTCGCCTCGCACGCTGACTTTGCGCACTGGGCCGAGGGCCGCAAGCAGCTGCGCATGGAGTATTTCTACCGCGAGATGCGCAAGCGCTACGACCTGCTCATGGACGGCGACGGCAAACCCGAGGGCGGACAGTGGAACTACGACGCGGAAAACCGCAGTGGCTGGCGCAACCAGGCCGAAGTCCCGGCGCGACCGCAGAACACGCCGGATGCCATCACCCGCGAAGTGATCGCTGAAGTCGACGCGCACTTTCCCGATAATCCGGGCGACCTGACGCAATTCCGTCTGGCGGTAACGCCAGCGGGCGCGCGCGCCGATTTTCACTGGTTCTGCGACAATGCGCTGGGGCAGTTCGGCACCTACCAGGATGCCCTGGCGGAAGAGTCACTCTGGCTGTATCACGGCCTGATTTCCATGTACCTGAATATCGGCCTGCTGGAGCCCCTCGAGGTATGTCGCGAGATCGAGTCCCGCTGGCGCGCCGGCAGCTGCAAGCTTGCAGACGCCGAGGGTTTTATCCGCCAGGTGCTCGGCTGGCGCGAATACGTGCGCGGCATCTACTGGCTGCACATGCCCCGCTACCGCGAGCTGAATACCTTCGGCGCCGACCGGCCCCTGCCGGACTGGTTCTGGACCGGCGATACCGACATGCGCTGTCTCTCCAGTGCCTTGCGCCAGACCCTCGATCACGGCTATGCACATCATATCCAGCGCCTGATGGTGATCGGCAATTTCGCCCTGCTGGCGGGGCTCGATGTGCGCGCAGTATGTGACTGGTATCTCGCGGTTTACGTGGATGCCTTCGAGTGGGTGGAGCTGCCGAACACGCTGGGGATGGCGCTATACGGCGACGGTGGCATCATTGCGAGCAAGCCCTACGCAGCCAGCGGCAAGTACATCCAGCGTCAGGGTAATCACTGCGCCAGCTGCCGCTACGACCCCGGCAAGACCACCGGCGAGGGCGCCTGCCCGTACAATGCGCTGTACTGGCATTTTATCGATCGCCATGCCGATGATTTCGCGCGCAACAATCGCATGGGGCTGATTACCGGCGGCTGGCGCAAACGCAAGCCGGCGGATCGTCAGGCGATAGTGGAATGGGCGGAGCAGACTCTGGCACAGATTGTCTAGCGGACTACGCGCCTCGATGCATCAAAGTTCGCTGCTGTCATTCTGTGCCGCATAGCTCGCCGGCGACACGAGCTGATTCCCGTTTTTCACCCGACGCGCCGGCGACCGCGCTGACTGGCGCAGCGGCGCGAACAGTAGACGATCTGATCCCAGTTGTGGCGCCAGCGGGCGCGCCAGGTAAAGGGCCTGTCACACACCGGGCAGATCTTTTCCGGTTTTGGCGGGCGGCCGCGGCCGCGGGCTGAGGCGGGTCTGTCCGGCATCTCAGAGCGGCCAGTCCGCGGCGTCGGTGACGTACTCGGGCTGAGGCGGGCGCAGGCCGTCCCACTTGGCGACAAAGCGTCCGTCGGCGTCGTGTTCCGCGCGCTGTTTTTCCTGATTGAAGCGGCGCCCGCCGCGCGGATCCGCGCCGACGCCGGCGATGTACTGCCAGTTGCCATAATTGCTCGCGACGTCGTAATCCAGCAGGTGACGCTCGAAAAACGCGGCGCCGTAGCGCCAGTCGATGCCGTACTCATGCACCAGACAGCTGGCGACGATCTGCCGGCCGCGGTTGCTCATCCACCCAGTGTCGACCAACTGGCGCATGCAGGCGTTAACCAGCGGAAAATTGGTATCGCCCTGGCACCAGCGCGCAAAGTTGCGCGGCTCGAAAGTACAGCGCCTGACCCGTTTGCTGGCGCCACTGGCACGGAACAGGTGGCGCGCATCGTCTGCCAGGGCGCGCCAGTGGAAAAACTCGCGCCACAAGAGCTCGAAGTAAAGCCAGTAGGTGGAATCGTTCGCGGCAACATTCGCCTCAAAATCCGCGACGGATTGCGCTACCTGGCGCGGCGAGAGACAGCCATTGGCGAGCCAGGGCGACAGCGTGCTGGAGCCGTCCAGCGGGTCGAGGCTGTTGCGGGTCTCCTTGTAATCGAGAACACCGCGCTCATCGTCTACAAACTGCCGCAGCCGGCGACGGCCCGCCTGTGCGCCGCCGCGTATCGGCAGGGCCGGGCTGGGCCGGGCAGAGGCGGCCGGGATGGCATTGAAATCTGCCGCCGGGGGCGGCGGCAGCGCCGACGGTGCCGCCTGTGGCGGCGTGAACGGTGTTGCCTCTACCGCGCGGCGGAACGGCGTGAACTGTTTCGGCATACGCGACAGGGAAAAAGGCAGCCCGGTCTCCGCAAACAGTGTGTTGCCGCGATGGACCTGCACCGGTACACCCAGTTTGTCGCGCAGGGTCCGCACCGCGGAAGCTTCATACCAGCCGGGCGTGCGGCTCGTGCCCACGCGCTTTATATCGAAGCGCCGCACGAGGTCGGGGATCAGCAGCTCGGGGGATCCGTGCAGGACCAGCAGATCCTGGCCCAGGGCAGCCAGTTCCTCGCGCAGCTCGATCACGCTCTCGGTCAGAAAGCGCTCCCGCTGACCGCCGATGCCGTGCTGATTGCACCAGGGGCGATTGCGCGGCCACAGATAGACCAGCAGCAGCTTGCTGGCTTGACAGTGCTCGAGCAGTGCCGGGTTGTCCTGCAGCCGCAGGTCGTTCTGAAACCAGTACAGGTGTCGCATGCAAACTCCGCTATCGGACACATAGATTCCGCTAATAGCGGTACGTCGCGCGGAGAGCGTCAGATTGCCCGATCGGCGGCGTCGTTGGCGGTGAGCGCTGTTAGCTCCGGGCGCAGGTCCGTCCGCGGCCCTCGGCCTTGGCCTTGTAGAGCTGGGTGTCGGCGCGCTGCAGCAGGTCGGCCCCGGTGTCCCCCGGTAAGTACTCGGCAACGCCGATACTCAGCTCGGGACGCAGCGGCGTATTGCCGTCACCGAGAGAGAAGGTCTCGATGGGCGCCGCCTGCAGCTTCCGGCATATGCGCTCTGCGGTACAGCGCGCAGCGGAAAGATCGGTCGCGGGTAGAAGAATGGCGAACTCGTCGCCGCCGTAGCGGAAAGACAGGTCAGACTCCCGGGTCTCAGCCCTGAAGATGTCCGCGAGGTTTTTCAGGGCCTGGTCGCCCACCAGGTGGCCGAGGCGATCATTCAGTTCCTTGAAATGGTCCACATCAATCAGCATCAAAGCCAGGGTACCGCCGTGCCGCTGAGTCTTGTTCAGTTCCTGCGCGAGCCTGTCGTCCAGCGATTTTCGATTGAGCAGTCCGGTGAGGCCGTCATGCTGTGCCTGCCGCTGATACGTCTGCAGTGTGAGAACCATTTTCAGGTGGCCTCTGATACGGCGCAGTGCCTCCTCCAGGAGGAGTAGTTCGCCCTGCAGAAAACGTCTGCGGCGGATGAAGGTCAGCTCCCCGGTGTGTGCGTCCTCCGGGAAAAGCGGAAAGACCGCAGTATGGCAGTGTCTGGATTTCAGGGATGGTGCCAGCTGTTGCGTTGCGGCATCTGTGTCGTTTGCGTGCGAATATGCCAGGTCGTCACAAATGCCATGCTCCTGCCCCCAGGCCAGAATCTGCGCAAGTAACGTATCCACGTCTGACGCGTCCAACAGTCGTTCATGCAGGTCCAGCAGCTGCTCGACGAGGGTCTCCTCGGGGCGGTACCCGGAAGGCTGCTCCGAATCAAAGCTGACGCCGAG
>CAYFVJ010000002.1:13373-65434 GCA_964346555.1 uncultured Alteromonadaceae bacterium | reverse complement strand
ATCGCCGCGAACTATCTGACCCTGATCAGGCACCCCTCCTTCCTCGCCGTCTGCGTTGCCGGCGCACTCATGTACGCCGGTCTCATGGCTTATCTCGCTTCCTCGGGATTCGTCTTCATCAGTATGCTCGGCGTGCCGACAGAGTTCTTCGGGTTGATTTTTCTCACCTCGGTCATCGGCTACATGTCCGGTAGTGCACTCAGCGCAAGGCTGTCGAATCACCTCGCATCCGAACACATAATGTTTCTCGGCACCGCGACCGCCCTCGCCAGTACGGCGACCATGTTGATCGCTACCCGGCTTCTGCCGACGAGCGTACTGGCCCTGGTACTGCCCATGACCTTCTTCGCCCTGGCTCTCGGACTCGTGCTGCCGCACGCAATGGCCATTGCCCTGAAGCCTTTCCCCACTATCGCCGGCACCGCGTCGTCGCTGCTCGGCTTCATTCAGATGGGGACCTCGGCGCTGATCACAGCTGTCGTGGGACAGCTGTTGGCAGACTCACCACAGCCCCTTATGCTGAGCATGTTGATGATAGCCGCCGCCGCGACCGCGATGTCGCGATGGGTTCTTGCCAGACAGCGCCAGCAATCGCTCACTGCCACCAGTGACGCCTGAAACAGGAGAAATTGAATGAAAACCGGAATCATCAGCGGCAGTCATCGCCCACAGTCACAGAGCGAAAAAGTCGCCCGGGTTGTCGAGGGTCGCCTTGCGGAGAGCGCCTGGTGCAAAGAACCCTGGCTGCTGGCCCTGGCAGACAACCCATTGCCATTCTGGGATGAGAGCATCTGGTCAGGTGGCGGCGCCTGGGAAGACACCCTGCCCCCGCTGCGCGAGCAAGTGCAGGAATGCGATGCCTTTGTGATCGTCACCCCGGAGTGGCACGGCATGGTGCCATCGGGTCTGAAAAACTTTTTCCTGCTGTGGGCAGCAGGTGGCGAGCTGGCACACAAACCCGCGCTCATCGTGTCCGTGTCGGCGAGCGACAACGGCGCCTATCCGATCGCGGAGCTGCGCATGAGCAGCTATAAAAACAGCAGGATATGCTATCTCCCGGAGCATCTGATCGTGCGTCGGGTGGGCAGCGTGTTCAATAGTGACGAGGCGGAGAATGATGCCAAGTCACAGGCGTATCTGTCGGACCGTTTGAACTACTGCCTGGAAATGCTGGGTGAGTACGCCGGTGTGTTCCGCCAGATACGGGCGAGTGGCAAAGTATCCCTAGATACCTACAGCAACGGTATGTAGATCGGGCGGGACTCGCCCCGCTTCAGGACCCTGCGCCGCTGATTCCCAGCGACGCACGCTCTTTCTCGATAAGAAAGTCGGCAATCTTCAGCATGTTGGCCTGACTGCCTGCCTTGCGCGTCGTAATGCGATATTTGCCGTTGACCATCATCTCCGGGGTGCCGGTGATTTTTGCCGCGCGCGCCCGGGCATTGGCCTGGCGTGTCATGCTGTTGACGCCAAAAGAATTGAATGCCTCGGAGAAAGTCTCACGATCCACGCCGTGCCTGGCAAACAGTTTGGCGATTGCCTTTTCTGACTGCAGCCGCTTGCCATCGACATTGAGGGCCTGAAACAGCGGCAGGTGTATATCGTCCAGTACGTCCAGCACCTTGGCCGTGTAGAATGCCCTGGCATGCAGTTCCATCGGCCCGTTCCACATGGCCGGGGAACCTTTCACCACCACGTCTTCGGGCAGCGACTTCTTCCACTGTGCAACCATGGGCTCGAAGTTGTAGCAGTGCCCGCAGCCGTACCAGAAAAACTCGTGCACCTCGATCTTGTCGGCTTCCGCAGTGCGGATGGCCGGCGCGATGACGTCATAGTCCTCGCCGGCTTCCCAGGTAGTCTGTGCCAGGGAGCCAAAAACGACGCCCAGACTCAGAGACACTGCACCGATACACTGTTTTAGCATCGCTATTCTCGCTTTACGTTCACTGCTCAACGCAAGCCGGCAGCGTAGCTCGCAACGGCCTCGATTTCCATGTCGCTCAAGCCAAAAGCATTGCTGCGCATGATCATGCTCTCGCCGCCGGTCACACGTCCCTCCGGGTCCTCATAACCCAGGCGATACATCTGAAGCTGCTGCGCGATGTATTCCGGGTGCTGTCCACCGAGAGCAGGAAATCCCGCAGGACTGTTACCGCCACCGTTGGCCGAATGGCAGGCGATACAGGCAGCGACATTGCGCTCCGGAATGCCCGCGCGATAGATCTGCCTACCAAGCTCTACCAGCTCCGGATCAGCGGTGTTGCCGGTGCGGGTCTTGCTGTCGTAATAAGCCGCCAGGTCAGCGAGATCCTGATCGCTCATGTCGTCGACCTGGCCCGCCATCTGCGCTATCGGACGCACGCCGTCGCGGATGTACTGCAATTGCTCGAACAGGTACTTCTCACCGAGACCAGCCAGCTTCGGGAAGCTGGGCACAGCGCTGTTACCGTCCTCCCCGTGGCAGGCGGCACAGGTGGCGGCTTTTTGTTTGCCCGCCTGTGGATCGCCTTCGGGCGCCGTCGCGGCAGTCGCTGGCTGCACCGCGCAAAGCAGAAGGGTGAAAGCTAAAGTCGTATATTTCATATCAGTTCCACGTCTGTGACCAGGCCGCGCTTATTCTGCCGGCCTGGCCATGTAGTTGATGAGTTCCGCATACTCTTCATCACTGCAGTCAAAACACATACCTTTGGGCGGCATGGCATTCAGACCGTTTTTCACCGATGCGACCAGTGCGTCCATGCCTTTCTCCATACGCGGCGCCCAGGCCTCCCCGTTGCCCGTTTTCGGGGCGCCAGCTACACCGGCTGCGTGACACACGGCACAGCTCTTGTTGTACTTGTCCATATCGGGCTCCGCAACAACGTCCATTGTCGCTCCCGTGGAGGCAAGCAGCAGTGCTGCAAAAATGACTTTTTCCATGTTGAGCCTCGGTCGTGAAGAACGGACCTGTCTGCGCTGTATAATCGCGCAAAAATTGGAAGCGGATTATATACGAGATGAGCAGCCCTACAAAGCAGGAAAACAACAACCAGAGGGCGACCGGCGCAGACGCCCCAGCGCCACCGGACTTCCGCAAGGCCGCGTTCCTGCAGAGCGCCGGCAAGGTATCCCAGTGCCCACCCGACACTGGTTGGGAGGTGGCCTTCGCGGGGCGCTCGAACGCGGGCAAATCCAGCGCCATCAACAGTCTCACCCGCCAGCCAAAGCTGGCACGCACCTCGAAGACTCCGGGCCGTACACAGCTGCTGAATTTCTTTTCCCTGAGCGAGCAACAGCGCCTGGTCGACCTGCCCGGCTATGGTTTCGCGCGGGTGCCGGAGGCCGTGAAGGAGGCCTGGACCCGTCAGCTGGAGCGCTACCTGCAGGAACGCCGGAGCCTGCGGGGTCTGATCCTGCTCATGGACATCCGCCATACATTCCAGGCCTTTGACCTGCAGATGATCGAATGGGGCAGCATCGCGGGCATGCCCGTACACATACTGCTGACCAAGGCGGATAAGCTCAAACGTGGCCCGGCCCAGGCGGCGCTTCTGCAAGCGCAAGAACGTGCCGCGACCTATCCCGAGGGTATTTCTGTCCAGCTTTTTTCAGCTTTGAAACACAGTGGTCACCGCGAGCTGGCACACGTGCTGACTGCCTGGCTCACGGATACGAGCGTCTTCGACGAGGGGGAATGACGGACAAAAAAAAGCCCGTCTGGCACAGAGGGGGAGCGCAAGACGGGCACATGGCTTTCTCAGGGGAAGAGAAAGTGATGCGGCACCGGGGAAGTGCCAGCATCATGTGTGGCAATTGCCACACGTTCTAATAGACAGAGCCAGCGCCGGCGAGTTCCCGCCCGCTAAAATTTTTTTCGCCCCGTGGTCGTGCCGGCGTCTCAGTGCGCCTCGTCCCAGTTGCGGCCCTCGCCAGCCTCCACCAATAGCGGCACGGCTAGCTCCGCAGCGGCGGACATGCGCGCACACAGCGCCGAGCTGATCTCATCCACCGCGTCTTCCCGGACCTCGAGCACAAGCTCGTCGTGCACCTGCATCACGAGGTAAGCGGGTACTGACTCCGCGGTTAACCATGCGCTGACAGTGAGCATAGCTTTCTTGATAATGTCGGCAGCGCTGCCCTGCATAGGCGCATTGATGGCCGTGCGCTCCGCCCCCTGCTGCCGCATGCGGTTGCGCGCATTGATTTCCGGCAGGTACAGGCGTCGACCGAACAGAGTCTCGACATAGCCCTGCTCGTGAGCGAGAGCCCGCGTGCGCTCCATGTAATCCTGCACCCCGGGGTAGCGCTCGAAATAACGGTCAATGTAGTCCTGGGCTTCCTGCCTACCCAGGTGCAGCTGCCGCGCCAGACCGAAGGCCGACATGCCATAGATCAGACCGAAATTGATCGCCTTGGCCTTGCGCCGCTGCTCTGAGGAGACTGACTCCAGCGCCACATCAAAGACTTCCGCGGCGGTGGCCGCATGCACATCCAGGCCCTTATTGAAGGCGTCGAGCAGGCCCCTGTCCTCCGACAGGTGCGCCATGATGCGCAGTTCGATCTGCGAATAGTCCGCCGCCAGCACGCACCAGCCCGCGGGCGCAATGAAGGCACGACGGATGCGCCGGCCGTCATCGCTGCGAATGGGAATATTCTGCAGATTGGGGTCGGAGGAAGACAGTCGCCCGGTAGCTGTAACCGCCTGGTGATAAGAAGTATGCAGACGCCCTGTTGCAGGATTGACCAGCGTCGGCAGCTTGTCTGTGTAGGTGGACTTGAGTTTACTCAAGCCGCGGTATTCAAGCAGGACTTTGGGCAGCGGATAGTCCAGGGCGAGTTCCGCCAGCACCTCCTCGGAGGTGGATGGCGCGCCCTTGGGGGTCTTGCGGATTACCGGCAGGCCCAGCTTGTCGAACAGAATCTCGCCTAACTGTTTAGTGGAACCCAGATTGAACGCCTGGCCCGCCAGATCGTGGGCCTCGCTCTCGAGCAGCCCGAGCCGTTCCGCCAGCTCCTTACTCTGGCGCCCGAGCAGGTCGCAGTCCAGCAGTGCGCCCTGGCGCTCCATGGTCGACAGAACAGGCAGCAGCGGCAGTTCGATATCCTCGAATACCGAGCGCAGTCCCGGCTCGGCCTCGAGCCGCGGCCAGAGCAACTCATGCAGGCGCAGGCAGACATCGACATCTTCGGCGGCGTACGGGCCCGCCTGTTCCAGGGCCACCTGGTCAAAGGTGATCTGCTTCGCCCCTTTGCCCGCCACATCCTCGAAATGAATTGTCTTGTGACCCAGGTACTTGAGGGCCAGGCTGTCCATATCGTGACGTGTTGCGGTAGAGTCCAGCACGTAGGATTCAAGCATGGTATCGAAGCGTATGCCGCGCAGCGCAATACCGTGCCGCGCCAGCACGCTGGCATCGTATTTCAGGTTCTGACCAATCTTGTCGCGCGCCGGATCCTCCAGCAGCGGCCTGAGCTGCTCCAGCACCGCGTCCCGATCCAGCTGCTCGGGGGCGCCGGCGTAGCGGTGGGCCAGCGGCACGTAAGCCGCCTCGCCGGGATTGACGGCAAAGGATACGCCGACTATCTCGGCCTGCATGTAGTCGAGGCTGGTGGTCTCGGTGTCAAAGGCGAACAGCGCCGCCTGCGCCAGGCGTGCAAGCCAGCTGTCCAACTCGGGCTGGGTAGTCACCAGCGCATAGGCGTCGCGATCGATGCCCGCCGCGTCGTCACCCTCCGCCACGGTCCCGGCGACCAGCAGCTCCTCCAGCCAGGCCTTGAATTCCAGGCGCTGGAACAGCTCCACCAGGCTGTCGGTGTCCGGCTCTCCCGGCGCCAGCTCCGCGGCGGCAAACGGCAACGCGACATCGGTTTTGATCGTCGCGAGCTGGTAGGACAGGCGCGCTGCCTCCTCCTCGGCCTCGAGCTTTGCGGCCATGCTCTTCGCGCCGCGAAAGGACAGGTCCGCAACCCGGTCCAGGGACGCATAGATAGCGTCCACGCCGCCCAGGCCCTGCAGCAGGGCCAGCGCCGTCTTTTCGCCGACGCCGGGGACACCGGGAATGTTGTCCACCTTGTCACCCATGAGCGCGAGAAAGTCGATGATCAGCTCGGGCGGCAGGCCGAACTTTTCGCGCACGCCGTCCTCGTCCAGCACCGTGTCCGTCATGGTATTGACCAGGGTGACATGCGCATTCACCAGCTGCGCCATATCTTTGTCGCCGGTGGATACCACCACGTGCTGGCCCTCGGCGCTGGCCTCGCGCGCCAGGGTGCCGATAACGTCGTCCGCCTCCACGCCCTCGACGCACAGCAGCGGCAGGCCCATAGCGCGCACGATGGCGTGGATCGGCGCCACCTGCTCGCGCAGCTCATCCGGCATCGGCGGCCGCTGCGCCTTGTAGGACTCGAACAGCTCATCGCGAAAGGTCTTGCCCGGGGCATCGAAGACCACCGCGACCGTGCTGCCGGGGTAGTCCTTGGACAGGCGGCGTATCATGCTGATTACGCCCTTGACCGCCCCGGTCGGCTCACCGTGGGAGTTGTTCAGCGCCGGCAGGGCGTGAAAGGCGCGGTACAGGTAGGATGATCCATCAACCAGGACCAGTGGCGCGGTATCGGGCATGGCGGTGTTGTCTCCGAAGTGTCAGTGATCCCAGCGATAGCGGGCGGATCGATACGTCACTTTCATCTTCGCCATATCCAGCGGCGCCTTGAAGAACCCGTGGTAATCCCCTCGCGGATTGATCAGCACAACATTGGCGCTGTGGTCCACGACGTAATCATCTCCCTGTCCCGGCACTTTTCGAAACGGTGCATTCAGATTGGTCGCAAACCGGAACAGGTCGAGAAAGTCCCCTGTAACGCCAGTGAAATCCTCGTTGAAATAGGGCACGTACGAGGCCAGCTGCTCGACGCTGTCGCGGGCCGGGTCCACGGAGACCATAACCACCTCGGTATCCGCCGCTTCCGTTCCCGCGATTTCACCAACGAAGCGGTCGAGAAAGGCCATGGTGGTGGGGCAGATATCCGGGCAATTGGTAAAGCCGAAGAACATCAGCGTCCACTGATCCTCCAGACGCCCGGGGGTGAATGCGTCACCGCGATGGTCGATAAGCGAGAAATCGCCGATATCCCGCGGCGGGTCCATCAGGTACAGGCCATTAGCCTGCATCTCCGAATCGGTCATTATGCGCGGCAGCTGCACGCGGTAGATAAACCCGGCCACGATGATGAGGATGAATACCAGCACACCGGCAATGGTATAGCGCACACTCCGGGGTATCGGCTGTCCGTCGCGTCCACTCATAAGCCTGTCAGCCCTGTATCGGAAACACGTAGTGATCCACCAGCATGACAAGAAACAGCAGCATGAGGTAGTTGATCGAATATTTGAAAGTCAGGATAGCGGCTCGTTCGTTGCTGCCGCGCATCAGCACGATGGCCCAGTACAGGAAGCGAGCGCCAAGAATAACGGCTCCGGCAAGGTACAGCGGGCCGGACATCCGGGTCGCATAGGGCAGCAGAGTTATCAGGAACATGATAATCGTGTAAAGAAGGATGTGCAGCTTGGTGAACTGGTCGCCGTGGGTCACCGGCAGCATCGGCACGTCGACCAGGGCGTACTCTTCCTTGCGGTGTATGGCCAGGGCCCAAAAATGCGGCGGCGTCCAGGCAAAGATGATCAACACCAGAAGCAGGGCATGGCCGTGCACCTCGCCCGTGACCGCCGTCCATCCCAGCAGTGGGGGCGCCGCCCCGGCAAGACCGCCGATTACTATGTTCTGGGGCGTGGCACGCTTCAGGAACAGCGTATAGATAAAGGCATAACCGACCAGCGATGCCAGCGTCAGCCACGCCGTGAGCGCGTTCACCCAGACCAGCAGGATAACCATACCGGCAACGCCCAGCAGGGTGGCGAACACGCCGGCCTGTCGCGGCGACACGCGACCGCGGGCCATGGGGCGGTTGCGCGTGCGCGCCATGCGCTGGTCGATTTTCTGGTCCACGAGATGATTTACAGCGGCGGCGGCCGCGGCACACAGTGCGATACCGAGGTTGCCGAGCACCAGTGCGTCCAGGGGCACCATCCCGGGCACCGCCATACACATACCGATCACCGACGTGAGGATCATCAGTGCAACTACACCGGGCTTGGTCAGCTCCCGATAGTCCCGCCAGGTCGCGCGGCCCGATGCCGCCGATTGCGTAAGCACTGCGTCACCCATTGGAATTCTTCAGCAGAAACTTGAGGTCGGAAATGACATCCTTGTAGGTAACGTCCGGCGAATAAGACATCATTATCCAGCCCGCGGGATCGACCAGGTACCAGGTCTCCGGATCGTCGGCCAGCTCGGGAAACAGCCTTTGCATCTGCGCTGTCGTCGTACTGAGGGCGGTAAGCCCGGGATGCTCCCGACGCAGATAGGAAACGAACCTGTCCGGCACAGGCCGGTCGTCGCTCAGTCCGGTCACATCCAGCTCGATATCGGTGGCCGCGGCGTCGGCGATGAAGGCGCGGCGGATGCGGTTCATTTCCTTGCCCATGGCGATGTGTATCTGTCTGGTGAGATAGAGACGGCGTTCACAGCTCTGCGCACATACCGCACTTGGCTGGGGCACCAGCAGTGTCCATTCGGGGTCGCTGGCCGGAAAGGCCAGGGATGCGCCGAGCGCATCCCTGGCATCCACGGCGCCGAGATCACGCGGTGGCTGCACCAGAGTACCCTGGTTGGCCGTGCCGAGGGCGCCGACAACATCCAACTCGCCGTTGACCACGAAGTACCAGAGCCAGGTTGCGGCCAGAATCATCGTGACCGGTATACCGGCGATCAGCAACAGAATGAGGCGACCACTCTGCGTGTGGGCATGCGTTGCCTCGCGTGCGGCGCTGTCGGTCTGGCTGTCCTGTGTCGGCGTTGTCACATCAACTCTCCGGGCGCGATCGCTCGCGCAGCAGTGTCCACAGGTTGCTGCTGCGAAACACGAAAAATAACAGTAGCACAGCGGCCATGGCGAACCACTGCACCGCGTAACCGCGATGGGTTTCCGGACTCAGATTCACCACCTGCCAGTCGATTGACAGGGAACCCGGCTCGCCGGCGTCCAGCCGCACGACGTGGGGGAATACGTCGGCATCGAGCCGGTTCTCAAGTGCGGGAATCAGCGACCCCGTCTCCAGTGCCTGAATAACACGCGGCCAGTCATCCGCAGGCACTGCCTGTTCTGCCAGCAGGTACGGTGGATCGGGCGGTATGTAAACCTGGCCCTGCAACTGCACATGCCCCCCGGGCTGCGTCACATCAGGTAGCGACCGGCGGGCGGGATCACCGGCGACCCAGCCCCGATTGACCAGGGCGTAACCTGCGCCACTATGCAGACGGAACAGGGCGATCACCTCGTAACCGAAGCGCCCCGCGCGGATACGGTTATCCTGCAGCAGGTATTCGCCGGCGACATAATGGCCACTCAGGAATACCGGCCGGTAGGCAAGATCGGCGTCATTGCCCTGCACCGCGGACAGACTGACCGGCGGCTGGGCCTTGCGCTGGGCGAAACGATCGGCGAGTGTGCGCTTTTCCTGCTCACGATCCAGCTGCCACAGCCCCAGTCCGATGAGTAACGGCAACAGGAGCAGGGTCAATACAGTCGTGCGCCATTCGAGATCGATTGCCAGCTTCATGATAGCCTGCAGAACTTGTAGCGGCAGGCGGCTGCGGGCCCCCGGCAGTAGCCGACAACTGCGTTATACTCCATCTCAAACCACGTTTTGGAGCCCGACTTGCTGAAAATCCTGATTATCCTGCTCATGATCTGCCTCGTTGCCAGCCTCGGCAGCGGTTTCTATTTCCTCATGAAAGACCAGGGAGACAGGAACAGCCGTCGCACATTGCATTCTCTGGGTGTTCGTCTCGGGCTGGCGCTGGGCCTGGCGTTACTGATCGTTTATGGCGTGGCGTCGGGTCAGCTCGGTCACCGCAACCCCTGGGATGCGGGTCCGGAAGCCTCCATATCTGAAGAAAGCTGACACGTCATAGTATGTAGATAAACAGGAAAAGGAATACCCAGATTACGTCGACAAAGTGCCAATACCAGCTCGACGCCTCGAACCCGAAATGGTCATTGGCCGTGAAGTGACCGGCACGAACCGACCGCAGCAACTGTATTCCGAGCATGGTCGTGCCCATCAGCACGTGAAAACCGTGAAAACCGGTAAGCATGAAGAAAGTTGAACCGTAAATCCCCGAATTCAGCGTCAGTCCGAAATGCGCATACGCTTCATAGTATTCGAGAACCTGCAGGGACAGGAAAATGACGCCCAGCATGACCGTGAGGCACAGCCACTGATGAAATTTTTTCCTGTCGCCATCGAGTATGCCCATATGGGCCATATGCACCGTCACACTGGATGACAGCAGAATAATCGTATTCCACAGGGGCAGCCAGGCATACCAGGCCGACGCCGCACTGAATGCCATGCTGGTCTCGGCACTGGTGAAAGAGCCGTTGTTGGCTACCACCTGGCTGCCTGCTCCGCCGACGGCCTCCTGCGGCGTCTGCGTCATCGGCCAGGAGAACTGGAAGCCCTCCCACAGGAGACCGTTCATGCGACCGCCCTCGCCCTCGCCTCCTAGCCAGGGGCCCGCGATATTCCGCACGTAGAACAGTGCGCCGAAGAAGGCGACGAAGAACATGAATTCGGAAAAAATGAACCAGAACATACCCAGCACGTAGGTTTTCTTGAGCTGGGCGCTGTTCATGCCGGCGATGTTTTCGCGGATCGCCATGCGGAACCACACAAACAACGTCGCCACGAACACGAAAAGCCCGACGTAGAGAATCGTCCAGGAGGCGGGCTCGTCCGGCTCGCCAAAGGTCAGGTCGTTCATGCCGCTGGCAGCACCGAAAACACTCAGCACCAGCCCTATAGTGGCGAACACCGCCATCTTGCTTTTTTCCGGAACGTAATATGGCTCGTGGCCGGCCGGGATTTGAGCTGTCATCTTTTTCTCCGTTAAAAGCGCAGGCTTGCCGGCGACCTAGCGCGCCGCGACGGCATCGCCGGCCATCGCAGTGACGTCAAACAGGGTGTAGGACAGGGTGATGGTGCGGATGTCTCGCGGCAGCTCGCGGTCAATGATGAACTGCAGCGGCATCTCGGCGGCGCTTTCACCCGCCAGCGGCTGCTGGTTGAAACAGAAACACTCTGTCTTGTGAAAGTACTCGGCGGCCCGCGAGGGCGATACACTGGGTATCGCCTGCGCCACCATTGCCTCCGGTAGCGGGTTGCGGGCGTTAAACACCGTCGAGTTTGAGGCTCCGGGGTTGACTTTCATGATGCGGTCGCCGGGACCGAACTCCCAGGGCATGCCTTCGTTGTTGGTTGCAATGAACTGGATGGTGATTTCCCGGGATTCATCAACGCCGGCCTGCACCGCGGTGTAGGCCTGGGAACTGGTCTTACCGTTGATTCCGAGCGCATCGCAAAGCACGTTGTACAGCGGAACCATCACCACGAACACGAATGCAAACATGCACAGCGCCATGACGACCAGCTTGGCTGTCGTGTCGAGGGCGGGATTGCGGCTGATGCGTACCATGGGAGACCTCCTCAGGTGTGCGCGTGCTTGGGATCGACGTGCGCCGGATCGATCTTCGGCGGTACTTCAAAGGTGTGGTAGGGCGCGGGCGTGGCCACGGTCCACTCGAGTCCCTCTGCGCCATCCCAGACCTTTTCATCGCTCACCGGCTTGCCGGCCACGATCGTCGCGATGACGTTGTACAGGAAGAGAATCTGCGATGCGCCGTAAATAAACGCGCCGATGCTGGACATCATGTTGAAGTCCGCAAACTGCAGTGCGTAATCGGGAATACGGCGTGGCATGCCCGCAAGGCCCACGAAATGCTGCGGGAAAAACGTGATATTGAAGCCGACGAACGAGATCCAGAAATGCGTTTTGCCCATGGTTTCGTTGTACATGCGACCGCACCACTTGGGCAGCCAGTAGTAGACCGCCGCGCTCATGCTGAATACCGCGCCTGCCACCATCACGTAGTGGAAGTGGGCGACCACGAAATAGCTGTCGTGGTACTGGAAGTCAGCCGGCGCGATCGACAGCATGAGACCGGTGAAGCCACCGATGGTAAACAGTATCAGGAAGCCGATACAGAACAGCATCGGTGTCTCGAAGGACAGGGAACCGCGCCACATCGTGGTAACCCAGTTGAACACCTTAACCCCGGTGGGAACGGCAATCAGCATGGTTGCATACATGAAGAAGAGCTCACCCGCGATCGGCATGCCCACTGTGTACATGTGGTGAGCCCAGACGATGAACGATAGAAAAGCAATGGCCGCGGTCGCGTAAACCATGGAATCGTAGCCGAACAGCGGCTTGCGCGAGAACGCCGGAATAATCTGCGACACAACGCCGAAAGCCGGCAGAATAATGATGTATACCTCGGGGTGGCCGAAGAACCAGAAGATGTGCTGGAACAGCACCGGGTCACCACCACCGGCCGCCGAGAAGAAGCTGGTGCCAAAATGGATATCCATCAGCATCATGGTCACCGCACCTGCGAGAACCGGCATCACGGCCACCAGAAGGAAGGCAGTGATCAGCCAGGTCCAGACAAACAGCGGCATTTTCATGTAGCTCATGCCGGGGGCGCGCATATTCATCACCGTGGCAATGATGTTGATGGAGCCCATGATCGACGACACGCCGAGAATGTGGATGGCAAAAATGAAGAAAGTCACCGACGGCGCGGCATAAGTCGTGGACAGCGGCGCATAGAACGTCCAGCCAAAGGCCGGGGCGCCACCCTCCATAAAGAGTGTGGAGGCGAGCATCAGGAACGCGGGCGGCAGGATCCAGAAGCTCCAGTTGTTCATGCGCGGCAGCGCCATGTCCGGCGCACCGATCATCATCGGAATCATCCAGTTCGCCAGACCGACGAAAGCCGGCATGATGGCGCCAAAAACCATGACCAGGCCGTGCAGGGTGGTCATCTGGTTGAAAAAGCCCGGTTCTATCAGCTGCATGCCGGGCTGGAAAAGCTCGGCACGGATGATCATGGCAAAGCTGCCGCCCAGGATGAACATGGCGAAGGAGAACCACAGGTACATGGTTCCGATATCTTTATGGTTGGTGGTAAACAGCCAGCGTGAAAGGCCCTTGGCCGGCCCGTGAGCGTGCTCTCCCATCGTAAATTACCCCTCTCAGCCTTGCTTGAAGTTGAAGACGTCTATGGGCTGTACCATGTCACCCATGTTGTTACCGAAGGCATTGCGCTGGTAGGTGATGACTGCCGCCATATCGACATCGTTCATCTGTCCGCCAAAAGCCTGCATCGCCGAGCCCGGCACACCATTGATCCCGATATTGAGGTGCCCGTCGAGTTCACCGGTGGCGATGTCGCTGCCGGCAATAGCAGTGCCCACACCGCCTTCGCCATTGGCCCCGTGACAGGCCTGGCAGGCGCGCTCATAGACTTTCTTTCCACGCGACATCAGCTCGTCCATGCCGAAGTTCTGCGCCATCAACGCCTTCACCTCTTCCGCCTCTGCCTGCTTTGCCGCCATCCAGTCGCGGTAGTCTTCCTCGCTCACCACCTCGACGACGATCGGCATGAAGCCGTGATCCTTGCCGCACAGCTCGGCGCACTGGCCGCGATACGTACCGATCTCGTTGGCCATGGTCCAGGTCTCGTTGATAAAGCCGGGTATCGCATCTTTCTTTACCGCCAGTTCGGGCACCCACCAGGAGTGAATGACATCATTTGCGGTGATCAGGAACCGAACTTTGGTACCGACGGGGACGACTACGGGTTCATCAACTTCGAGCAGATAGTTCTCGTTTTTGCTCTGCGTGTTGTAGACCTCGCTCTTTGGCGTGCTCATGTTGCTGAAAAAGCTGACGTTTGCGCCGTCTTCGTTGAGGTATTCGTACTTCCACTTCCACTGATATCCGGTGACCAGGATATCCATCTCGGCATCTTCAAAATCGTAGATATCGATGAGCGTAGATGTCGCGGGGACAGCCATACCGATGAGAATGAGAAAAGGCACCACTGTCCAGGCAATCTCAACCTTTGTGCTTTCGTGGAATTGCGCCGGCTTGGCCCCACGCGATTTGCGGTGATAAATGATCGAGTAGAACATGACGCCGAAGACCAGAGCCCCGATCACCACGCAGATCCACAGAATGATCATATGCAGGTCGTAAACGGATTTACCGACGTCGGTAACACCGACCGGCATGTTGACCTGGTTCATCTTGTCATCGGCCGCAAGCGCCAATCTCCCGGGAACCATCGACATCAGGGCCGGCAGCCCGAGCGCGCTTTTCAGCAACCGTGTTGTTCGTAAAGACATTTACCGCGTCTCCAGTTCATTTATTTACCGGGTAGGCCGGACTGTGCCCTGCGCTTGTTCCGCCGCACTGAAGGCGCGGAAAAAACGGCACGAAGTATAACCAATGCCTGCAAAAAAACATACTAAGACATTGATTTTCGCAGGGTTTAGACTGCACGTCCGAGATCCGGCAACAGTCCGAAAAATCAATATATGGCCAATATATCCAGTCTGGACCGCAACATATGGATGATTGCGTGGCCCGCCATTCTTTCCAACATCTCGATTCCGATCCTTGGCCTGGTAGACGCCGCCATGCTCGGACACCTAGAGGACAGTCGCTATCTCGCCGCCGTGGCGCTGGGCGCGGCGATACTTTCGTTTCTGTACTGGGGCTTCAGTTTCCTGCGCATGGGCACGACCGGACATGTCGCACGCGCGCGCGGTGCCGGCGAACATGCTCTGGCATTCCTTATCCTGGCGCGCTCGGCGCTACTCGGCATGCTCATCGCCGTGGCGGTGATTGGCCTGGGTCCGGCCTGGACCGGACTCGGCCTGGCCCTGATGAATCCCGCAGAATCACTCGCCGGACTCGCCGATTCCTACATCGGCATCCGCCTGCTGAGCGCGCCGGCCGTGCTCGTCACCTACGCCATTGTGGGCTGGTTTATAGGCTGTCAGAACACGCGCTGGCCGATGGCTATTCTGTTGCTTACCAATGGCGTGAACATCCTGCTGGATGGCGTGTTCATCATCGGCATGGGACTGAACAGTGACGGCGCCGCAATCGCCACCGTGTGCGCTGAGTACTGTGGCCTTCTGCTGGCGGCGATAGCAGTGTGGCTGGCCGCCCGGGAACTGCCGTCCCGTCGTGAATTGCGGGCGGGCCTTCTGGATCGCGGCGCCTACCGCAGCCTGTGGCTCAGCAACAGCTATCTTTTCATACGCACAGTATCGCTGCTGGGCTGCTTTGCCTTCTTCACCGCCATGGGTGAAAAACTCGGTCAGGACGTGGTTGCCGCCAACGCGGTGATGTTGCAGTTCATGCTGTTTTCCGCTTTTGCAATGGACGGGTTCGCCTATGCCGCGGAGGGCCTGGCGGGGGACCGGCTGGGCGCGCGGGACCTGTCGGGTTTCCACACAGTGGTGATACGCTGCGCAGTCTGGACTGCCGGTAGCGCGGTCCTGCTCAGCCTGTCTATCGCTCTGGGGCAGCCCTTTCTGGTGCCGCTTCTCAGTGATATCGAAGGCGTGCGCGACATTCTGAAAGAGATCCACCTATGGCTGGTACTCTTGCCGCTACTGGCCGCACCCAGTTATCTGCTCGACGGCGTATTCATCGGTGCCGCGGAAACGCGACCTCTGATGACCAGCATGCTGTTCAGCGCCCTGCTGGTGTACCTGCCTGCCTGGTATCTTGCCCGCGACTGGAACAATCACGGCCTGTGGCTGGCGTTCATTCTGTTCAATCTCGCCAGGGGCCTGTCACTTGGCTGGGTCTTCCGGCGTTTTTGTGTCCGCGGGCGCTGGCTGCCGCCGGCCGCTGTCAGCCCCTGAGGCATCGCCCTGAATCCCGGGGTCGATCAGCGTAACCACCTGCGCCTCGGTCTGCGTGCGCCGGGCAGCGGCACGCGTGACGCGCGTGCTCGGCTCTTGTGGGGTCTCGGGGTCGGGACGGGCATCGGTGAAACCACAGGCCACACACTCTCGTATGTCGCTGTCGAGATCCACGATGATCTTGTCCATGCCGGCGCAGCGGGGGCAGACCGCCCCCGCGATAAAGCGGCGGCGCGTGCTGAACGGGGTTTGCATGACGGTGTCCTGTGCTGCGAATGTAATCGCGTTTACACTTCTCCAAGAGCCATCAGTGTAACAACTTCAGAGAGAAAGCCAGTATGCATCACTATACCGCAACCAGCCTGCGCGCCTTTGCCGGTCACCAGCCCAGCATCGGCGCGCGCGTCCTCATCGATCCCTCGGCGCTCGTGCTCGGGGATGTAAGCCTGGGCGACGACGTTTCTATCTGGCCCATGGCGGTGGTGCGCGGTGACATGCACTGGATTCACGTCGGCGCACGCACCAGCGTGCAGGATGGCAGTGTGCTACACATCACCCACGCCGGGCCCTATAACGCGGACGGCTGGCCACTGGACATTGGCGCCGAGGTCACCATCGGGCACAACGCCACGCTGCACGGATGCCGCATCGGCAACCGCGTGCTGGTGGGCATGGGCGCTACGGTGATGGATGGTGCCGTGGTTGAAGACGATGTCGTCATCGCCGCCGGTGCTCTCGTCACGCCGGGCAAGCGCCTGCAAACGGGGTTTCTCTACGCCGGCTCGCCAGCGCGCCAGATGCGCGAACTGTCGGCACAGGAAATGGAATTTTTCAGCTACAGCGCCGACAACTACGTACGCCTCAAAGACCAGCATATTGCCGAACTGGAAGCGAGCGGATGACGCGCTGATACGCGGTTCAGGCCGCGAGACTCAATGCCTCGCGCACGCGACGTATTACCGATGCGGTTTCCGGTCGCACACCGTGCCAGCGGAAATAAGACTCGGCGGCCTGCTCAACCAGCATGCCCGAACCATCCGCCACCGCCCAGGCTGTGTTCTGTGCCGCCCAGCGCATGAAGGGCGTCGGTTCAGATCCGTACACCATCTCGTAACAGCAGCTACGTTCATTCAGCAGCGTGGGCGGCAGCTCGAGCTGCTCACCGCTGAGCCCCGCGCTGGTGGCGTTGACGACGACGTCAAAGGAGCAGCCCGCTATGTCGGCCATGCCACCACCGGCTATGTCTCCCAGGGCGACAAACTGCGCCGCGAGTTCCACCGCCTTTTCCGGCGTGCGATTGGCCACGAACAGGCTGCGTGGCTTTTCCTGCAGCAGCGGCGCGATCACCCCGCGTGAGGCACCGCCCGCGCCCAGCATCAGGATTCTCGCGCCCTGCAGGGACCAGCCCTGATTGACGACCATGTCGCGCACCAGGCCGAGGCCATCGGTATTATCGGCGCAGATGCGCCCCTGCTCGTCCTGCTGCAGGAAATTCGACGCGCCGGCCAGGCGCGAGCGCTCACTCTGGCTGTCCGCGAGCGCACTCGCCTCGGTCTTGAAGGGAACCGTCACGTTGAGCCCACAGCCACCGGAGGCGAAG
Organism: uncultured Alteromonadaceae bacterium; assembly: GCA_964346555.1. Lineage (GTDB taxonomy): Bacteria > Pseudomonadota > Gammaproteobacteria > Pseudomonadales > Halieaceae > Chromatocurvus. Next base: position 47,945 of record CAYFVJ010000002.1, on the reverse strand, counting down.
AAACCCCGCACGGCACGCTCAAAGGCTGCAATCTCGACGCGCACGGCGCGGTACTCGAGGTCGTGGCCGAACTGCTCGGCGAAGGCGGCGTGAATCAGAGGTGACTTGCTGTGCTTGACGGGATTGCCGAATACCGCGTATTTACTCGTCTGCAACATGCTCAGGCTACCTTTGTGGGTACGTGCTACTGCGTCAGCCATTCGCGGTCGACAAGATAATTGGTCATCAAATCGGCTTCCGGAGTTCCCGGCTCGGGTCGATAATCGTACTCCCAGCGCACGAGGGGGGGCAGAGACATCAGGATGGCCTCGGTACGACCCTGGGACTGCAGTCCGAACAACGTGCCGCGATCATAGACCAGATTGAATTCCACGTAACGTCCCCGCCGATAGAGTTGCCAGTGCCTCTCGCGCTCGCCCCACGGCGTATCCTTGCGACGGGCGAGAATAGGACGATAGGCCGCCAGGTAGGAATCGCCGACCGCCCGCATGAAAGCGAAGCAGGTCTCGAAATTCCATGAATTCAGGTCATCGAAGAACAGGCCGCCAACACCGCGCGGCTCGTTCCGGTGTTTAAGGTAGAAATACTCGTCACACCACCTCTTATAACGCGGGTATATGTCATCGCCAAAAGGCGCACAGGCCTCTGCGGCAGTCCCGTGCCAGAGCCGGCAGTCCTCCTCGAAGCCGTAGTAGGGGGTCAGGTCGTAACCACCCCCGAACCACCAGACCGGTTCCTCACCCGCTTTCTCGGCGACGAACAGGCGTACGTTCGCGTGTGACGTCGGCGCGTAGGGATTTTCCGGATGGATGACCAGAGACACGCCCATGGCCTGAAAGCTGCGCCCCGCGAGCTCGGGCCGCGCCGCGGTCGCCGACGGCGGCAGCCCGCTACCCATAACGTGGGAGAAGTTGACACCGGCCTTCTCGAGGACCGCACCCCCGGCTAGAACGCGACTGCGGCCACCACCTCCCTGCGGCCGCTCCCAGGTGTCGACAATAAACTCCCCCTGGCCATCCTCGGCGGAAAGCTCGGAGCAGATTCGGTCCTGCAGTGCAAGCAGATAAGCTTTAACGGCGTCCAGGGCAACGGTCACGCGGGCATCCTCTGTTCAATTGGTCATGAGCGTAACACGCGATCAGTGTATACATCGCGGATCACGGAGGGGCGGCCAGAGCGATTGACCGCACCGGGCACGATCGCATCGAGCCCCTCGGGGAAGTAGCGCCTGACCTGCCACAGATCGCGTGGTGCCTGCCGACCCGCCAGATTGGCCGATGTCGACACCAGCGGCCCACCCCAGGCCCGGCACAGCGCAGCGAGCACCGGATGCGCTGTGACGCGAACCGCCACCGTCGCATGTTCACCCGTGACGGTGTCGGGCACAAGGTCCCGATGCGGCAGCAGCCAGGTGTTCGGTCCGGGCCAGGAGAGCATGACCTTGCGCTGAAGAGAGGCAGACAATGGCTGTAGAAACGGTGCCACATGCGCCAGGTCGCCCGCGACCAGAATCAAGCCCTTGTGAACAGACCGCTGTTTCATCGCCAGCAGCCTGTCCACGGCAGATGCGTTGCGGGGATCGCAGCTGAGGCCCCAGACAGCTTCGGCCGGGCAGGCGACCACGCCGCCCGCTGCCACGGCTTCCAGGGCGAGGCGAAGGCGAAACGCCGTCACGCGGCAGGGCCTGCATCAGTCGGCACCGTGTTTACAAGGTCGGCATCCATACGGGGGATCGGCATGTCGTTCGTCCGGGCACAACGGCAGCTGAAGTGCCGCGAGTCTAGTACCGCGACACATCAATTCGCAACGTTTCAGAGCCCGCCTAGGAGCCTGTCGGACTTAGGCTCATCTGCTGCGGATGTAGCCGCCGGCGCAGCGCTGCGCGCAGCCCGCCAGCTCGAGCTCGGTCAACGCGGCGGTCACCGCCGGCAGCGGCAGGTTCATCACGGCTGCCAGGCTATCGGGATCTATCGCCGCGGCCTCCAGCCTGCGAACGATCTGACGCGCGCAGGAAGACAGTCCGGCCTCGAGCCGGGCCGGCGGATCAACCGCCTCATCCGCCGGCACCGACGCGTGGCCGAGGATATCCGTGATGTCCTGCGCAGTCTGCACCAACGCCGCGCCATCCCTGAGCAATTGCAGACAGCCACGGCCATTGCCATGGTATATGGACCAGGGCAGCGCAAATACCTCGCGCCCCTGCTCGAGAGCCGTGTTCGCGGTAATCAGTGACCCGGAGGGCAGGCCGGCCTCAACCACCAGCGCACCCAGAGCGAGGCCGCTTATCAGCCGATTGCGACGCGGAAAATGATTGCGCAGGGGCGGCGTGCCGGGCGCAAACTCAGACACCAGACAACCACTGTCGCATATGGCCGCAGCGAGATCACCATGACGTGCTGGATAGACGCGATCAATCCCTGTGGCCATGACCGCGAGCGTCGTGCCCCCGGCATCGAGAGCTCCGCGGTGCCCGGCAGCGTCAATGCCGAGGGCGAGGCCGCTGGTCACGCTGAGCCCCGCAGCGGCGACATCGCCGGCGAGTTGCCGCGCCGCGCGCACGCCCAGCGGGCTCGCGCGGCGGCTGCCGACCACGGCCAGCTGGGGCTGCTGCAGTAGTTCGACCGAACCGCGCAGGTAGAGCAAAGGTGGCGGACAATCAATGTTGCGCAGGAGCGCCGGGTAGCTGCTGTCACAGAGCGTTACCGCAGAGACACCCAGGTTCGCCAGACGCTGTCGAAGGGCGCGCAACGGCGCGCCCCGTGCGGCGTTGAAGCCATCGCGCGCACGCTCGAGGGCAGCGCTGCTGTCGGCATCCAGACCGGCTTCGCGCCAGTGCCGGGAGTCTGCCGCAAGGCAGTCGAACGTCGAGGGGAAGGCCGTCAGAAGGCGGTAACAGTCAAGGCGCGTCAGTGCAGCGGAAACCTGCAACAACAGACAGTGAGTAACGGTGTCGGCATCCATGATCAACCCCGGGGCAGCCCTGTCAGTCACCGCAGGGCTTCGGCGCCACCTCCTTGTGACGCCGTGCAGTGTAGCCTAGGGATTCTTGATTTTGTCCATCACTTTCAGCGCGCGGTCGGCTTTGAGCACCACCGCGTAGCTGGCCTTTTCGGCGACTTCAAACACCATGCAAAGGCCCGCGCGGCTGTCCGGCAGTCGTACGTTGTCGTTGGCCAGTTCGTCATACACCAGCTCACCCGCCTGATAGATCGCCAGTACGTGGCCGATCTCCAGGCCTTCCCGCGCGCCCCGGTTGAGCACGACTATATCGGTGGTACCGATCTGGCTGACACCGCCGTCCACCGCGATCATGAAAGCGTTGCGGATTTCGCTGTCCGGAGCGCGCGGCTGGAAGGTCGCATCGAGAATGCGCTCCTCTGGCGGCAACAGCCGGTCGGAGACACGCACCTCTTCAGTCACGCGTGTCACTTCGAGCTCTGCAACCTCGTCCGTGTTATTGCTGAGCAGCTGCGCGCTGCCGATATCCTGCGCCTGGTAGCCCAGCACTTCGCGCGTCACGGGATCGCGGTAGACATCGCCGGGACGGAAAATGCCGTAGGCGCGCTCGTCCTCGGGGAAGCGTCCGCGACCGTAGACGCGGTCGCCTGCAGCGGATATCAGGTGTCCCTGGGCCCCGGCCACCACGTAGGGAGAGTCGTTGATTGCGTCGGCAGACAGGATGCGATGACGCAGAAGAAACGCACCAATCTCATCCAGCGGTATCACGGGTATCGCCAGGTCAAGCGGCGACACCCGCATCTGCGGCGTCAGCTTGACGTCGCGACTGCGCTGCACGCCGAGTCGCGGTTCGCCGTCTACCCAGGTCAGATAAAGCCGATCGCCCGGGAAGATAAGGTGCGGGTTGTCAATCTGAGGATTGACGTCCCAGAGCTCCGGCCAGCGCCAGGGTTCATCGAGATAGATCCCGGAAATATCCCAGAGCGTATCGCCTTTCTTCACCACGTAGGTCTCCGGCGCATCGTCCCGGACTTCCAGCGCCAGCGCCGGCAGCGCCAGACACAGGAATAGCCCTGCCCAGCCGACTGCACGGCGCAGCGCGCGACTCAAGAAGACGGATAAATCCTGCTGCAGCATGCTCATCATGTGCTCCTGCCCACTCCTGAATTGCCAGCTTGACGCCCCTGATGGCGGGAAGCTTACCACCATTACGCGGTGTCGGCGCGACGTCGGGGATCTGCCGCGCAAGCGGGCATCGCTGCCAGCGCGCGCGCCTTGTATAATAGAGAGTGTGCGGTGGCACAGCGGCGCTGGCAACAGCCTTCAGTAAGCCGGCAGCGGTGACATGCCACCGACCGATGAACACAGGCAGGGAAAATACAGCGAATATGGCTATTCTGGAAATTCTAGAGTTCCCGGACCCCCGGCTGCGCACACGGGCACGGGCAGTCACCGTGGTCGACGATGCGCTGCGGGCGTTGATAGACGATATGCTCGAGACAATGTACGACGCGTCCGGTATCGGATTGGCCGCGACGCAGGTCAACTCACACCGGCGCCTGCTGGTGATGGACACGTCGCCGGAGCGCGACCAGCCCAGGGTCTATATCAACCCGGAAATCGACGTGCTTGACCCGGAACTAGGCGAGTATGACGAGGGCTGTCTGTCGGTACCCGGCTTCTACGAGACGGTACACCGTCCGTGCCGCGTGCGTGTAAGCGCCCTCGATCGCAACGGCGAGCGCTTCAGCGAGGAACTCGAGGCGCTGGCAGCCGTCTGCCTGCAACACGAGATCGATCACCTCGACGGCAAGCTGTTCGTCGACTACCTGTCGCCACTGAAACGCACGCGTATACGCAAGAAGCTGGAAAAAGCCCAGCGCCAGTACGCATGATGGGCGCGGGCCCGTCGACGTGAGAGTCGTATTCGCGGGTACGCCGGCCTTCGCCGCGGTCCATCTTTCGGCCCTACTCGAGTCCGGGCACGAGCTTGTCGGAGTACTGACCCAGCCCGATCGTCCCGCGGGCCGCGGCAAGCGGCTGCAGGCCAGCCCGGTAAAAACACGCGCACTCGATGCCGGCGTTCCGGTGCTGCAACCGGCATCACTGCGCAGCGCAGACGCTCGGGAGTCGCTCGCCGCACTGGCGGCGGACGTCATGGTCGTTGTCGCCTACGGCGTCATACTGCCCGCTGCCGTACTCGACATTCCTGCCCAGGGCTGTCTAAACGTACACGCCTCATTGCTACCCCGATGGCGTGGGGCCGCGCCGATACAGCGCGCCATCGCGGCCGGGGATCGCGAGACGGGCATTACCATCATGCAGATGGATGCCGGCCTCGACACCGGCGATATGCTGGCGGCGTCGAGCTGTACCATCGATGACACCACCACAGCGGCCTCGCTGCACGACCGGCTGGCCGACATCGGTGCGCCACTGCTGATTTCCGTGCTCGACGACCTGACGGCAGTGCGCCAGCGAGCCATCCCCCAGGACGACGCGGCGGCCACCCATGCGGCAAAGATCAGCAAGCAGGAAGCCGACGTCGACTGGTCAATGACGGCCATCGAAATCGACCGACGGGTGCGCGCATTCAACCCATCCCCCACTGCGTATTCCTGCATCGGCGGCGAACGGGTCAAGGTTTGGCGCGCACGCGCCGAGGATGCACCGCATTCCGACGAACCGGGAACGCTGCTGGAACCGGTCGCCGGAGAACCGCGCGTGGCCTGTGGCCGAGGTGCCCTGATTCTAGAGGAGCTGCAGTTCCCCGGCGGGCGCGTACTCCCCGCGCGGGAGCTGATGAAATCGCGTGTCGCTCTGCTGGCTCCGGGCCAGCGCTTCACGCGCAGCACAGCCTGACGACGTGACTACAACCCGCGGCGCTCGCGCTGCAGCCGCCACGGTACTTGCCCGTGTGCTTGCGGGCAGCACGCTCGACACACCACTGACACAGGCACTGCCAGAGGTCACTGAGCGCGACCGGCCGCTGCTGGCACAGCTCTGCTACGGCAGCCTGCGCCTGGCGCCGCGCCTGCAGGCATTCCTGGCCCAGTTGGTCGACAGACCACTGCGCGACCGCGACCGGGATATACGGGCGCTGCTGCTGCTGGGTCTGTACCAGCTCAGCGACAGCCGTATACCCGACCACGCGGCGGTGGCGGCGACGGTTGATGCCACCCGGGAACTCAACAAGCCGTGGGCGCGCGGTTTGGTGAATGCGGTACTGCGACGGTTCCGTCGCGAGGGCGAGGCGCTGACAAACGCACTCGACCCGGCGGCGCGTGCAGCACATCCCGCGTGGCTGTACCGGGAGCTTAAGCATGCCTGGCCTTCACAGCTCGAATCGCTGCTCGCCGTCAACAACAGTCAGCCGCCGATGACTATGCGCGTTAACCTGCGCCGCAACAGCCGCAGTGACTGGATAATGCAGCTGCGGGCGGCTGACATCCCGGCGCACCCCGGCGCACTGACCCCGGAAGCGGTGTACCTGCCACAACCCCTCGGCGTGGAACAGCTTCCCGGCTTTGCCGCTGGCGCCGCCAGCGTGCAGGACGAGGCGGCACAACTCGCGGCGCACTGGCTCGACGTCCAGCCGCGGCATCGCGTGCTGGATGCCTGTGCCGCACCGGGTGGCAAAACCTGCCACCTGCTGGAGACGGCGCCGCGGGCCGCCGGCATCACCGCCATGGATATCGATGACGCGAGACTGCAGCGGGTGCGCGAGAATCTAGAAAGACTGAATCTGCAGGCAAAGCTGGTCACGGGTGACGCATCTGACGCCGCGGCCGCATTGCCGGGACAGACATTTGAGCGCATTCTGGTAGATGCGCCATGTTCTGCCAGTGGCGTCATCCGTCGGCACCCGGATATCAAGCTCCTGCGCCAGAAGCGGGATATTGCGGAATTCGCCGCGCAGCAGGCACGGATACTCAACGGCCTGTGGCCCTGCCTGCGACCGGCGGGACGCCTGCTTTACGTCACCTGCTCTGTGTTGCCAGTGGAAAACGAGGCGGTGATCGCCGCCTTCCTTAGCGACCATGACGACGCCAATGAGATAGCCCTCCCCGAGGTCGGTATACGCCGCTCTCACGGGCGTCAGGTACTACCCGAGCTCAACGGTCCGGATGGACTGTACTTCGCCCTCTTGGCAAAAAACGACACCTAAAGCCAAGAAGCCTGTCGGACTTAGGCTTACAATCCCGACATGAATTATTTACTGTGCGCACACGCGCAATTGACGGGCGTCGGACCATGAAGATCATTATCCTCGGGGCAGGACAGGTCGGCGGCACGCTCGCCGAGCACCTGGCGGACGAAAAAAACGACATTGTCGTCGTGGATACCGACAGCGATCGCCTGCGCTACCTGAAGGATCGCCTCGATCTCGCCGTTGTTTCCGGACACGCGGCGCATCCGGACGTGCTCGCGCGCGCCGGCGCCGACGATGCCGAAATGATGGTCGCCGTCACCAACAGTGACGAGATCAACATGATGGCCTGCCAGATCGCCCACACCCTGTTCCACACGCCGCGCAAGATCTGCCGTGTGCGCTCGCCGTCTTACCTGCTGCAGCAGGAAGCATTGTTCAACCGGGAGCAGATCCCGGTGGATGTGATTATCGGACCGGAGCAGCTGATCACGGACAGCATCCGCCAGCTGATCATCAATCCCGGCGCCCTGCAGGTCATGGACTTCGCGGACGGCCGGGTGCAGCTGGTGGCTGTGCGCGCCATCCACGGCGGCCCCATGCTCGGTCAGGCGCTGAGTGAAATCCGCAAACATATGCCCCGGGTCGACACCCGCGTCGCCGCGATCTTCCGCCGCAACCGGCCGATCCTGCCCGAGGGCAATACGGTGGTTGAAGCCGAGGACGAGGTATTCTTCATCGCAGCCAAGGGCAATATCCGCAAGGTGATGTCCGAGCTGCGACGGATCGACAAACCCTATCGCAACGTCATGATCGCCGGCGGCGGCAACATCGGCGCGCGCCTGGCGCAGACGCTGGAGGGCGATTACAGCGTAAAGCTGATTGAGAACAACTACGTCCAGTGTCGCGAACTTGCCGAACAGCTCAAGCACACGCTGGTGATAGATGGCAGTGCCGCCGAGCCACAGCTTCTGCACGAAGAGAACATTGAGACCATGGACGTGTTCTGCGCACTGACGGCCAATGACGAATCCAACATCATGATGTCCATGCTGGCAAAGCGGCTGGGCGCCAAGAAAGTCATCACCCTGATCACCAACCCGGCGTATGCCGAGCTGGTAGGCGACGAGATCGATATCGCCATTTCGCCGCAGCAGATCACGATCAGCAGCCTGCTCGCCCACGTGCGCAAGGGCGACATCAGCAACGTGCACTCCCTGCGCCGCGGTGCCGCCGAGGCTATCGAGATAGTCGTACGCGGCGATGCCTATTCATCGCGGGTGATCGGCAGGCAGCTCGATCAGATCAACCTGCCCGCCGGCGTCACTATCGGCGCTATCGTACGCGACGAGAAAGTACTGATCGCTCACGGGGATATCGTGGTGGAACCAGACGATCACATCATCCTGTTCCTGGTCGACAAGACCAAGATTCCGGCGGTAGAGAAGCTGTTTACCGTCGGCTTCGGCTTCTTTTCCTAGCGCCATGACAGATAAATTCGCAATAGCGGGTCGCTGAGTAAATCCGTGCATTTTTCGATTGCAGCCAAGATCCTCGGCGTTCTGCTGACACTGTTCAGCAGTACACTGCTGATACCGCTGACCGTGGCCGTACTCATCGACGAATCCACCGTGACCGGATTTACTTACGCATTCGCTGTCACGCTGTGCAGCGGCCTGTTCCTGTGGCTGCCCTTTCGGACCAGACAACGCGAACTGCGCATCCGCGACGGCTTCCTGGTCACGTCGCTGTTCTGGACTACCCTCGGCCTGTTCGGCTCACTGCCTTTTGCGCTCACGGAATCCCTCGGCATCGGCCCGGTAGACGCGGTATTCGAATCGATTTCCGGGTTGACGACCACGGGGGCAACCGTACTGACAGGACTGGACGCTATGCCCGCGTCCATCCTGCTGTACCGGCAGCTGCTGCAGTGGCTCGGTGGCATCGGCATTATCGTGATCGCGGTGGCGATACTCCCCATGCTCGGCATCGGCGGCATGCAGCTCTACCGGACCGAGATTCCCGGTCCCTCCAAGGACACCAAGCTCACGCCGCGTATCGCCGGCACCGCGAAAGCGCTGTTCGTGGTCTATCTCGCGCTTACCATGCTCTGCGGCGGCGCCTATTACGCCGCCGGGATGGGCGCATTCGATGCGCTCTGCCACGCCCTGTCCACAGTGGCTATCGGTGGCTTCAGCACGCACGACGGTAGCATGGGTTATTTCGACAGCAACGCCGTCCTGCTAGTGTCGAGCCTGTTCATGCTGTTTTCGGGTATCAGCTTCGGTATGCACTACATTGCCTGGAGCCGGCGCCACATAGGCGCCTACCTGCGCGACTCGGAAACCCGCTTCTTTCTCAGTGCCGTTGCGCTCTGCGTTGTCGTAACCTGCGGCTTCCTGCTGCTCAGCGAAACCCTCGACGCGCAGGACAGCCTGGTGCACGGCCTGTTCCAGACCATCGCGATCGTCACCACGGCGGGCTTTGCTACGCAGGATTTCAGCGTCTGGCCGCTATTCCTGCCCATTCTGTTGATCATGTTCTCATTCATGGGCGGCTGCGTCGGCTCCACTGCGGGTGGCATCAAGGCCATGCGCTTGATGCTCATCTACAAGCAGGGGCTGCGGGAAATGCGGCAGCTGGTTCATCCGCACGCCGTGATTCCACTGAAGGTCGGCAACCGGCGCGTCGAGGCGAGCGTAGTCAGCGCGGTGTGGAGTTTCTTTGCCGTCTACACCTTCGTATTTATCGTACTCATGCTCGCGGTCATGGCCACCGGACTGGATTTCCTGACGGCATTCTCGGCCATGGCAGCCACGCTCAACAACCTCGGGCCGGGCCTGGGTGCCGTGAGCGCCAATTACGCTGCCATCGGCGATACGGCGAAGGGCATCCTGTGCCTGGCCATGCTGCTCGGGCGTCTGGAGATATTCACCCTGCTGGTGCTGTTCACCCCTGCATTCTGGCGGCGCTGAAGCGCAACCGGACCTATTTCAGTCCGCGCGACCTGCGGATCATGTCGTAAGCGCCCTGGATTTCCTGGGCCCGCTCCGTGGCAACCTTGAGCATATCCTCGGGCACGCCGCGGGCAATCAGCTTGTCCGGGTGATGCTCACTCATGAGCTTGCGGTAGGTACGCTTCAGCTGGCGATCGTCGACGTCCGGGCTTACGCCCAGCGCCGCATAGGCGTCCTCCAGCCGGGTTTCGGGCTGTACACCGCCGCGGCCCTGTTCACTGTGGAAATGCTCCTGCGCGCGTGCCATGTTGAGCAGCTGGTCAAGCTGTGCCTCGCTGTAGCCGAGCAGGGCGGCCAGCCGACCGAGCACCTCACGCTCCGCGGTCTCCAGCGTATGGTCCGCAAGCGCCAGCGATATCAGGAACAGCAGCAGCGTCTGCCTGAGCTGCCGCTGACCGCGGCACACCTGCAGAAACTGCGCGACGACGGCATCGGGCACGAAGTCCGCCGCAGCGCCCCGCTTGAACAGCCGGATTGCCTCCTGCCGCTGCTGGCTATCGAGACCCATCTGCCGGAACAGCGTTTCGGTGTGCTCGACTTCGCTTTCCGACACGCGCCCGTCCGCCTTGGCGACATGGCCGAGCAGCAGGAAACAGGTCTCGAAAAAGCTGTTCTTGATGCGCGCGATCTGTTCGGGGGAACCGGATTGCAGCGTGTGCGCCAGCCCCCGGTCAAACGCGTGCCCCAGCAGCAGGCCGAGGACGAGACCGACAGGGCCGGCGACCAGCAGACCAATGGCGCCGGCGACGAGCTTACCGTAAAACATGCATTGCCTCTTCCTGGAGCGCTGCTGTGTGTTGGCGGTCGACAGCATAGCGTAATAACCGGGGCGGCGTGCAGGGCGCGCGCCCGGGCGATTCGCATAGAAGAATAGCAGTCAGCGTCGCGGCGTGGCCGCGTACTATGCCGCCAAAAGACCCTGTATGATATCGTCTTTTATAGAGTGCCAATTCCCGGGCTGTAGCAATAGAATCGGCAAAGGCCAGCGCAACGCTATGCAAGAGACCCTCACTTTTCAGGACCTGATACTGCGCCTGCAAGCCTTCTGGGGCGAACAGGGCTGCGTCATTCTGCAGCCTCTGGATATGGAGGTCGGCGCGGGCACCTTTCACCCAGCCACGTTTCTGCGCGCCCTCGGGCCGGAGAACTGGAACGCGGCCTATGTACAGCCCAGCCGGCGACCCACCGATGGACGCTACGGCGAAAATCCCAACCGGCTGCAGCATTACTACCAGTTCCAGGTAATCATGAAACCATCGCCGGACAATTTTCAGGAGCTCTACCTGCAATCACTCGCCGCGCTCGGCGTCGACATGGCGATTCACGATGTGCGCTTCGTCGAAGACAATTGGGAATCACCCACACTCGGTGCCTGGGGTCTTGGCTGGGAGGTCTGGCTGAATGGCATGGAGGTCTCGCAGTTCACGTATTTTCAGCAGGCCGGCGGGCTGGAGTGCTTCCCCGTTACTGGCGAAATTACCTATGGGCTCGAGCGTATCGCGATGTATCTACAGGGCGTGGACAGCGTGTACGACCTGGTCTGGGCGCACAGCCCGTCCGGTCCGGTAACCTATGGCGATGTCTACCACCAGAACGAGGTGGAGATGTCGCGCTACAACTTCCAGGAGGCGGATGTCGACTACCTTTTCCGCCAGTTCGACCACTGCGAGGCCGAAGCCCGGCGTCTGGTGGAGGCCGGCCTGCCGCTGCCCGCCTATGAAATGGTCTTGCAGGCATCGCATACCTTCAACCTCCTGGATGCCCGGCACGCCATCTCGGTCACTGAGCGCCAGCGCTTTATCCTGCGGGTGCGCAGCCTGGCGCGTGCCGTCGCCGGCGCCTACGTCGATACCCGCGCCAGCCTCGGCTTTCCAATGGCGGCAACGTCACTGCGCGATGAGGCCCTTACCGAGTGGCGTCAGCGCCAGGCTGCAGAGGCACAGGTATGAGCACGGTGAGCCTGCTGGTTGAGCTCGGCACGGAAGAACTGCCGTCGTCTTCGCTTCCAGCGCTTGGCCTGGCATTTCGCGACGGGATGCTGTCGGCACTGCGCGAACGTTCGCTGCCGGTTCACTGCGATGCCGAGTGGTACGCTACACCCCGGCGTCTCGCGGTGGCCATTGACGCCGTGGAGGCGCAGGGCGCGACGGTCAGTGTGGATACGCTTGGACCGCCGGCGGACAAGGCGCTGACCGACAGCGGCGACTGGAGCCCGGCCGCTCTGGGTTTCGCGCGCAAACAGGGTGTTGACCCGGCGCAGCTCGAGGCGATCGACACCGAGAAGGGCCCGCGCCTGGGCCTGCGCCAGACCCGGCAGGGCGCCGTCCTGCGTGAGGTCCTGATCGATGTGATCAAGGCCAGCGTGGCGGCGATGCCCATAGCGAAACGCATGCGCTGGGGCAGCAGCCGCGTGGAGTTCGTGCGGCCGGTACACTGGGTGGTCGCGCTGGTAGATGGCGAGGTCGTACCCGGCGAGGTTCTCGGCATTGCCACAGGCCGGCACACGCGCGGGCACCGCGTGCACAGCAATCACGACATTGCGCTGGCAGCACCGGCTGACTATGCCACCAAACTGGAAGACGCGCGGGTGGTCGCCGGCTTTGAACGCCGGCGCCAGATGATCATTGACCAGGTCGAGGTCGAGGCCAGCGCACTGGGCGCCCGCGCGATCATAGACGAGGAATTGCTGGACGAAGTCACTGGCCTGGTGGAATGGCCCGTGGCCCTCACCGGAGGCTTTGATTCCCGATTTCTCGCAGTGCCGGCGGAAGCGCTTATCTCCTCCATGAAGGAACATCAGAAGTATTTTCATGTGGTGGACGACAACGGGCAGCTGATGCCGCACTTCATCACGGTGAGCAACATTGAAAGCAAGGATCCGTCCCAGGTCATCGCCGGCAATGAGCGGGTGATACGGCCACGTCTCAGCGATGCGGCTTTCTTTTATGAACAGGACCTGAAGCAGCCTCTCGCCGCCCGCGTTGACGCTCTCAAGCGTGTCATATTTCAGAAGGACCTGGGAACCCTGCACGACAAAACCGTCCGCATGATGGCACTGGCGAGTGCGTTGGCACCGGTGGTGGGCGCTGATCCCGAACTCTGTGCGCGTGCCGCCCGCTTGTCAAAAACCGACCTGGTCAGTGAGCTGGTGATGGAGTTCAGCGATCTTCAGGGGATAGCGGGCGCTTACTACGCACGCAACGACTGTGAAGCTGACGCCGTGGCCACGGCCCTGCAGCAGCAGTACTGGCCGCGCTTTGCGGGCGATCAGCTGCCGTCGGAGCCGGTTGCGACCAGCCTGGCGCTGGCCGATCGTCTCGATACGCTGGTCGGGATATTCGGTATCGGCCAGCCGCCCACCGGGTCCCGTGACCCCTTCGCGCTGCGCCGCGCCTCACTCGCGGTACTGCGGATTCTGGTGGAGAAGCAGATCGATACAGATCTGCGCGACGCACTGCAGCTGGCCCGCGACCAATATCCCCCGGACATGCTCGATGCGGAAGATATCGAGCCAGTGCTCGCCTACATGCTGGACCGATTCCGCGCCTGGTTTGAAGACGAGGGCATTCCCACAGAGCATTTTCGCGCGGTTGCCGCACTCGGGCTGAGCCGGCCGCTGGAGTTCCGACAGCGGGTGCTCGCGGTGCATCGATTCAGCAGTCTACCGGAGTCAGCCGCACTCGCCGCAGCAAACAGGCGTGTCGCCAATATTCTGGACAAGCTCGACGGCGAGCACGCCTTCGCGGCCGTGGTCCCGGAACGTTTCGTGGAAACGGAGGAGCGCGCACTCTGGGAGTCTCTACAGCGATTGCGCGAGAGCAGCGGGCGCCATCTCGCCGCGGGCGCCTACACCGAGGCGCTGGCCGAGCTCGCGGCGCTGCGCGAACCGGTGGATGCGTTCTTCGACCGGGTCATGGTGAACGCCGAAGATGTGCAGCAGCGGAAAAACCGGCTCAATCTACTGCACGAGCTGCGGCTGCTGTTTCTGGAAGTCGCGGATATATCTCAGCTGGTGGTGTCGCGCTGACACCGGCGTATGCCTGCCCTTGACGCATCGCTGTACCCGCTGATTGCCGTGTGCCTTCTGGCGGGCGGAATCGCCGGAACATTATTATGTCTTGCCCTTGTGTGGTCGCGTCTCCGACGCCTGGACACACTGCAGGCGCAGAATGCTGACCTGTCGAGCCGCCTCGCCGGTACCCGGGCGACTTTGGCCGAGCGCGAGCGGCGCTATCGCGATCAGGTGAAATTCCTGCGCGATAGCCGCGAGCAGCTAACGCGTGAATTCGAGAATCTTGCCAACCGGATCTTCGAAGATCGCGGTAGACGCTTCAACGCCAATAACAAAGAGTCGATCGAGGCACTGCTGTCACCGTTTCGCGAACAGATCAGCAGCTTCCAGACGCGAGTCAATGAAGTGCACGCCGAGGCGCTGCGCGGCAACGCTCTGATTGAAAGTGAAATCCGCAAGATACTGGAGGTGGGGCTGCAGATGAACGAGCAGGCGGGCAATCTTGCCGAGGCACTCAAGGGCGACAGCAAGGCTATGGGCAATTGGGGCGAAGCGCAGCTGGAGCGAACCCTGGAGCTTTCCGGCCTGCTGCGGGGAGATCACTACGAGAGCCAGCGCGCCTTCACGGACCACGAGGGCCGCCGACGCCTGCCCGATTTTCTGATTCGGCTGCCGGGCAACAAACACATCGTCATCGATAGCAAGGTGTCACTGCTCGACTACAGCCGCGTCATAGCGGCAGTTGAAGACGCGCAACGCGAGGAAGCGCTAACTTCGCATGTGCGCGCGGTGAAACAGCACATCGATGAACTGGCAGCCAAGGATTACGGAAACCTCCCCGATCTCGGCAGTCCCAGCTTCGTGCTCATGTTCATGCCGGTGGAAGCGGCCTACATTGCGGCAATGCAAGCGGACAGGGAACTTTTCGATTACGGCTACCAGCGCAATGTCGTCCTGGTCTCTCACACCACTCTGATGCCGGTGCTGCGCACCGTCGCAAACCTGTGGATGGTTGACCGCAGCCACCGCGAGGCGCAGGAGATTGCCGACGCAGCGGGCGATATACACAATCAGGTCTGCATCCTCTCCGAACGCCTGTCCGGCCTTGGCAAGTCACTGGCCGCGGCGAGCAACCACTACAACAGCACGGTCACTGCCCTGGTGGGCAACCAGGGCCTGCACGGCAAGGTCGAGCGTTTCCGCGGCCTGTCGGCGCGAGCGAGCAAGACGCTTCCGGACGTGCCGCAGGTGCACGTGGCTACTGAGAGTGAGCGCATTGATGTGAACCTGCAGGCCGAGCGGATGGACAACGTCAGCAGTGACCAAAGTGGGGACTGAAGCCGGGAAGCCAGGAATCGCCAAAGTACTCTATGTTACCTCATAGTACCGGTATCTCAGACGTCGAGGTTGGCGACGGACAGCGCGTTCTGTTCAATGAAGTCGCGGCGCGGATCCACTTGATCGCCCATCAACGTGGTGAATATCTGGTCTGCCTTGATCGCGTCCTCCACCGTCACCTGCAGCATGCGCCGGGATGCCGGATCCATGGTGGTTTCCCAGAGCTGGTCCGGGTTCATTTCACCCAGGCCCTTGTAGCGCTGAATGCTATAACCCTTGCGTGCCTCCGCCATGAGCCAGCTCAGACCTGTGGCGAAGTCACGCGTTACCAGCGTCTTGTCACCGCGGCGGAAATAGCCTTCTTCCTCGATCAGGTTGTTCAACTCATCCCCGAGGGCACGCAGGCTGCTGTATTCACCCGATGTGAAGAAGTCGCGCCGGAACTCGGTATCGGTCTCAACGCCATGTGCCAGCAGGCGTACCACCGGGTAAAAATAGCCTTGCTCGGGCTCGCGTCTTACCATTGTCGTGTAGCGGAAACCTTTCTCGGTGGCGCCCTGGAGCCGCTCACGCATAGCTTCCGCGAAAGCGGTTACCGCAGCTTCGTCCTGCAGATCATCGACGGCCAGGTGCAGACCTCCCACAATCTGCCAGAGCACCGGCGGCGCATATACCCGCGCGAGACGCTCTATCGTTGCGGCAACCGATCGGTACTTTGCGACCAGTTCCGACAGCCCCTCTGCAGTGATTGGCGGCGCATCCGGATTGACGTACAGGGAAGCACCGTCCAGAGCGGAGGATGTCAGATAGTCCGTGAGGGCGGCTTCATCTTTCAGATACTGGTGCTGTTTGCCGCGACCGATCTTGAAAAGCGGCGGCTGGGCGATGAATACGTGGCCGCGATCTATCAATTCGCGCATCTGCCGGAAAAAAAACGTCAGTAGAAGGGTTCTGATATGTGACCCATCCACATCGGCATCAGTCATGATAATGATGCTGTGGTAGCGAAGCTTGTCGGGATCAAATTCCGCCTTACCCACGCCGCAGCCCAGGGCCGTCACCATCGTACCGACTTCCACCGAACTGAGCATCTTGTCAAAACGCGCTTTTTCCACGTTCAAAATCTTACCCTTGAGCGGCAGTATGGCCTGGAACTTCCGGTCACGACCCTGCTTGGCGGAACCGCCCGCAGAATCACCTTCCACCAGGTAGAGTTCAGACAGCGCGGGATCCTTTTCCTGGCAATCCGCCAGCTTACCCGGTAATCCCGCGATATCCAGCGCCCCCTTGCGCCGGGTCATGTCGCGCGCCTTGCGCGCCGCTTCCCGCGCCCGCGCGGCATCCAGCATTTTGCCGACAACAGCCTTTGCTTCCTGGGGGTTCTCCAGCAAATAGTCTGCGAATTGCTGACCCATCGCCTGTTCTACCGCGGTTTTCACCTCGGAAGACACCAACTTGTCCTTGGTTTGGGACGAAAACTTAGGATCAGGTACTTTTACGGAGATCACTGCCGTCAGACCCTCACGCGCGTCGTCGCCGGTGGTGTTGACCTTGGCTTTCTTGGCCAGGCCCTCGCGCTCTACGTAGTTGTTCAGGCTCCGCGTCAAGGCGGCACGGAATCCGGCGAGGTGCGTGCCACCATCCCGCTGAGGAATATTGTTGGTGTAGCAGAAGATATTTTCCTGAAAGGAGTCATTCCACTGCATCGCCACCTCCACAGCGATGCCATCGTCTGTGGCCTGGAGGAAGTGAAAGGCCTGGTTGATGGGTGTCTTGTTGTGATTCAAGTAGCGGACAAACTCCTGCAGACCGCCCTCATAGAGGAAATTATCCGCTTTTCCGGAGCGCTCATCCTGGAGTTTAATGCTGACTCCGGAGTTGAGGAAAGCAAGTTCCCGAAGTCGTTTGGCGAGCTGATCAAAGTGGAACGCGATATTGGTGAACGTCTCGGCAGACGGCTTGAAATGAATCAGCGTGCCAGACTGCTCTGTCGTACCCACCTCCGCCAGCGGCGCCTGGGGAACGCCGTGCCGATAGTCCTGCTCGTAGACCCTGCCCTCGCGCCAGATGCGTAAGGTCAGGGTCTCAGACAGGGCGTTGACTACTGAAATGCCGACTCCGTGGAGCCCACCCGACACCTTGTAGCTATTGTCATCGAATTTCCCACCTGCATGCAGCACCGTCATGATCACCTCTGCAGCAGAGACGCCTTCTTCGTGCATTTCTGTCGGAACACCCCGCCCATCGTCGCAAACCGACACCGATTCATCCGGGTGAATCGTGATATCAATCGTGCGGCAGTAGCCTGCCAGGGCCTCGTCGATCGAATTGTCGACGATCTCAAATACCATGTGATGCAGGCCTGTACCGTCATCCGTATCGCCGATATACATTCCGGGTCGCTTGCGTACCGCGTCGAGGCCCTTGAGGACCTTGATACTGGAGGAGTCGTAGGCGTTCTGATTTTCTTGATCACTCATATTCCTGGTCTCTACCTGGTTAAAACGTGGGCGCACACACCCTGCAGTACCGCAAACAAGCTGACTTGTCAGGGCAGTTCATTCTTTAGCTACCTCGCCGTGTTCCACGTGGAACACGGCAATTGAGCCCGAGGGGCACCAGACCTTGCGCAAGACTGATAGATCGATGCAGCTGATAAAGACCTGCACGCCCATTCGCGTAATTTCATCGCACACCAAACGCAGATGCCATTCATCCAGCTCGGACGGCAAATCGTCCAGAAGAAAGACGCAGTCGCCGGCGCGGTTCGCCTCAGCGTGGACGTGCCCCTGCGCCAACTTAAGCGCGCTTACCACCAGCTTCTGTTGGCCGCGGGACAATATATCCGCAGCAAGACGATCACCCACCGCTATTCTGATATCTGCGCGCTGCGGACCGGTATGCGTGAAGCCCTGCTCTTTGTCGACCATCAATCCGCTCTGCAGGGCTTCGAGGTAGGTCCGTTCACGATCCCACCCCTGTCTGAATCGCAGTGTCACCGGTTCAGCATCCGGTAGCACTGTCTCCAGAACCTCGGCAAAGCGCGCTTGAAGTCGGTGAAAGTAGCGCTTTCTGCTCGCAGTCAGCGCATCTCCAGCCGCTGCGACTTCTGTCGTCCAGGATCTCAACTCCGATTCATTTATATTACCACGCCGGAGCAAGGCATTGCGTTGTTTAACGCCACGCTGAAAACGTTGCCAGCTGGCAAAAAAACTATGTTCCACGTGGAACACACCCCAATCCAGAAAACGACGCCGCTCCCGCGGGGCCCCCACCAACAGTTCAAAACTGTCGCTGTTCAGCACCAGCACCGGTAGCTCCGCCGCCAGGTACGCAGCAGAGCGCACCGGTACGCCCCCAACACGAATGTCAGCTGCGCCCGCCCTGTCCCGCCGTACACCGAGCGCTTGCACACCGTCGCCACTGTCCACTGCCAGCCCACCGTAAACAGTGAGGTCACCCGCATCGTTGCTAATGACAGGGCGCGCCGTTATCGAGCGGAAAGAGCGGCCTGTAGACAGCAAATGGATGCTCTCGAGGACACTGGTCTTACCACTGCCGTTGGGACCGTACAAAAAATTGGCCTGAGACAGGTTATCCAGCCTCACACGGCGGAGGTTGCGAACGTTGTAGATATCCAGACGCCTCAGCATAGCGACAGCGAAACAACCAACTCAGAAACATCCCGGCATGCCCGAAATCGGGATAGGCAAGGCCGATTTTCTCGACAATAGCGGGCGATTGGTGTGGCGATACTGGCGCGACGTCACTAGAGACGCATGGGCATTACGACATACTGGGAATCATCTGTATCGGACTCCTCCAGCAACGCGCTGCCGTTCGGGTCCGAGAGAGAACAACGTACCGCCTCTCCCGAAAGAACCCCCAGCACGTCAAGCAGATACCCGACATTAAAGCCTATTTCCAGGGCCTCGCCGTGGTAGTCCACAGGCACCACCTCTTCTGCCTGCTCCTGCTCGGGATTATGCGCCTCGATTTCCAGCGTTTCAGGTGATAATTTCAAGCGCACACCCCGATATTTTTCATTCGACAGGATCGCGGCTCGTGTAAAGGCCTGGCGCAGCTGCAAACGATCGCCCAATACGACTTTTTCAGCCGATCGCGGCAGAACCCGCTCATAATCGGGAAACTTGCCGTCCACCAGTTTGGATGTGAAACTGAAACCAGGGGTGATCGCCCGGAGGTGGTTACTGCCTAGAATGATAGTGATATCGTCAGCGTCATCTGCAAGCAGTCTACCGAGCTCGATGACGCCTTTACGCGGCAATATCACCTGGGTGTCATCCACTCCCTCCAGGTCTTCCGGAAGCGTGCAGATCGCCAGCCGGTGCCCGTCTGTGGCGACAAAGCGCAAGCGTCCATCGCGTATCTCCCAGAGCATCCCGTTCAAATAGTAGCGGACATCCTGCTGCGCCATCGCAAACGCAGTACGATCAATCAGACGCCTGAGGTGCTGCGCAGACAGGGAAAACTGATGACTCCCGATACTGTCCTCGATATTCGGGAACTCGCGCGCGGGCAGGGTCAACAACGAAAAGCGGCTGCGCCCACAGGTCACAACGGCTTTGCCATCCTGGAGGTGAAAGTTGAGATCACTGCCCTCCGGAAGTGATTTGCAGATATCCAGAAGCTTGCGTGCCGGTACTGTAATTTCTCCGGCTTCGGGAGATGCAGGCAAGGTCAGGCTCCCGACCAGTTCAACCTCCAGATCAGTACCTGTAAGGGAAAGTTTATCGCCCTCGACCTGCAGCAGGACATTCGCCAGCACGGGCAGCGTGTTGCGGCGCTCGACAACGCCCGCGACAAGACTCAGTGGCTTGATAAGTGCATCTCGCGGAACGCTGAATTTCATGGATTTTCCCTGGCTGCTGGCATTGTGGGTTGGAACCGGCCGCTGGCTTCACCTCGCCGCTTTCATTGTGCTCAAGTGGTCAAGGATCGCAACAAGTTCTTGTAATCTTCGTGTATGTTCGAGTTCATTTCCCGCAATTCTTTTATTTTTCGGCAGGCGTGCAGCACGGTGGTATGGTCGCGGCCACCAAAACTATCGCCAATTTCCGGCAAACTGTGATTGGTCAGTTCCTTGGCCAGGGCCATAGCTACCTGCCGAGGCCTGGCCACCGAGCGACTGCGCCGTCGAGACATCATG
The DNA here is from genome assembly GCA_964346555.1 of uncultured Alteromonadaceae bacterium. Lineage (GTDB taxonomy): Bacteria > Pseudomonadota > Gammaproteobacteria > Pseudomonadales > Halieaceae > Chromatocurvus. The sequence goes on along the minus strand of CAYFVJ010000002.1, from coordinate 27,300 downwards.
TCTGCAATCTTGATCTTGTAATATTCCGCAACAGTACGCTGTATGTTGTCGAGGCTCACCTGCTTGTCCTGCAGGGCCAGCAGATCCTTGAGACTTTCCTTGACCAGGTCTACATCCACTCGCCGGGAAGTGAAGTTAGCACTCGCTATCACCCTCTTGAGCGCGCCCTCCAGCTCTCTCACATTGGAGCGGATACGCTGGGCGATAAAAAAAGCGGCATCGGGCGGCAGGTCGACGCTGGACTGCTGCGCCTTTTTCATCAGGATCGCGACCCGGGTTTCCAGATCCGGGGGCTCTACGGCCACCGTAAGGCCCCAGCCAAAGCGTGACTTCAGGCGCTCCTCGAGGCCATCGATTTCCTTCGGATAGCGATCGCAGGTGAGGATCATCTGCTGACCACCCTCCAGCAGCACATTGAAGGTGTGAAAGAATTCCTCCTGTGATCGGTCTTTCTTGGCAAAAAACTGAATATCGTCAATCAACAGGGCATCCACCGACCGGTAGTATCGCTTGAAATCAGTGATGGCATTCAACTGCAAAGCCTTCACCATATCGGCGACAAACCGCTCGGAGTGCATATAGACAATACGCGCTGACGGGTTGTTGGACTTGAGCGCATGACCGACGGCATGCATCAGGTGCGTCTTGCCGAGACCCACACCGCCATACAGAAACATCGGATTGTAAGCGTCGCCCGGGTTTTCCGCGACCTGCTGTGCTGCTGCCAGGGCGAGCTGATTGGATTTACCCTCTACAAAGTTGCGAAAGGTATAGTGGCCGACCAGGTTGTGCTGGTGCTGCAGCGCCTCATGCACTTCGGAATCATTGGCGCGACCGAAACTCGCGGCGGACGCATCCGGCGATGCTGATCGACCTGAAGCCTGGCCATCCTGAGGTGTAGACGCAGCCATCGTCGCCATCTCCGGCGAGCGCGAGCATTCACCGGGACTGTCGTTTCTCGGCGCGGACCGCACATCACCAATCTCCAGGACAACATCTATACCGACACCACCGAGATGCTCATGCACCAGTTCGCAAATACGGCCGGCGAATTTGTCCGTCACGAAGTCCCGGATAAACCGGTTAGGGGCGAACAGTCGCAGGCAGCCATTCTCTTCGCTGGCTTTAAGCGGCCTGATCCAGGTATTGAACTGCTGCGGGGGCAACTCATCCTGCAACAACATTCTGCACTGTGACCATGAAACCGCTGACAAAAGAACCCTCTCCCCACTAAATTGAATACACCAGCATCGCTACTGGCTTATTGTGAATCGGCTTGTTGACGCTGCCGGGGAATATCCCGCCGAAAAAGCTCATGATAACCGCCAAAGCCAGACTTATCCACATATTTACTCAATATTCCAAATTTTTTTTATACTTTAAAAACAATAACTTATGATATTTTTCTGCCGATTGCGGGCCATCGGCTGACGGCAAAAAAAATTAATCTATTCTGTGTATAACCTGTTAATATCTTTGGGGGAAATTGTTTGCCGATGGCGGCAGCCCCCGTCAGCAAAGGGCTTGGCCGGTCAGCACGACGAAGCTGCTTCACGCTCAGTCCGGCTGAGGAAATGAGACGGTGGCGCACTTACTAACGGTGGCAGACCGTTCGCGGGTCGAGCAGGCGTGGCTTGAAGATAAGTCGTTGAATTAGCGCGAAGGGTTCTCTAGAATGCAGCTCCTTTTTCACCAGGGGATTGACGTTCCGGCCTGCATGCAGCGCGCCATAACGATAGACCTCCCGGCCATTTCACTTTGAGGCGAGATTACAGCGATGAAACGAACATTCCAGCCAAGCGTTCTCAAGCGCAAGCGCAGCCACGGTTTCCGTGCCCGCATGGCCACCCGCGGCGGTCGAGCCATAATCAACCGACGCCGTGCAAGGGGACGCAAGCGTCTGTCGGCATGACATTCGGTTAGCGGCGCCCCGCAGTTTATTGTTATTGCCGATTGCCGCCGCCACCAATGTCCAATCGATTTGGTAAAGAACGCCGCTTACTCTGCGCGAGAGATTATCGTGAAGTATTCAATGGTGCGACCTGCCGCGGTGGACAGAAAGAGTTTCTTTTACTGGCTCGCGACAATACCAGCGGTCACCACCGTCTTGGTCTGGCCGTGGCGAAGAAGCACGTCAAGTTAGCGACGCAGAGAAACCGGATCAAGCGCCTTGCCAGGGAAGCGTTTCGCCAGCTGCCGGACAGTCGGCGGGGACTGGATATTATCTTTCTGACCCGACCCGGTGCTGCGTCGTGCGCTGCCGGCGTTTATAGCAGGGACCTGCCGCGGCAGTTGGTGCGCCTGTGCAGCAAATCCGCCGCCGCAAGCAGGGAATCATGAAGCACATCCTTATTTTTTTCATTAACGTGTACAAGTGGTGCTTCAGTCCCTTTGTAGGCCAGCATTGCCGCTTCTACCCAAGCTGTTCCAGCTATGCCAGCGAAGCCATTGCCACGCACGGCAGCCTGCGCGGATCTTGGCTGGCATTACGCCGTCTCTCGAAATGTCACCCCTGGCACGAAGGCGGCGTCGATCCCGTTCCACCAGCTTCGGATACCTGTTGACGCCTTTATGGATATACAACGCACCTTACTCATCGGCGCCATCGTTCTGCTCTCATTTATGCTGCTGACTGAGTGGGTCGCATTCAAGGATGCGAAGCAGACTGTCCTGGAGCAGGCCTCCGAACGACTGACCGCAAGCGACACCGCAGGGGGTCAAAGTGCGGCCGGTGATAGCCCCGCTGTCAGCTCGCGTAATTTACCCGCTCCTGCTCAGTCTACAAGCGCCGCAAGCGATCTACCTCAGGATGTGCCACCGGCGCCGGATACCAGAGAAGACCCGGGCACAAGTGCCGCGGATGCCAACGCCGGAGACGACATCATCCAGGTTTTCACCGGGACGCTGCAACTCGCCATCGACCTCAATGGCGGCGACATAGTGGAAGTCGCACTGCCCAAGCACCTGGAGGATATTGACGACCCGGATACACCGTTCGTGCTGTTGGAACGCAACAGGCAAAGGACATACGTCGCCCAGAGTGGGCTGATCGGTAAGAATGGCATCGACGCGCAGCAACGCGCCCGCTTCACGAGCGAATCTCGACGCTATGAGCTGGCGCCGGGCGAGGATACGCTGACGGTCGACCTGAAGTGGCAGGGCAACAACGGTGTGCGTATCACCAAACGCTTCACCCTGCGACGCGGCGTGTATCTTGTCGACGTGAAATATATTGTGGAGAACGTGAGCGACCAGCGCTGGCGGGCCAACCTGTTCGGCCAGATCAAGCGCGACAGCTCGCCGGCGCCCTCCAGCAGTACCGGGATGGGGCTGCAGCCATTCCTGGGCGCAGCGACCACCCAGCCGGACGATCGCTTCACCAAGTTTTCTTTTGATGACATGGCTGAAGAACCATTCAAACGCCAGCTGAGTGGTGGCTGGATCGCCATGATTCAACACTATTTCCTCAGCGCCTGGATCCCCAATCCAGAGCAGACCCATAACTACAGTACTCGGGTTACTGATGACGGTTTCAACATCGCCGGTTTCACCAGCCCGGCGCTCGTGGTGGATCCCGGACAGACCGCCTCTGCTTCTGCGCAATTCTATGCCGGCCCCAAGAAACAGTATCGCCTCGAGGAAATATCGCCTTATCTCGAGCTGAGCGTTGACTATGGCTGGCTGTGGTGGATCGCACAGCCGCTATTCTGGCTGTTGACGCAGATACAGAATATCGTCGTGAACTGGGGCCTTTCGATTATTCTCCTGACGGTGGTCATCAAAGCCGCATTCTACAAGCTGTCGGCTACCAGTTACCGTTCCATGGCCAACATGCGCCGCGTACAACCGAAAATGCAGGACATCCGCGAGCAGTACAGCGATGACAAGCAGAAGCAGTCGCAGGCCATGATGGAGCTGTATAAAAAAGAAAAGATCAATCCGCTCGGCGGCTGTTTGCCTATACTCGTGCAAATGCCAGTGTTCATCGCCCTGTACTGGGTATTGATGGAAAGTGTCGAATTGCGTCACGCCCCCTTCATACTCTGGATAGATGACCTGTCAGTCATGGACCCCTACTTTGTCCTGCCCCTGCTCATGGGTGCCAGCATGTGGTTCATGCAAAAGCTCAATCCGCCGCCGCCTGATCCGATGCAGGCCAAGATCATGCAGTGGCTGCCGGTCGTGTTCACTTTCTTCTTTTTATGGTTTCCGGCGGGTCTGGTGCTGTACTGGGTCGTCAACAACCTGCTCTCGATGGCACAGCAGTGGTATATCACGCGACAGATAGAAAACGCGGACCAGAAACCTGCCTGACGGCTGGCTTCAGCCCCCGCGGGAAGGCCACATCGTGACACTGGCAGACCTTCCCGAGGACACCATCGTCGCCATCGCCACCGCACCCGGGCAGGGTGGGGTGGGCATCATTCGCCTGTCAGGTCCGCACGCCTGCGCTATTGCCGGTCGGCTGACCGACAATGCCAGCCTGGCGCCACGCTGTGCAACGCGCGTCAGCGTGCGCGATGACAACGGTGAAGTGCTCGATGAAGGTCTGGCATTGCGCTTCCCGGGGCCTCATTCCTTTACCGGTGAAGACGTTGTAGAGCTCCACTGCCACGGTGGTCCTGTGCTGCTCGACCTGGTGGTACAGTCAGCCTGCCGGTCCGGTGCGCGAGTCGCCCTGCCCGGTGAATTCTCGCGCCGGGCCTTTCTCAATGACAAGATAGACCTGACGCAGGCAGAAGCGATTGCCGACCTGATCGGCAGCACAACCGCGCTTGCAGCCCGCAATGCCAGCCGCTCGCTCAACGGTGTTTTCTCGTCGCGGATCAGCACGTTAATCGAGACGGTGACGCGGCTGCGCGTCTACGTGGAAGCCGCAATCGACTTTCCGGACGAAGAAGTGGACTTCCTCGCCGAGGGCGATGTGGCATCGCGCCTGGTTAATTTAATGGAGCAAGTGGACGCGGTAACCGCAGCTGCCAGGCAGGGAAGTCGCATCCGCGAAGGTATGCAGCTGGTTATAGCCGGTGCACCCAACGCCGGTAAATCCAGCCTGTTGAACGCTCTGGCAGGACGCGACACGGCGATAGTCACTGACGTGGCGGGAACAACCCGTGACCTTCTGCGCGAACATATCGCTATTGACGGGTTACCCCTGCAATTTATCGATACAGCGGGGCTGCGAGCCAGTCCGGACGCCGTGGAACAAGAGGGTATTCGACGCGCGCTGGCGGAAGTACAGGCGGCAGATCGGATCTTGCTGGTCGTCGACGACCGCGTCTTGACAAAAAGTACAGACCCGCGCGACGTGTGGCCCGCAGGATGCGCCGCGCCACCCGCAGGAATCGACATTACGCTTATCCGCAATAAATGCGACCTCAGTGGGCGTCCTACAGGTATCAACAATACAGACCACGGCACCGAAATTACCCTTTGCGCTAAATCTGGCGTCGGTATTGACTCGCTGCGCCAGCATCTCCGGGAGGTTGCAGGGCTGGATTCGAGCACCATGGAAACCGCTTTCAGCGCGCGTCGACGGCATCTGGCATCACTGGAGGACGCTCATCGGCATCTCCAGTCAGCACTGACCCAGCTGCAAGAGGCCGGCGCCGGCGAGCTGGTAGCGGAGGATCTGCGCTGTTGCCAGGACAGTCTGGGCGATATTACTGGGCGACTCACAAGCGACCAGTTGCTCGGGGAAATTTTCAGCAGTTTCTGCATCGGCAAGTAATTTCTCTGCATTGTGTACATGTGGGGTAAAGCCCGTGAACACTCTGTGTAAGACTGTGGATAAAAACCAGCTTTTTGACCGCGAATCCCCGTGGAGCCAAATTCATCTACCGCCGGCACACCGCTACTCCAGCGCCTGCCACGCTCGGGTGAACAGACTTATCATTAACGTAAACCGCTGTTTAAAAAACAGTTTACCTGCTTCTCAACATTCGGGCGTCAGGCTAACAATAACGACAGTAATACTTTATCTCTATTCAATATGTATTAATCAAATTCATTATCAGCTGAAGACTGAACAGTTGGTTTTTGCACACGACAGCCTTTGCCGGCTACTGATCGGGGGCGTATACTTTTGCGCCCACTACTTTGAAAGCCACGAATACAGGCAGCTCAGATGCAGTACCCGGATACATTCGATGTCATAGTGATTGGCGGTGGTCACGCGGGAACTGAGGCGTCCCTGGCTGCTGCGCGCATGGGTTGTCGAACCCTGCTGTTGACACACAGTATCGATACACTGGGACAGATGTCCTGCAATCCGGCCATCGGTGGTATCGGTAAAAGCCACCTGGTGCGCGAAATCGATGCCCTCGGTGGGGCAATGGGCCTTGCGACCGATCGCGCCGGCATTCAGTTCAGGGTGCTCAACGGGCGCAAGGGGCCGGCAGTTCGTGCGACACGGGCACAGGCTGACCGGGTACTCTACCGCAACGCGATCCGACAACTCCTCGAGAGCGAGCCGAATCTGCAAATCTTCCAGCAGGCGGTCGACGACCTGATTCTGCGCGGCGATGATGTCGTTGGTGCACGAACCCAGATGGGTGTTGATTTCCACGCTGCGCGGGTCATCCTGACGACGGGTACATTCCTCGGCGGTAGAATTCATATCGGGCTGGATAGCGCGGCCGGCGGCCGAGCGGGTGACGCCCCCGCGAACACGCTCGCGCAACGCCTGCGGGCGTTACCTTTGCGTGTGGCGCGCCTGAAAACCGGCACCCCGCCGCGAATCGATACCCGATCCGTTGCATTCGAGCAGCTGCAGGAACAGTGGGGAGATCAGCCCCGACCCGTCATGTCATTCCTCGGTGATGTCGGGATGCATCCCGATCAGCGTTGCTGCTGGATAGCAAAAACCAACGAGCAGACTCACGACATCATCCGCGATGGTCTCGATCGTTCGCCGATGTATTCGGGAGTTATCGAAGGCGTCGGGCCACGCTATTGCCCGAGTATCGAAGACAAAGTTCAGCGTTTTGTCGACAAGACTTCCCACCAGATATTCCTTGAACCCGAGGGCCTTTCCACTAACGAACTCTATCCCAACGGTATCTCTACCAGCCTGCCCTTCGATGTGCAGATTGACCTGGTGCGCTCGATTGCAGGTCTCGAGAACGCGGTGATCACGCGTCCGGGATACGCGATTGAATACGATTTCTTTGACCCCCGGGATCTGCGTCACTCGCTGGAGACGCGCGCGCTGAACGGGCTGTATTTCGCCGGCCAGATCAATGGCACCACGGGTTATGAAGAGGCTGCCGCCCAGGGACTTCTGGCGGGCATCAATGCTGCCCTGGCCGTGCGCGGTGAGGCGCCCTGGGTACCGCGTCGCGATGAAGCCTATATCGGCGTGCTGGTGGACGACCTGATCAGCATGGGAACACTCGAGCCCTACCGTATGTTCACGTCCCGTGCAGAATACCGGCTGCTTTTGCGCGAGGACAATGCAGATTTGCGCCTGACGCCGCAGGGATATCAACTGGGGCTGGTGGATGAGCGGCGCTGGCAGTTATTCGAGGCCAAGCGCGAGGCTATCGAGCTCGAACAGGCCCGACTGCGCAGCCAGTTTGTGCAGGCGGGAAGCCCACAGGCGCAGTACCTGCGCGAGCGCACCGGCATTGAGCTGTCGCGGGAATACTCCCTCGGGGACCTGCTCAAGCGTCCGGAGATCGATTATTCCGATATCGCGGCCCTGGATGAGGCCGTGACAATTGACCCGCAGGTGGCCCAGCAAGTGACTATCCAGGCAAAGTACGCCGGCTATATTGAGCGGCAGCAGCTGGAGATAGAGCGCATGGTCCGCTTTGAATCCCTGAAGCTCCCTGAAACACTGGACTATGCGTCGGTGGATGGTCTCTCCACCGAGGTCAGGCTCAAGCTGGCGGAAGCGCGACCGGAAACGCTGGGTCACGCCGCCAGGTTGCCCGGTGTCACGCCTGCGGCGGTTTCCCTGCTGCTTGTGTATCTGAAAAAATTCAGCGCTGAAGGCCTGCAGGAACCGTCTGCTATACGACAAAGCGCCTGAAGTGGCCGCCCGGAGCGAAGCGGATACACTGCTGGCAGGCTGTCGCGAGCTGGGGGTGGTCCCGCCACCAGGCGCTGTCGAGCGCCTGTCAACTTATCTCGATTTACTCGAAAAATGGAATCGCGCCTACAATCTGACCGCGGTGCGCAATCGCGACGAGATGGTGGTACGACATCTGCTCGACAGTCTCGCCATTCTTCCCCATCTGCAGGGTCAGCGCTTCATCGACGTCGGCAGCGGTGCAGGCCTGCCGGGTGTGCCCCTCGCCATTTGTCTCCCGCAAAAAAACTTCATCCTGCTAGATAGCAATGGCAAAAAAACGCGTTTTCTTTTTCAGGTGCAGCAAACGCTTTTGCTTGAAAATGTCGAGATTGCCGATGCCCGGGTCGAGGCCTATATTCCCGGCCGACCTGTCGATGGCGTACTCTCTCGTGCCTTTGCTTCATTGGTGGACATGGTTACTCTGTGCGCTCACCTTACTGCGGACGGCACAACACTCTACGCGATGAAAGGGCCAGCGCTCGAGCCCGAGATAAATGAACTGCATGACACCGGCGCCCACATAAGCGTTAAGCGACTAAAGATTCCGGGACTGGGTGAACAGCACAGTCTGGTGACGATCCCGGCACCGCAAGACAGGCAGCCAAAGGTGGCAGCGCGGACATGACGAATCGGGAGTAAGGGGTTGTCACGCATCATTGCGATTGCAAATCAGAAAGGGGGCGTGGGCAAGACGACGACCTGTGTCAATCTGGCGGCGTCGCTGGCAGCGATGCGTCAGCGAGTGCTTTTGGTAGATCTCGACCCCCAGGGTAACGCCACGATGGGCAGCGGCGTCGATAAGTACGCGATAGACCGCAGTATCTACGATGTTCTGCTGCGGCGTCTGTCGGTCAGTGACGTGGCACAGCTCGCAGGTGAGGCTGGCTTCTATGTCCTGCCGGCCAACAGTGATCTGACTGCCGCGGAGGTGGAACTGATGCAGGTCGAGGGTCGTGAGCGTCGTCTACGGGCGAGTCTGGCAGGTGCTGCGGATGACTTCGATTACGTATTGATAGACTGTCCGCCGTCGCTCAACATGCTGACATTGAACGGCCTGGTCGCCGCACACGGAGTCATCATAGCCATGCAGTGTGAGTATTACGCCCTCGAGGGGCTGTCTGCGTTGATGGATACTATTCACCGGGTGGCGGAGACTGTGAACACGACGCTTCAGGTCGAAGGCATACTGCGCACCATGTACGATCCACGCAACAGCCTGACCAACGATGTCTCCGACCAGCTGCATGGCTATTTCGGTGACAGGGTCTACCGAACGGTCATTCCGCGCAATGTGCGTCTGGCGGAGGCGCCGAGCCACGGCTTGCCCGCCATGCATTACGATCGTTACTCGCGCGGGTCTCGCGCCTACATGGCACTCGCCGGTGAGATTCTGCGGCGCGCGGATCAGCGCAGCGCGGCGATTGCCAATCCCCCGACAGACAGGACAGCGCCATGACTAGCAGGAAACGCGGCCTCGGGCGCGGTCTCGATGCCTTGCTCGCTTCCGCGAACACGGGCGCCGTGCACACGGGCGCCGTAGACACGAGTGCCGTGCATACGGGCGCCGTGCACACCGACGAGTCCGGCGCAGAGGAAACGACAGCGGAGGGCAGCCTGAAATCGGTGTCGGTGGACCTGATCCAACGTGGTAAGCACCAGCCGCGCCGGGATATCGAGCCGGAAAGCCTGCAGGAGCTGGCCGACAGCATACGCGCGCAGGGTCTGATGCAGCCGATCGTGATACGGCCTGTATCCGACAAGCGCTACGAGATCATCGCCGGCGAGCGTCGCTGGCGCGCCGCGCAGCTGGCCGGGCTGGATGACATCCCTGCCCTGGTCAGGGATGTCGGCGATGACGCCGCGATTGCCATGGCGTTGATCGAAAACATCCAGCGCGAGGATCTCAACCCGATAGAGGAAGCCTCGGCGCTGCAGCGATTGCAAACCGAATTCGAGCTGACCCAGCAGCAGGTTGCGGAAGCCGTCGGCAAATCGCGTTCGGCTGTCACCAATCTGTTGCGGCTGATGTCATTACAGGCCGATGTGCGTCGCCTCCTCGAACACGGCGACCTGGATATGGGCCACGCCCGCTGTCTGCTGGCGCTGGATGGTGAGCTTCAGTCCCAGGCGGCGCGAACGGTAGTCGCGCGGGGCATGTCGGTGCGCCAGACCGAGGCCCTGGTCAGGCAATGGCTTGCGAGCGGCGGTGAAGACAAGCGCGCGTCGGCGCTCGACCCGAATATCCGGCAGCTCCAGGATGAACTGTCCGGCAAGCTCGGTACACGGGTCAGCATACAGCATGGCGCCGGCGGTAAGGGCCGTCTGGTGGTCAATTATGGAAGTCTGGATGAACTGGACGGTATTCTTGCTCATATCAGATAAGTTGAAACAGGCTGACTTTATCTCTATACTGCCGCGCGCCTGAACGAGGACAAACTCGCGTGGCTGACGGCAAGTACAAATGTGCCGGCGACAAACGGAATGAAGCCCGGCCCAGGCTGCAACCACTACACGTCATTGTACTGACACAGGCGGCCGTTCTTCTCCCTTTACTTGTCGCCATTGCTCTGGGCGCCGGTCGCATAAGTGCGGTATCGTTTGCTGCCGGTGCAGCAGTGAGCATCCTGCCTCAGGCATGGCTTGCCTTTCTGGTGTTGGGTGTGCAGCGGCAGCGGTTGGTGCGTGGCGCTTACGCGGTCCAGGCGGGGAAGTTTGTATTGAGTGCAGTGGGTTTTGCCCTGGTGTTTGCACTGTTGAGGCCGATTGATGCACCGGCTGTATTCGCCGGGTTTGGCGCAATGTGGTTGCTGCAGGTGGTCGGTTCCGCGCGGCTGCTGAGGGTATATTACTGAAAGTGCCGGTGGGTACCGGTGCCGGGCATCGGCAGTCGGCGGGTAAAACGGGTAGCAGAGAGCGATTTTCATGGCGGGCGAAAACCAGACGGTTTCAGACTACATCATTCATCACCTGACCAATCTGACATATGGCAGGTTGCCGGGTGGTTATGAGCGTGACGACGGCTCTATCGTATCCAGCGGTGGTGAATGGGTTATCGCGCATGGTGGCGCTGAGGCGGCTGCCATGGGTTTCACCGCAATCCACGTGGACTCTATGATCTGGTCGGTCGGTCTGGGCGTGGTTTTCTGCTGGTTATTCCGTTCTGTCGCCAGAAAAGCCAGTTCTGGTATTCCCTCGGGTACGGTCAGTGCGGTTGAAATGATCGTGGGCTTTGTCGACAACACCGTCAAGAATACCTTTCACGGTCGCAACCCGGTGATAGCGCCGCTGGCGCTGACTATCTTCGTATGGGTATTTTTCATGAACCTGATGGACCTCGTGCCGGTCGACCTGGTTCCGGAGTCGCTAAAAATGGTGGGCGTGGAGTACCAGAAGATCGTACCCTCCACTGACCCTAACGTTACGATGGGTCTGGCGCTGGGTGTCTTCATTCTGATGCTCTACTATTCGATCACCGTCAAGGGTTTCGGTTTTGTAAAAGAGCTGACGCTCTCGCCTTTCAATCACCCGGTGTTCATTCCCATCAATCTGTTCATGGAAGTGGTCGGGCTACTGGCGAAGCCGTTTTCACTCGGCTTGCGACTTTTTGGCAACATGTATGCAGGTGAGATGATCTTTATACTCATCGCTTCCCTGTTCAGTGCCGGTATTGTTTGGATGCTGCCTGCGGCGTTCATGCAGGTCGCCTGGGCAATCTTTCACGTACTGATCATTACACTGCAAGCCTTCATCTTTATGGTGCTGACGATCGTGTATCTCAGCATGTCTCATGAAGACCATTAATCAACCTCACTGTCTGGTAAGCAACTCTTAGGAGAATACAATGGAACTGATTTACATTGCCGCCGCCATCATGATAAGCCTCGGCGGTCTCGGTGCCGCGATTGGTATCGGTATGCTCGGTGGAAAGCTGATCGAGGCCTCCGCACGTCAGCCGGAACTAGCCCCCAAGCTGCAGACCACTTTCTTCCTGGGCGCCGGCCTGGTAGACGCGATTCCGATTATCGGTGTCGGTATCTCCATGTACCTGATCTTTGTGGTTGCGGGCTGATTAGTGGCAACTATTGCAACGGGGTGGCGCTTCCACCTCCAGGATTCGTGAGGAGCAAGTCGTGAATATAAACCTTACGCTAATCGGGCAAATGCTGGCGTTTCTTGCCTTTGTCGTGTTCTGCATGAAGTATGTCTGGCCACCGATCATGGCCGCGATGCAGGAGCGCGAGCGCAAGATTGCCGATGGACTGGCCTCTGCTGAGAAAGCCGAGCACGACCTCGAGCTGGCCAGGGAAAAATCGGTCGAACGTTTGCATGAAGCCAAGCAGGAAGCGGCGTCGATCGTTGACGCTGCGAACAAGCGTGCCAACCAGATTGTCGATGAGGCGAAGCAGGCAGCCCTGACGGAAGCAGATCGAGTAAAGGCATCCGCGCAGGCAGAGATCGAGCAGGAAGTGAATCGGGCACGCGAGCAGCTCCGCGGCCAGGTGGGCGCCCTGACCCTGGCAGGCGCTGAAAAGGTACTCGGTGCTGCGGTTGACCGGCAAGCTCACAGTGATCTGGTGGATAAGCTTGTCGCCGAGCTTTGACGAGAGGATTTCATGGCCGAATTAAGCACGCTGGCACGTCCCTACGCCAAAGCTGCATTTGAATATGCGGATGCCTCGGCTTCGCTGGACGTCTGGCTCGAGCAAATCGCGACTTTGGCAGCAGTTGTCCGCGAGCCGCGGGTACGTGATCTGCTTGCGGGCCCGACCCGGACAACGGAAGAGCACGCTGATCTGCTGATTACGCTGTGTGGAGACTCCCTGCCCGATCCCGTCGCCAATTTCATTCGAGTTCTGGCGGCGAATCGTCGATTGCCGTTGCTCCCCGAGATCAGCGCACAATTTTCACAACTCAAGGCGGCACGTGAGAAATCTATCGAGGTGCATGTTAGCTCTGCCTTTGATATGCCGCAGGAAACGCGTAACAGACTGGCCAGGGCGCTGGGTGACAAATTGCAGAGAGAGGTCATTCTGAGCAGCGAAACCGACAGCAGCCTGCTCGCCGGCGTGCTTATCAAGGCTGGCGATATCGTCATCGATGGCTCTGTGCGCGGCAGACTGAACAAGCTTGCCGACGCACTGACAAACTAGAATTTGAGGAACAGAGCATGCAGCAACTGAACCCTTCTGAAATCAGTGACATCATACGCCAGCGCATCGACCAGCTGGACGTTGGCACTGAAGCCAAGAATGAAGGCACCGTCGTTTCAGTCAGCGACGGCATTATCCGCATCCATGGCCTGAACGAGGTCATGTATGGAGAAATGATCGACTTCGGCGGCGGTCTTTACGGCATGGCCTTGAACCTTGAGCGGGATTCGGTAGGTGCGGTGGTACTCGGCGACTACAAAGGTATTGCCGAAGGTCAGGCGTGTCGTTGCACAGGTCGTATTCTGGAAGTGCCGGTCGGCCCTGAACTGCAGGGGCGTGTCGTCGATGCCCTGGGTACTCCGATAGATGGACGGGGTGCCCTCAACGCGAAGCTGACCGACGCTCTGGAGAAAGTTGCTCCCGGCGTCATCGCCCGCCAGTCCGTCGACCAACCGGTTCAGATTGGCCTCAAGGCCATTGACGCTATGGTACCGATCGGTCGCGGGCAGCGGGAGTTGATCATCGGTGATCGTCAGATCGGCAAGACAGCGATTGCCGTCGATGCGATCATCAACCAGAAAGGTACAGGGATCAAATGTATCTACGTCGCTGTCGGGCAGAAAGCCTCGTCGGTAGCCGCGGTGGTGCGCAAACTGGAAGAGCACGGTGCCATGGAGCATACCATCGTGGTCGCTGCGAC
>CAYFVJ010000002.1:0-13273 GCA_964346555.1 uncultured Alteromonadaceae bacterium | reverse complement strand
CACGGTGCCATGGAGCATACCATCGTGGTCGCTGCGACGGCAGCAGATCCTGCGGCCATGCAGTACCTGGCTCCTTTCGCCGGGTGCACGATGGGTGAGTACTATCTTGACCGCGGTGAAGACGCGCTGATCATTTTCGATGACCTGACCAAGCAGGCACAGGCATACCGACAAATTTCCCTGTTGCTCAGGCGCCCACCCGGCCGGGAAGCTTTCCCGGGAGACGTGTTCTACCTGCACTCGCGGCTTCTCGAGCGCGCGTCGCGTGTCAACGCCGACTACGTAGAGAAATTCACCGAGGGTGAGGTCAAGGGCAGAACAGGTTCGCTGACGGCCCTGCCGATCATCGAGACCCAGGCCGGTGACGTCTCCGCCTTTGTTCCCACCAACGTTATCTCCATCACTGACGGGCAGATTTTCCTCGAGGCGGATATGTTCAACGCGGGTATACGCCCGGCGATGAACGCAGGGATTTCGGTATCCCGCGTCGGTGGTTCCGCCCAGACCAAGATCATCAAAAAACTGTCCGGCGGTGTGCGCACCGCCCTCGCTCAGTATCGCGAGCTGGCGGCGTTTTCACAGTTTGCGTCCGACCTCGACGATGCCACCCGGGCCCAGCTCGATCACGGGGAGCGTGTCACGGAGCTGATGAAACAGGGTCAGTATGAGCCGCAGAGTGTGTCCGAGATGGCTGTCATGCTGTTCGCTGCCAACGAGGGCTATCTGCAGGATATCGAGGTCAACAAAATCGGTGACTTCGAGAGTGCGCTGCTGTCCTACATGCATGCGGAACATGGCGACCTGATGAAAGACCTGGCGGAAAGCGGTGATTACAACGACGAGATCGCCGCTGCCTTCAAGGCTGCAATCGAGAAGTTCAAGGCCACCCAGACCTGGTAAGCAGCGGAGACACGAATGGCAGTTGGCAAGGAAATCCGCACCAAGATCTCGAGTATCAAAAGCACTCAAAAGATCACCAGTGCGATGGAAATGGTCGCCGCAAGCAAAATGCGCAAAGCCCAGGAGCGTATGGAAGTCGGCAAGCCCTACGCGCGCCGGATGCGTGCGGTGGTAGGACACATTGCCAATTCGGCACCGGAGTATCGCCACGCCTACATGCAGGTTCGTGAAGCGCGCCGGGTCGGGTTTATTGTAATCTCCACCGATCGCGGTTTGTGCGGTGGTCTCAATACCAATCTGTTCAAGTCTACCGTCAACGCCATGAAGTCCTGGGCGGATAGCGGTGCGGAGATAGAGCTATCGCTGATAGGTGCCAAGGCGTCTGCCTTCTTCAATGCCTATGGTGGTAACGTCACGGCGGCGGTACGCGATATCGGCGAGGCGCCCAGCATCGGGGATCTCATCGGGGCGATCAAGGCTATTGTCGACAAATATGAGGAAGAGCGTATCGACCGCGTGTTTCTGGTCGGTAACGAGTTCGTCAACACCATGACGCAGAACCCGGTTGTGCAACAGCTTTTGCCCCTCGTACCCGAGGACAGCGAGGAAATGGCGCATCACTGGGACTATATCTACGAGCCCGATGCCAAAGAGCTGCTGGAACGGCTGCTCACGCGCTACATTGAGTCACAGGTGTACCAGGCCGTGGTGGAAAACGGTGCCTGCGAGCAGGCCGCCCGGATGCTGGCCATGAAAAATGCCACGGACAACGCCGGCGACCTGATCGATGACCTGCAGCTCGTATACAACAAGGCACGCCAGGCATCCATTACCCAGGAATTGTCTGAAATAGTCAGCGGTGCTGCAGCGATTAATTGATAGAACCCAATAGTGGGCGGCGTCGGCAATCGGCGTTGCAACAGGAATGAACGCAACTGTAACAGAGGATCCCGGCATGAGTAGCGGACGAGTCGTACAAATTATCGGCGCGGTAATCGACGTGGAGTTTCCACGCGAAAACGCTCCCGGGATCTATGACGCGCTGGTCGTCAGTGACAAGGAGCTGACACTGGAAGTGCAGCAACAGCTGGGCGATGGTGTGGTACGCACGATTGCCATGGGTTCCTCCGAGGGTATCAGTCGCGGTCTGGCAGTCGAGAATACGGGCGCCCCTATTTCCGTACCGGTCGGCATCGAGACTCTGGGTCGCATCATGAATGTGCTCGGCAAGCCCATCGACGAGTGCGGCCCCATTGGCGAAACAGAGCGCGCCTCCATCCACCGCGATTCGCCCGCCTACGAGGAACTGGCCGCCTCCAACGAGCTTCTGGAAACCGGGATCAAGGTGATTGACCTGGTCTGTCCCTTTGCAAAAGGCGGCAAGGTCGGCCTGTTTGGCGGTGCCGGGGTCGGCAAGACCGTGAACATGATGGAGTTGATCAACAACATCGCCACCGAGCACTCCGGCCTGTCGGTATTCGCCGGGGTCGGTGAACGGACCCGCGAGGGCAACGACTTCTACTATGAGATGCAGGATTCCAAGGTTGTCGACGTCGAGAATTTCAGTAACTCAAAAGTGGCGATGGTCTACGGTCAGATGAACGAGCCACCCGGCAACCGCTTGCGCGTTGCGCTGACCGGCCTGACCATGGCAGAGAAATTCCGCGATGAAGGTCGCGACGTACTTCTTTTCATCGACAATATCTACCGCTACACCCTGGCGGGAACTGAGGTGTCGGCACTGCTCGGCCGTATGCCTTCTGCCGTGGGCTACCAGCCGACATTGGCAGAGGAAATGGGTGTTCTGCAGGAGCGGATCACCTCGACCAGGACTGGTTCGATTACCTCGATTCAGGCGGTGTATGTTCCCGCGGACGATCTGACCGATCCGTCACCGGCCACGACCTTTGCACACCTGGACTCGACGGTTGTACTGTCCCGGGATATCGCCGCCAAGGGTATCTACCCGGCCGTGGACCCGCTGGACTCCACGTCGCGGCAGCTCGATCCGCTGCTGATAGGTAACGATCACTACAATACCGCCCGCGGCGTGCAGTCCGTATTGCAGCGCTACAAGGAGCTCAAGGACATCATCGCCATCCTGGGCATGGACGAGTTGTCGGAAGACGACAAACAGACGGTCGCACGGGCTCGGAAAATCGAACGCTTTCTGTCCCAGCCGTTCCACGTTGCCGAGATATTCACCGGTTCGCCCGGTACCTACGTGTCACTGAAAGAAACGATAGCCGGCTTCAAGGGGATTATCGACGGTGAATATGACCACCTGCCAGAGCAGGCCTTCTACATGGTCGGCAGTATCGATGAGGCGGTAGAAAAAGCCGGTAAATTCTGACATGGCCTTGCGTCGGCAGCACTTTTCCGACGCTTTAATCAACGACAGGGCAGCAATATGGCAATGACAATCCACTGTGACATCGTCAGCGCTGAAGAATCGATTTATTCAGGCCTGGTGCAAACACTCGTGGCAACCGGTGATCTGGGTGAGCTGGGTATCTACTATGGTCATGCGCCGCTGTTGACGGGGCTTCAGCCGGGGCCGGTCAGGATCGTGACACAGAACGGCGATGAAGAGGTGTACTATGTTTCCGGCGGCTTCCTCGAGGTGCAACCGGGTGTAGTGTCCGTCCTGGCCGACTCGGCGCTGCGTGCCGACGACGTCGATGAGGCAGCGGCGGAAACCGCCCGGCGCGAAGCCGTGGAGGTGTTGACCAATCACAGCGGTGATTTTGATTACGGCCGCGCCTCGGCCCAGCTGGCTGAGGCTGCAGCCCAGCTCGCCACACTGCGCAAGATGCGCAACCGCGCCGGTCGCGGCTGACCCTTCCCTGCCGGGTGCCTCTACGGCACCACGACTCCCCTTACCTTATCGACCTTCGGGAATACGGCGCGCCACCTGTCAGTGCCCGCGACCAGGGCGGTTCCTGTGCAGCTGGTCACAGACTGGCCCCACGGCGCGTTGTATTGCCGGTTTTGCACGCTAAGATTCAAGTGCAAGCAGTCTCGCATCGTCAGTTAAGGATGGTACATGTCGCTTGAAATCATTGTTCTCGCTGCCGGCCGCGGTACGCGTATGCGCTCTGCACTGCCCAAGGTCCTGCATCCGCTGGCCGGTGAACCGCTACTCGCTCATGTCCTTGCGACCGCTCGCGCCCTGCAGCCAAGAGCACTGCACGTGGTGGTCGGCCACGGCGGTGACAGGGTGCGCGAGCGTTTTCCGGACGAGAAAATCCACTGGACTGATCAGCCCGAGCAGCTCGGTACCGGTCACGCGGTGCTACAGGCGCTACCGGCAGTCGCGGACGACAGCGATGTGCTGGTACTGTATGGCGATGTTCCGCTGCTCAATGAAGAAACACTGCGTACGCTTGTTGCCAGCGGTACCGCCCTGCTCACGGCGGAACTTTCCGATCCGACAGGTTATGGGCGCGTGCTCCGCGATACGTCCGGTCAGCTGCTCGGAATAGTAGAGCACAGGGATGCCAGCGAGGCCCAGCGCGGTATAAGCGAAGTCAACACCGGGGTACTGGCCATGCCCGCTGCGGATCTCAAGGACTTTCTGCCCCGGGTTGGGAATGCCAATAGCCAGGGTGAGTACTACCTGCCGGATGTGCTGCCCCTGGCGCTGGCAGCGGATCGGCAGATCGCCAGCGTTACCGCGGCGAATGAACTGGATATCCTTGGCGTCAACGACCGCGCACAGCTGGCCATAGTGGAGCGGGAAGTACAGCGCCGTCGCGCCGATGCCTTGATGCGCGCGGGTGTGGCGCTGGCTGACCCAGCGCGTATCGATATACGCGGCAGTCTGCGCTGCGGCAGCGATGTTTTTATCGACGCCAACGCGTTGTTCGAGGGCGACGTCGACATCGGCGACGGCGTCAGCATCGGGCCGAATTGCGTGTTGCGCGACTGTATCATCGGCGCCGGCAGCACGGTTCACGGCATGAGTCACCTCGAGCAGGCCGAGCTCGGCGAGCGCTGCAGTGTGGGTCCGTTTGCGCGCCTGCGACCGGGTACCTGCCTGGCGGACGACGCACGCATCGGCAATTTTGTAGAGACCAAGAAAGCGCTGGTGGGCAGCGGTAGCAAGGTCAACCACCTCAGCTATATCGGCGACAGTACTCTCGGCGCCGGTGTCAATATCGGCGCGGGTACTATTACCTGCAACTACGACGGGGTGGACAAGCACCATACGCGTATCGAAGACGGCGTTTTCGTCGGCTCCAACGCTACCCTGGTGGCACCGGTAGAGATTGCGGAGAACGGATTTGTCGCGGCGGGCTCCACGGTAACCCGTGATATCGGTGCAGAGGAACTGGGCGTTGCCCGCGGTCGGCAGCGCAACATCAGTGGCTGGCGCCGGCCCGGCAGCGAGGCGGATGCCCTGCGCGGCAAGGCTGGCAACGACAGATCGGGGAATTAGTCCATGTGTGGCATTGTGGCTGCGAGCGCGCGGCGCGAAGTATCGGAAATCCTGCTGGAGGGTCTGCGCCGTCTCGAATATCGGGGCTATGATTCCGCCGGCATGGCGCTGATCGACAACGAGCAGCGCCTGCAGCTGCACAAGCATCAGGGCAAGGTGGCGCGGCTCGAGGAAGCCCAGGCGATGCAGCCCATCCTCGGCTGCGTCGGTATCGCGCATACCCGCTGGGCGACCCACGGGCCGCCATCGGCGGTGAATGCCCACCCCCACCTGTCCGGTCAGCGGGTGGCGCTGGTGCACAACGGGATTATCGAGAACCACGCCGCCCTGCGCGAAGAACTCAAGGCCGACGGTTTTGAGTTCGTCTCCGCCACGGATACCGAAGTACTGGTGCACCTGATGCAGCGCGAGCTCGCGCGTGGGCTGTCCCTGGTCGATGCTCTGCACGCGGTGATACCACGTGTTACCGGCGCGTTTGCTCTCGCCGCTATCGATATCGGCTACCCCGACCAGGTCGTCGCCGCACGGGTGGGCAGCCCGCTGGTGGTCGGTGTCGGCATTGGTGAGTATTTCCTCGCCTCGGATGCCCTGGCACTGCGCCAGGTCACCGACCGCTTTATCTATCTCGAGGAAGGAGACAGCGTACAGATATCCGCGGCGCAGCTGCAGGTTTGGCGCGGGGACGGCATGCTGGTCGAACGCCCGGTCAAGCGCATCTCTACCGGGATCGAGGCGGCGGAGCTGGGTGATTATGAGCATTTCATGCTCAAGGAAATCCACGAGCAGCCCAGGGCGCTGGCGGCGACCTTCACGCGCAACGGCACCGGTGTGCTGGAAGAGATGAGCTTTGGCGCCGACGCCGCCGCGGTGTTTGATCGTACCCACGCCGTGCAGATTGTCGCCTGCGGCACCAGCTTCCACGCCGGTATGGTGGCCCGCTACTGGCTCGAGGAGCTCGCGGGGATCCCCTGCCAGGTCGAGGTCGCCTCGGAATTCCGCTACCGCAGGCGGGTGCAGCATCCGGATACCCTGCTGGTAACTGTTTCACAGTCCGGCGAAACAGCCGACACGCTGGCGGCGCTGCGTCACGCCGCGCCGGGTGAATTTATTGCCAGCCTGGTGATCGCCAATGTCGATAACAGCTCTCTGGTACGCGAGAGCGACCTCGCTTTCCTCACCCGCGCCGGCCCCGAGATCGGCGTCGCCTCCACCAAGGCGTTTACCACGCAGCTGCTTGCCCTGCTCATGCTGACAGTCGTGCTGGGCAGCCGACGCGGGATGTCGCCGGAAAAGCAGCGCGAACTGCAGAACAACCTGCACCAGTTACCTGACCTTGTGACCGAGACCCTCGCACTTGACCGACAGATTGAAAAAGTTGCCGAGGCCTTTATCCAGAAACAGCATGCCCTGTTTCTCGGTCGCGGTATCGAATACCCGATCGCCATGGAGGGGGCTCTCAAGCTCAAGGAAATCTCCTACATTCACGCCGAGGCATACCCCGCCGGCGAACTCAAGCACGGGCCCCTGGCCCTGGTCGATGCCGATATGCCGGTGGTGGCGGTGGCGCCCACGGACGAGCTGCTGGACAAGTTGAAATCCAATCTCGAGGAGGTGCGCTCCCGGGGTGGCGAGCTGTATGTGTTTGCCGACCGCAACGCCGGCTTTGTAGAGGAGCCCGGTGTGCACCTCCTGCCCATGCCCCACGCACCCGAAGTGCTCAACCCGATACTCTACACGGTGGCGCTGCAATTGCTCGCCTACCATGTTGCCCTGCAGAAAGGAACAGATGTAGATAAGCCGCGCAACCTGGCAAAATCGGTAACCGTCGAATAGCATGTTCGATATTCCGTCAACCACCGCCAGATCTGGAGGCGTGGATGATTCAAACGCTTCGACCGATCGGTCGCGCATCGCCGGCAAGGGGCCCGGGTCTGACCGGAGCATTGGGTTCAGCGGCTCCCGGGTCTGTGTGACGCGATCGTGGATGAGTATCCGCCGCGAAATCTCGAGGATCTGCTTGAGCAGATTGCGAATGCTGCCCATCGCGAACGGACCGTGGTTACGGTGGGCGATATACTCGAGGCGGTAGGGACGCGTTCATTTGCGCCGTTACTGATGCTGACCGGCACACTGCTGGTCTCGCCACTCAGTGGCATTCCGCTGTTTCCCACCACCATGGCGCTCGTCGTACTGCTGGTGTCCGTGCAGATGCTGGTTGGCCGTCGTCACTTCTGGCTGCCCCGCTGGCTACTGACGCGCGCTCTGCGGCGGCAGAGCCTCCTGCGTGGACTCGACTGGCTGCAGCGACCCTGCGCTATTATTGACCGCTATCTGCAGCCGCGATTCACCTACCTGGTCGGGCGCTCTTCGCAGGCATTTATCGCCCTGCTCTGCCTGCTGATTGTCGTCATGATGCCGGTCATGGAGCTGATTCCCTTCTCCTCGTCCATTGCCGGGATCGCGCTATGCGCCTTCGGACTGGCACTTGTGGCGCTGGATGGCCTGATGGTGCTGGTTGGCTATGTTGTGATCGCGCTGACCGCCGCGACCCTGGTCAGTGCGCTGGCCTAGGAGCCCTGCCGCGGCGTATAAACTCGCAACATGTCATCTCAGCATTGACTCGTGTCAGCTTAAGCAAGCTGCGCGGCGGTCAATCCGGGACAGCCGCCGACCGTGCGCGCGAAACTCCTGCTGGCAGCGGGCTATTTATCCGCGTTACTAGCCTTGTATTCGCGAATCTGGGTGTTGAACTCACCGGCGATGCTCTCTTCCCTGGCTACAGCGGCATTGTAGGCATCCACCGCCTCTGCATAGGTCGCCATGGCCTTGGCGGCCTCGGTCTTGTCCTCGGCGTTCTCGGCGGCCTGTTCGGCGTCGGCAAACTCCGTTTCCAGACACTTCATATAGGCCATGTTGGCGCTCTGGAAGGTTTTGACGGCTTCCTGACCATCCAGCATGTCCTGCATGCTGGCGTTGGCACCATCGGGCAGTTTCGGCTCATCGGGAGCCTCGCAATCGGCCTGGACATGGGCGGCGCCCATCGCGGCCACCAGGATTGCTTGTGTCAGGATTTTCATCGCTACCTCCTTCACGTGTGGCCCGCCGCTGCCGGCCGTCAGTTATTGCCGACCCAGAGTTTCGGCAGTTCGTACTTCGCTTCGAGCTGGCGCGCGACCCGGTCTGCCGTGGACTTGTCCGGCAATCCGACGACGCGCACGCGGTGGATTATATCACCACCCGACCTGGCATCCTGCACGACCACGCGGCCGGTGTCGACTTCGAGCCGGCCGGCCCAGCGTCGCGCGACGCCGGCCTGGGCGTAGGAGCCGAAGTTGACGAACCAGGCCCCGGTCGCCTCGGTTACTGAACGAGTCGCGCTGCGTCGTTCGGCCGCTTCTGCGGCTTTTTGCGCCGCTGCGACGGCCTTTTCTGCCTCCGCTGCCTGCTCCTCGAGTTCAGCTTCCATTGCGCTCACTGTCTGCCGCAATTCGCTGTTCTCGGCGCGCAGGGCCACCAGTTGAGCTTCCAGGGCCGTGTTTTTCTGTTCCATGGCCTGCTGTGCATTCCGGCTTGCCCGCGCCTCTTCCGGGCTGACTGCGGTCGCCAGCTGTGCCTGCAGCTGGCGAATCTCCGCCTCGAGAGCCGAGCGCTCGCTGATCACACCGTAACCGCCAACGGCCAGCAGCACCACGGCGACCGCCGCGACTGCCAGCATGGCAATCGGCCAGCGCCGCAAACCCGCGGCTGGCGACGGGTGTCCCGCCGCCGGCGCTTTTTGCGCGGCACCGCGATCGGCGTAGCCGCCACCGCCGGTACCGTAGGCGTCTGCCGACGCCTCCGAGTCATCACTCCAGGAATCGTCGCCGCTATTGTCGAAGCTGTCGCTGGCGTCGGTGTCGGCGAAGCGGGCCGCGGCGGCTGATTGCGCGGGCGGTATCGCGCCGGCCCCGGGACTCATGGGCGGCACCGGGTCGTCCGCATCCGGAGGATAGGGATCGTCATCCAGAGCGCCCAGCTCGCGCTCCGCGAGCCGATTCAGGTCGTCGTTGTCGGCGCTCGGTGGATCCCAGTCCGCGCCGACCTCGGGATAATCGTTGTCGTCATCCCAGTCGGGCACTGCCGGATAATCGCGCTCCTCCGGGAAGCCCGGATCGCGCGACGGCGGCGGAGCACCGAACACTTCGTCATCGTCGCGATCAATCAGGGGGCCGCGCGCATCGTCGTCATCGCGGTCGATCCAGTCGTCACCGTCATCGAAGGGCGCTTTGTCGTTGTCGTCTCTGCCGGTCATGCCGATGCTCGCCTGTCGCGTCGCGCGTGTTCGGGATAGTACCAGAGGCTTTTCGCGGTGCACATGTTCCGAAGACCGTGAGCGCGAATGACAACTGGGATAGAATGCAGCGATGGACGTTACTGACATACTTTCGCCTCTGAACGATGCACAGCGCGACGCGGTCGCCGCTGACAGCGTCAACCTGCTGGTACTCGCGGGTGCCGGCAGCGGCAAGACCCGGGTCCTGGTGCATCGCATTGCCTGGCTGATCCGCGCGCAAGGGCTGTCGCCGCAGACAGTTCTGGCGGTGACGTTCACCAACAAGGCGGCGCGGGAAATGCGCGGCCGCATCGAGGAAATGCTGGCCATTCCCGCCCACGGCATGTGGGTGGGCACCTTTCACGGGCTGGCGCATCGGCTGCTCAAGGCGCACTGGCAGGACGCCGGGCTGGTACAGAATTTCCAGATCCTCGACAGCGACGACCAGCTGCGGCTAATCAAGCGTGTGTGTCGCGAGCTGCAGCTGGATGAGTCGCGCTGGCCGCCGCGACAGGCGCAATGGTTCATCAACGCGCAGAAAGATGAGGGCCTGCGCGCGGCGCACATCGAGCCGGCCCCCGGCGACCTCTTCCAGCAGACCATGCTGCAGATCTACGCGGCCTACGAGTCGGCCTGTGAGCGCGGAGGGCTGGTCGATTTCGCGGAGCTTCTGCTGCGTGCCCATGAGCTGTGGTTGAAAAAGCCCGAGGTGCTGGCGCACTACCAGCAGCGATTCAGCCAGATCCTTGTGGACGAGTTCCAGGACACCAACACCATCCAGTACGCCTGGCTGCGGGTGCTTGCCGGCGACTGCATTCCGGTGGCGGCCGTGGGCGATGACGACCAGTCGATCTACGGCTGGCGCGGAGCACGCATCGAGAACATCCAGCGTTTCGGCGAGGATTTTCCCGGCACGCGGGTCGTGCGCCTGGAGCAGAACTACCGCTCCACCCAGACTATCCTGCAGGCGGCGAACGGCGTTATAGCCCACAATAGCGGGCGCCTGGGCAAACAGCTCTGGACCGCCGGCGAAGGCGGCGACCCACTGCAGCTGTACGCCGGTTTCAACGAGCAGGATGAGGCGCGCTTCATTGTCGATCAGCTCGAGGACTGGCTGCGTCAGGGCAATCCGAGGGCTTCGGCGGCGATTCTCTACCGCTCGAATGCCCAGTCCCGGGTGCTCGAGGAGGCGCTGATTCGCGCCGCGGTGCCGTACCGCATCTACGGTGGCCAGCGTTTCTATGAGCGCATGGAAATCCGTAACGCCATGGCCTATCTGCGCCTGCTGGTCAATCGCGATGACGATGCCGCCATGGAGCGCATCATCAATACGCCGCCGCGCGGTATAGGCGGCAAGACCCTGGATACGCTGCGCTCGCTGGCCCGGGAGCGCGAGCTGTCCCTGTGGCAGTCGATGGCTGTCGTCGCTGCAGAAAAAATGCTGCCGGCGCGCGCACTGGGTGCGCTCGACGGGTTTCGTGCGCTGGTAGATGAAATGGATAGTGGCACCGAGGACATGACCCTGGAGGCGCTTGTCGAGCGCGTGAATGCGGCCTCCGGCCTGCTGGAAATGTACCGTAAGGAGAAAGGCGAGAAGGGCCAGGCGCGAGTGGAGAACCTCGAGGAACTGGTTACTGCCGCGCGTCAGTTCCTGGCGGTGGACGGCGGCCCGTCGCCGCTGCAGCAGTTCCTCGACAATGCCGCCCTGGATGCCGGGGACAACCAGGCCGAGGCCCATGAAGACAGCGTGCAGCTGATGACGCTGCACTCGGCCAAGGGGCTGGAATTCCCGCTGGTATTCCTGGCCGGCATGGAGGAAAACCTTTTCCCCCACCGCATGTCGCTGGACGAGCCCGGCCGTCTCGAGGAGGAGCGCCGGCTCTGCTACGTAGGTATCACCCGCGCCATGCAGAAACTGGTTATTACCTACGCGGAGAACCGCCGCATCCACGGCAGCGAATCCTACAACCCGCCGTCGCGCTTTATTCGGGAGATTCCCCCCGAGCTGCTGCACGAGGTGCGCCTGCAGGCAGGACTCAATCGGCCAGTGAGTGCCCTGTCCCGGGCCGCAGTCCCGGACAGTGAGTTCAGCCTGGGACAGCGGGTACTGCACCCGACCTTTGGTGAGGGCGTCGTGCTAAACTTCGAGGGACGCGGTGGCAGTGCCCGGGTCGAGGTAAATTTCAATACACAAGGCAGCAAGTGGCTGGTGTTGCAGTACGCCAGGCTGGAAGCTGTGCCATGACGGGTTCCCGATGTTGAGTCAGCGGACACAACCGGTGGTCATTCTCGCACTGGTCGCCGCGCTGGTGCTGGTGACGGGTCTGTGGGCGAAGGATCGCGCCACCCGACCCGATAGCGCCGCGGATGGGTCTTCCGCAACCTACGCCGGGCAGACGTTCCAGTGGAAGCTGGTTACCACCTGGCCGAAAAATCTGCCGGGTCTGGGCACAGCCCCTGAGACTTTCGCCCGCATGGTGGGGGAGATGAGCGGCGGCCGGCTCACGGTGCGGGTCTACGGTGCCGGTGAAGTGGTGCCCGCCATGGGCGTTTTTGACGCGGTGTCCGGCGGCGTCGCTCAGGTCGGACACGGCGCCTCCTATTACTGGAAAGGCAAGATTCCCGCCTCGGTGTTTTTCACGGCAGTTCCGTTCGGCATGACCGCCCAGGAGATGAACGGCTGGCTACACTACGGTGGCGGCGAGGCGCTCTGGCGCGAGACTTACGCGCCCTTCGGTGTGGTGCCCTTTGCCGGCGGCAGCACGGGTGTGCAGATGGCCGGCTGGTTCAACCGCGAGCTGACGTCAGCGGCTGACCTCAACGGCCTGAAAATGCGTATCCCCGGGCTTGCCGGCGAGGTGTTCAGCGCCGCGGGTGGAACGGCGGTGAATATTCCCGGTGGCGATATCTATACGTCCATGCAGACCGGTGTTATCGACGCCGTGGAGTGGGTCGGTCCCTACAACGACGCGGCCCTCGGGCTGCAGGAAGTGGCAGGGTATTATTACTATCCCGGCTGGCACGAGCCCGGGGCGATGCTCGAGTTCATCGTCAACCGCGAGGCGCTGCTGTCACTGCCGGAGGATCTGCAGGCGATCGTACGCTACGCCGCGCGCGCCACCAATCAGGACATGCTCGACGAATTTACTGCGCGCAACAACGCCTCGCTGCAGCGCCTTGTAGACAAGCACGGAACGGCGGTGCGGGCGTTGCCCGACGACGTGATTGATGCGCTTTATCGCAACAGTCGCATTGTCATGCAGCGGCTCGTCGAGGGCGATGCGATGGCGCGCAAGGTCTATAAGTCGTACAGGCGGTTCCACGACGATGTGCGGGCCTACCACCGCATTTCCGAACAGGGCTATATCAACGTACGGTCGAGGGTTTACGGCGAGTCGATTCCCGGGGTCAGCCCGACGGATTGATCGTCCGTGTGCGGCGCTTGTCGTCGATGGCGACAAAGATGAACTCGCCCTCGGTCACCTTGATCGGTTCGCCGTCGTGCGGCGAGTCTATCCACACCTCCACGACAATGCGGATGGAACTGCGTCCGATCTCGATCACATCGCAGTAAGCCGTTATTGCAATACGACGTGCGCGCCAGCGACGTCGGTCCCATT
>CAYFVJ010000001.1:2849-74816 GCA_964346555.1 uncultured Alteromonadaceae bacterium | reverse complement strand
GGCTCGCAGACAAAGTGGCGCCGCTTCCAGCTGCGCCTGCAGCACCGTGGCTACGATGAAGAACAGATTGCGCGGATCAACTGCCCGGTGGGGCTGCCCGAGGTGCCGGGCAAACAGCCCATGGAGGTCGCGGTGTCCATCGCCGGCCAGCTGATCGCGGCGTATCATGCGACCGGGGACGACGCCGCCGGTTCGCAGGCAACGGCGGACCTGACCCCGGAAAGAGAGCACAGCGAGCAGACATGACACAGCCGCATCCGGACAACGACACGGCCCCTGAGCACCGCGCCGAGTCCATTGCCGCCTCACACATCAACCTGCTCGACGAGCGCCTGGGCGCACGGGCGATCGCCTGCAGTGATGAGTGGTTCGCAGAGGCCGCCAACCTGGTCAAGCCCGGTCGCGGCATTTTCCGGGAGGGGCACTTCGTCTCTACGGGCCAGTGGATGGACGGCTGGGAATCGCGCCGATCTTTCGGCCGTCGCCCACCTGACGCGCCGGACTATGACTGGTGTATTCTGCGACTCGGTGCGCCCGGTGCCGTGCACGCCGTGGATATTGACACCAACCACTTCCGCGGCAATGCACCTGAGTATGCGGCAGTGGATTGCCTGTTTACCGATGACGAACCGGACGACACTGCGGACTGGCGAGAGCTGCTGCCCCGCAGCGAGTTGCAGCCCCACAGCCAGAACCTGTTTGTCACTGCAACGGAGGCTGATTCACAGCGCCAGTGCACACATCTGCGACTGCGTATCTATCCGGACGGTGGCGTGGCCCGGCTGCGCGCATGGGGCAGTCCCGTGCTGCGCCGTGACCGATTCGTCGCTGGTGAGTTGATCGATCTGGCCGCCGCACAGCACGGTGGGCGCGGCGTCGCCGTGAGCAATCGCTTCTACAGCTCACCGGACAACCTGCTGATGCCGGGACGCGGTATCAATATGGGCGATGGTTGGGAGACACGCCGGCGCCGTGACAGCGGTCACGATTGGGCGATCATCCGCCTCGGTGCCCCCGGAACGATACACAAAGTGATCGTTGATACCGCTCACTTCAAGGGTAACTTCCCCCAGCACATGACCCTGGAGGCGGTCGACACGACGCGCAGCGATATCGAGGCGGCGGACATTGCCTGGCAGGTGCTTCTACCCTCCCAGCGTTTGTTCGCCGATCGCGAGCACCTGTTCCTGAACGAATTGATAAACGATCGCAGTCAGCGCTTCACCCACGTGCGACTCGGAATATTTCCCGACGGCGGCGTCAGTCGACTGCGCATCTTCGGTTTTCCGGATTGAGAAACGCCGGGGTGAAACTTGACGCTTTCAACGCAGCGGACGCCGCGGACGCCTCCGGTATGCTGCGTCGCTGCTGCAGTTGCTCGCGATGGATTGAACGGCTGGTGCGGGCGCGACCCTTCCGTACGCCGGAGGAACTGCAAGACGCGGCCAATCAGGTGTGGGCCTCCCTTGATGAGAGCGACTACCTTGAGGCCTTTGCCGCACACCCACAGATCGGCGATATAGACAGCCTGCGTGAGAAATACAGCGACACACGCACCCTGGCCGCCGGCGAGCAGTCCGGCGTTGCCGCTGCCGACGAGGACACACTGCAGCGGCTGGCACGCGGCAATGCGGAGTATCTCGCGCGCTTCGGCTTTATCTTCATCGTCTGCGCCAGCGGCAAATCCGCTGCCGAGATGCTTGGCCTGCTGGAAGCACGACTGCACAACACGCGAGAAGAAGAGATAGCCAACGCCGCAGAGGAACAGCGCAAGATATTCCAGATACGCATGGAGAACATGGCATGAGCCAGATAACAACCCACATACTCGATACGGCCCGCGGCCGGCCCGCCGCGGGTGTAGCCCTGTCACTCAGCCGTGAGGAGCACGATGGTAGCTGGACCCCGGTGGCCGAAGCCACCAGCAATGCCGACGGTCGCGTGACCGGAGGGCTCTGCGAGCCAGACCTCGAGCTGCCTGCGGGAACATACCGGATGCATTTCGCCACGGGAGCGTACTTCGAAAGCCAGGGCGTCGACGCGTTCTATCCCAGGGTCGACGTAGTCTTCAATCTTCCGGCCGGCGGAGAGCACTACCACGTCCCCCTTCTGCTGTCGCCATTCGGCTATTCGACCTACCGGGGAAGCTAGTGCCATGACCCGGACTCTACCACTGCAGCCCCTGTCCCGCGCCGCCTTCGCGGCTTTCGGCGACGTCATCGATACCGGCAGTGCAGCCGAGGAGTTCGATATCAATGATGGCCTGACCCGCCGCTACCACGACATCAGCCGTGCACAGGCACTCGGCGACAGCGCGTCCGTCGGATTCAGCCTGTTTCGCGCTCGCGCGGTCACCCTGCCTTTCACGCTGCAACGGATGGAACGGCACCCGCTCGGCAGCCAGGCGTTTATCAACGTCAACAGTGTCGCCTGTGCGATCGTGGTTGCGCCCGCCGGTGAATTTGACGTCGATCAAATGCGCGCATTTCTCGCCGCGCCGGGTCACAGCATTAACTACCGGGCGGGAACCTGGCATCACTACCTGCTGGCGCTGGGCCGTGGCGATTTTGTCGTCGTAGACCGCATAGGCGAAGGCGACAACTGCGAGGAAATCGCGCTCCCGGAACCGATTCTTCTGACGGCGGCCGACCATGCTCAGCGCGCATAGGGGCGCTATCCTGCATTTCCTGGACGAACCCGACACGGCACCCGCCGCAGAGGCATGGGCGTATTATCCCGACGGTCTGCTGGTGGTGGATGGCGGCCGGGTTCAACGCGTCGGACCCGCGCAGGAACTGCTGGCAACGCTGCCCGCGAACTGTCCCGTACAGGCCTGCGCCGACGCCCTGATCCTGCCCGGTTTTATCGATACCCATATCCATCTGCCGCAGCTGGATGTCGTGGGCGCCCACGGTGAGCAGCTCCTGGACTGGCTGGAAAAGTATGTTTTCCCCGCGGAGGCGAAGTTCGCCGATCCTGATCACGCCGCCGCTGTCTCGGCGCTTTTCCTCGACGAGCTGCTGCGCAATGGCACCACGACGGCACTGGTGTTCGGCAGCGTGCACGAGGCCTCTGTAGAGGCTTTCTTCAGTGCCTGCGAACAACGTGGGCTGCGCATGATTGCGGGCAAGGCGATGATGGATCGGCACTGCCCGGACAACGTACGCGACAGCGCTGAAAGCAGCTATCGTGACAGCAAGGCACTGATCGAGCGCTGGCATGGACGCGGGCGCTTGCGTTACGCGGTGACACCGCGATTTGCACCAACTTCATCGCCCGAACAGCTGGCGCTGGCGGGACAACTGCTGCGCGAGCACCCGGGCGTCTACCTGCACACGCACATGTCGGAAAACCTGGACGAGGTGGCCTGGGTCGGTCGACTTTACCCGGAGGCCCCGCACTATCTGGGCGCGTATGACTCGGCCGGCCTGCTCGGTCGTCGCAGTGTCTTCGCCCACTGTATACACCTGGACGCGACAGAATGGACGCGCCTCGCCGAAAGCGGCAGTAACGTCGCTTTCTGTCCGACTTCCAATCTGTTTCTCGGCAGCGGCCTGTTTCCGATGCACAGTGCACGGCGCCACGATGTGAATGTCGGGCTCGGCACCGATATAGGCGGTGGCACCAGCTTCTCGTTGCTGCGTACTCTCGATGAGGCTTACAAGGTACTACAGCTGCGCGGCGAGCACCTGTCGCCACTGCAGGCTTTCTACCTGGCAACACTGGGTGGCGCCGAGACCCTCGACCTGGCAGATACGCTCGGCAATTTTACCCCCGGCAAAGAGGCGGATTTCGTTATCATGGACCTTGCCTGCACGCCGCTATTGGCGTATCGCCTGGCGCAGTGCCACGATCTATCCGAAATGTTGTTCGCGCTCAGCACCCTGGGCGACGATCGCGCCATCCGACAGACCTGGTCCGGCGGACGCTGCGTACACGATCGGGACCGCGGCGCATTGCCGCACCCCGAACGGAGCTCCTGAACCGATGGAAAGCTATCTTCTCGATTGGCTGGAACTGATCTTTCGCTGGCTGCACCTGATTACAGGCGTGGCCTGGATAGGCGCTTCGTTTTACTTTATGTGGCTAGACAACAGTCTCGAGGCACCGCCGGCGTGGAAGCAGGAAAAGGGCATCAAAGGGGATCTCTGGGCCATCCACGGCGGCGGCATCTACGAGGTGGCCAAGTACCGACTTGCCCCCGAAAGCATGCCCGCGACTCTGCACTGGTTCAAGTGGGAAGCCTACAGCACCTGGCTCACGGGCATCGTGCTGCTCTCCCTGATCTATTATCTAGGCGCTGAGGCCTACCTGATCGACCCGCGCGTCGCGGACCTTACCCAGGCCCAGGCGATTGGTCTCGGTCTCGGATTGATTGCTGGCAGCTATCTCTTCTACGAAATGATCTGTGCCAGCCCTCTCGCCAGTCGACCCCGGGTTATCGCGATTGTACTGAGTCTCGCTGCCGCGCTGCTCGCCTGGACTCTCACTTCGCTGTTCAGCGGACGTGGGGCTTATTTTCATTTTGGGGCAATAATCGGCACGCTGATGGTGGGCAACGTATTCCGGGTTATCATGCCGGCACAGCGATCGCTGGTAGCGGCTATCGCAAAGGGTGCCGAGCCGGATCCAGCGCCGGCCCTGAAGGCCAAGCTGCATTCCACTCATAATACCTATCTCACGCTGCCTCTGCTGTTTATCATGATCAGCAGCCACTATCCCATGACCTATGCGCATCCGCGCAACTGGCTCGTGCTCCTCGCACTGGTCGTAATCACCGCGGTGGCCCGTCACTATTTCGTGTTGCGACACAAAGGCGCTAACCAGCCCCTGATCATCGGTGGATGTGCATTGGCAACGGTACTGCTGGCTGTCGCCATTGCGCCGGCCCCGGCGCGCGATTCCGACGCACGGGGCGGCTCAGCGGCGGACCCGGCAGTTGCGGCCAATGCATGGCAGATTGTGCAGACCCACTGTAGCGGATGCCACGCCCGCGAACCGACGGACGATACCTTCGGACAAGCACCGGGCGGCGTGGCGCTGGACACGCCTGCGGACGTGCGGCAGTGGGCCGGTCGCATCAAGGCTCGCGCGATCGAGACACACAATATGCCGTTAATGAACCGCACGCAGATGACGCAGGGGGAGCGCGATATACTCGCGCAATGGCTTGCTGCGGGCACGCCCGCGCCGCCCTGATCGCGTAGTGAACGGAACCTGTCGCCTGCCGATCGGTCAATCACCTGTGAAGGATAAAGGCAGGAAACATTAGTATGCTCCACTCGCACGCCCTGAATCATCTGTTAACGACCGCCGTGCTGGGCGCTCTGCTGCTTTTGTCACCGGCAATTACGGCCGCGACGCAGCCGGGCGGCGATAGCGGCAGGCGCCCCGTTCCCAGCGTGACCGTCAACGGCGAAGGCCGGGTTACCGCGCTGCCCGACCAGGCGGCGCTACAGCTGGGTGTGCAGGCTCGCGATGAGGATCTGGCTCAGGCGCGCGCCGCGGTAACAGAGCGCACCAACGCCGTACTCGCCCACCTGGCGTCACTGGGCCTCGCGGAACGACATATCAATGCCACCCATATCAATGTGCAGCCCGAATACCGCTGGGACAAACCGCGCGAGGAGCAGGTGCTCACCGGCTACCGCGTGCAGCGCAGCATCGACCTGGCGCTGATGGACCTGTCGACGCTGCCCGCCGTGATTGAAGGGTCTGCGGATGCAGGCGCCGACCGGGTATCGCCGCCGCGGCTATCGCACAGCAACGAGGCGGAACTGAGGCGGGACGCCCTGCGTCTGGCGGCAGAGGATGCACGCGCCAATGCAGCCACCATCGCGCAGAGCCTCGGTGCGACACTTGGCGGCGTGCGCGAAATCAGCGTCATGGACAGTGCAAGGCCAGTACCACTGGCTAACGACCGTATGCTGCGCACATCGATGGATAAGACAGCGACCGAAGCAAGCTACGTCGCGGGCGAGATGGTATTCGAGGCCAGGGTCAGTGCAACGTTTCAACTGACTGACAGCGCCGGCGAAGACAGTCTTTGACCGATGTCCAGAGATCGCTACACTTTATTGTCAGAAAAAGTCACTAAAGCAACCGGGTACCTGACCTTGATGATACAACGCAAACTGACAGTACTCGCTCTGACCCTGCCGCTGTGGATCTTCTCGTCGGCGCTACAGGCAGTCACTGCGCTTGATTACAGCGCTGCACAGGCCGAGACGGCGCGTGGGCTCGTGGAAAAGCTGGAGAAGCGTCATTACGCGAAGTTGCAATACGACGACAAGCTGTCGTCGGCGCACCTTGAGAATTACATCGACAGTCTGGACGCTGGCAAAATGTTCTTTACCGCGGCTGACATCGCCGAGTTCAGTCAGCACAGGGACAACCTGGATAACGACTTCTCCAACGGCAATCTGGATGTCGGCTTCCTCATCTTCAACCGCTTTGCACAACGCCTGGAATCACGTCTCACCCGTGTCGTGGAAACCCTGCCCACGCGCTATGCAGAAATGGATTTCAGCCTGGACGAGGAGTTTTTACTGGACGGCAGCAAGAGGGCCTGGGCGCGCGACGCCGACGAACTCGACGAGCGCTGGCGCAAGCATTTGAAGAACCAGGCACTCAGATTGCGCCTGGCCGACAAGGACGAGGAAGATATCGCCGGCGTCCTGGTCAAGCGCTATGAGCGCCAGCTCAAGCGGGTCGTCCAGTACAATTCCCAGGATGTCTTCCAGGTATATGCCAACGCGCTTACAGAGCTGTACGACCCGCATACGAATTACCTCTCGCCCAGACGCACTGAAAATTTCAACATCAACATGAGCCTTTCCCTGGAGGGAATCGGCGCAGTTCTGCAATCCGATGACGATTACACGAAAGTGGCGCGGCTGGTCGCTGCAGGCCCCGCGGACAAGCAGGGGGAACTCAAGCCGTCGGACCGCATTGTCGCTGTCGGACAGGGCACGGAAGGTCCTATGGAAGATGTCATCGGCTGGCGCCTCGACGAAGTCGTGGATCTGATTCGCGGACCCAAGGACAGTACGGTAAGGCTCAGCGTTGTGCCCGGCACCGCCGGTGCCTCGATCGAGGACCGCAAGACCGTTCAGATTGTGCGCAATACCGTCAAGCTGGAAGAGCAGTCCGCACAGAAACGCATTCTTGAGCTGCCGGCAGGTGACGATACCGTCAAGGTCGGCGTTATCGACATCCCCGCCTTCTATATTGATTTCGAAGCTATGCGGCGTGGCGATGATGACTACAAAAGCACCACGCGTGACGTCGCACAGCTCCTGCAGGAACTTCAGGATGAGGGCGTGGAAGGTATCATCGTCGACCTGCGCAACAATGGTGGCGGCTCACTGCAGGAAGCTAATGAACTTACCGGACTGTTTATCGAATATGGCCCGACCGTACAGATAAGGCACTCGTCGCGCCGCGTGTGGCGCGACGGCAAGCGCCTGCGCAGTTCGTATTACGAAGGTCCACTGGTGGTCATGATCAATCGCCTGAGCGCCTCCGCCTCGGAAATCTTTGCCGGCGCCATCCAGGATTACGAGCGCGGTGTCATCGTCGGCGATCGCTCATTCGGCAAGGGAACGGTGCAGACTATGGTGCCTCTGGAAGAGGGCCAGCTCAAGGTTACCGAGAGCAAGTTCTATCGCATATCCGGCGACAGCACGCAACATCGCGGTGTCGTGCCGGATATCACCTTCCCCTCCATGTTCGATGCCGACGAGATCGGTGAAAGTGCCCTGGAGCACGCACTCGCATGGGATCAGATCAACCCGGTACGCCACCGGCGCTACGGCGACCTGGACGCCATCATACCGGAGCTCGCATCACTGTCCGGCGAACGCAAAAAAGGTAACGCCGAGCTCAACTACCTTGTGGAGCAGGTTGCTCTCGCAAATGACGACAACGACGTCGAGATCGTATCGCTGAATGAAGATAGACGTCGCGCCCGCCGCGAGGCGCGCTCGGAAGCGGCGCTGGCAATCGAGAACCGTCGTCGCCGCGCCCTGGGCAAAGAGCCGCTGGCTTCACTGGACGAAAAAGGCGAGCAGGCCGAAAGTGCCGATACTGACCCGGCGGAAGGCGATGAAGAGACCGCCATGCACACCAGCGGGGATAGCGACTTCGATCGTGACGATGTGCTCCTCACCGAGGCCGGCAATATACTGGTCGATACCCTGTTGATGCGCGAGCAGGCCTACGCAGCGAACGCCGAGAAAGACGACTGAGAAAGCCCGGTGGTCAGGTGCGCCACGCCAGA
Source organism: uncultured Alteromonadaceae bacterium (assembly GCA_964346555.1). Classification (GTDB taxonomy): domain Bacteria; phylum Pseudomonadota; class Gammaproteobacteria; order Pseudomonadales; family Halieaceae; genus Chromatocurvus. The sequence goes on along the minus strand of CAYFVJ010000001.1, from coordinate 66,535 downwards.
TCCCCGGCCAGGCGCACCACATCGCCGACAATGATCAGCGTCGGTGGTTCGGGCTGCTCCCTTTCCACAACCGCGCACATGGTATCCAATGTCCCGATAATGACCCGCTGCTCGGGTGTCGTCGCCTTCTCGACCAGAGCGATCGGGGTTCGCGGATTGCGCCCGTGCGCCTGTAGCTGGCGGCAGATGATGGGCAGCCCCACCAGGCCCATATAGAAAACCAGGGTCTCCTGCGCCGACTGAAACTCTTCCCAGCGATGTGGCAATTCGCCGTCACGCGTGTGGCCCGTGAGAAAACGCACGGACTGGGCATGGTCTCTGTGCGTCAGCGGAATGCCGGCATAGCACGCGGCGGCGTTGGCGGCCGTAATGCCCGGAACAATCTGAAACGGGATCGCCTGCTGCGCCAGAAGAGTGATCTCTTCGCCGCCGCGGCCGAAAACGAACGGGTCCCCGCCCTTCAGGCGCACCACGCACTTGCCTTGCAGAGCGAGGTCCACCAGCGCCTGGTTGATTTCCTCCTGGGGCACCGCGTGCTCGGATCGCCGCTTGCCGACATAAATGCGCTGTGCATCGCGTCGTCCCAGGTCGACGATCGCCCGCGGCACCAGGCGGTCGTGCAGGATTACATCCGCCCGCTGCAGAAGCCTCAGGGCTTTGAAAGTCATCAGGTCGGGATCGCCCGGACCCGCGCCGATCAGGAATACCTCGCCACATGGGCGGGAATCACCCGCCAGTCGCTGGTCCACGGCGGTCGCCGCGTCCTCCGTGCGACCGGACATGACCAGTTCCGCCACCGGCCCCTCGACAAGGTCCTCCCAGAAGCGCCGACGCGTTGACTCATCCGGTATCGCCGTCTTCACACGAGCACGCAGTGAACCGGCAAAGCGCGCTACCGCGCCGAGCTGCGCCGGCAACATCGCCTCGAGCCGCCGCCGCACTGCACGCCCCAGCACCGGGCTGGCGCCATTGGTGCCGATAGCGACCAGCAGCGGATTGCGATCGACGATCGAGGGAAATGTAAAGCTGCACAGTTCCGGCGTGTCGACCACATTGACCGGAATATTGCGCTCGCGCGCCTCCGCGTGGACCGAGCGGTTCACCGCGTTGTCCGGCGTTGCCGCGATAGCCAGCACCTGACCGGCCAGGTCACCCCGCGCATAGGGCCGAGGCTGCCAACTGCCCTGATGCTCATCCAGTAATGTCCGCAGCCCGGCGTCAACATCCGGAGCCACTACCGTCAGCCTGGCACCCGCCCGACAGAGAAAAAGGGCCTTGCGTGAGGCAACCGTGCCACCGCCCACCAGCGTAACGGGCTCGTCCTGCAACTTGAGAAAGACCGGCAGGGCATCCACGGTGAAATCTCAGCCAGCCTCAAGCAACGCCAGGCCACCGGCGTAGGGACGCAGAGCCGGGGGTACCTCTACAGAACCATCGGCGCGCTGGAAGTTCTCGAGAATCGCCACCAACGTGCGTCCCACGGCGAGCCCGGAGCCGTTCAGCGTATGCAGAAGCTCAGGCCTGCCGGTTGCCGGATTGCGCCAGCGCGCCTGCATGCGTCGCGCCTGGAATGCGCCGAAGTGGCTGCAGGAGGAGATTTCCCGATAAGCGTCCTGCCCGGGCAGCCAGACCTCCAGGTCGTAGGTCTTGCAGGCAGAAAAACCGAGATCCCCCGCGCACAGAACCACCTTGCGATAGGGCAGCTCCAGTCGCTGCAGCACCGCTTCCGCATGCCCGGTAAGTGCCTCCAGCGCCGGCTCACCCTGCTCGGGTCGCACCAGGCTCACCAGCTCGACCTTCTCGAACTGGTGCTGGCGTATCATGCCGCGCGTGTCGCGCCCGTAGCTGCCCGCCTCGCTGCGAAAACACGGTGTGTGGCAGGTCAGGCGCAACCCAGATTCGCCGAGCTCCTCGTTCTCGAAGATGCGCTCGCGGGCGATATTCGTCACCGGAACCTCGGCAGTGGGAATAAGATAATAGTCCTGCTCGCCTTCTAGCCTGAACAGATCCTCGGCGAACTTCGGCAACTGGCCGGTACCGTAAAGCGATTCGCTGTTGACGATGTAAGGTACGTAGACTTCCCGGTACCCGTGCTCTGTGATGTGCATGTCGAGCATGAACTGCACTAATGCTCGATGCAGCCGCGCCAGGGCGCCGTGCATGACGCTGAAACGCGAACCGGTGATCCTGCCCGCCAGTTCGCTGTCGAGCAACCCCAGTCCCTCGCCGACGTCCACGTGATCGCGCACCGGGAAATCAAAGACCGGCGGGGAGCCCCAGCGCAGGACCTCGACATTGTCCGTCTCGCTGTCGCCGGCGGGAACGTCGGCGTGCGGCAGGTTCGGCAGGCCGCCGAGCCAGTCGTCCATCGCGCGCTGTACATCCCGCGCTTCCTGTGTCGCGCTGTCGATGCGCGCGGCAATGGCGTCGAGTGTCGCATTGACCTCGGCCTTGGCATCATCGACGCTCATACCCTGCCCCACCAGCTGGCCTATTTTCCGGCTCGCCGCCTTGCGCTCGGCCTGGAGATCCTGGCTCGCAACATCTGCGGCCTTGCGCCGGGCATCGAGTGACTCGAATGCCGCGACATCGAACGCGACACCTCGCCTGGCCAGTGCCGCCGCGACCGCCATCGGGTCGCGCCGGACTTCCTTGATATCCAGCATCGGGTCTTTCCTTTCATCTGTTCATAGAAGCGCTCGGGCGAGCTGCATGCCGCCCGCCGCCGCCAGCACACAACCCAGGGTTGTACCCAGCATGTAGCCGATCGCGTAGACTGACTGTCCCGACTGCCACAGTTCCAGCGCCTCCAGGGAGAAGGTTGAATAGGTCGTAAAGGCACCGAGAAAGCCCACCATGAGCACGCCACGCCAGTCCGGGTGCAGCGCATAACGCTCGATCAGGACAAACAGCACACCCATCAACGCACAGCCACTGAGGTTGACCAGCAGCGTACCCAGCGGCCAGCTGCCCTGCCAGAGGGCGTGCACCCAGCGTGCGAGACTGTAGCGCGCCACGGCACCGGCCGCGCCGCCCAGGGCAACAAATACAAGGTATTGCATGCTGCGGTATTCCGTCCGGGCCCACGCACCGGGATCAATTAATTAAATTGTACGCGCTTTGCCGGTAGGCTGACAGCCACCTATCAGCCGTCACGGCGCCTGTCGCTGGCCCTGTCCCGCTCGCGCAGGTGGGCGAGCTTGTCGCGTATCCGCTGCTCGAGGCCCCGCGGCACGGGCTGGTAGTACTGTGGGTCACCCAGCTCGGGCGGCAGGTAGCGCTCGCCCGCTGCATAGGCCTCCTCCTCGTCGTGTGCGTAGCGATAACCGGCGCCATGCTCCATCTTTTGCGCCAGCTGCGTCGGCGCATTGCGCAGGTGCAGCGGGACCTCTGCGGTCTGTCCGGCGGCGACCTCGGCGGTCGCTGCGTTGAACGCACGGTACACCGCGTTGCTCTTCGGCGCGCAGGACAGGTACAGCACTGCCTGCGCCAGCGCCAGCTCTCCCTCGGGGCTGCCAAGGCGCTCCAGCACCTGCCAGGCGTCCAGGCACAGTGTCAGCGCGCGCGGATCCGCGTTGCCGATATCCTCACTGGCGATACGCACAACGCGCCGGGCCACGTACAGCGGATCACAGCCGCCGTCCAGCATACGGCACAACCAGTACAGTGAGGCATCGGGCGCGCTGCCACGCACGGACTTGTGCAGCGCACTGATAAGGTCGTAGAACTGATCACCACCCTTGTCGAAACGGCGCAGGGATTGCTGCCCGACTTCTTCTACCAGCTCGCGCGTGAGATGCCGCGCACCGTTCCCGTCCGCGTGGGCCAGGTCCGAGGCCAGCTCGAGCAGGTTGAGCCCGCGCCGGGCGTCACCGTCCGCCAGCTCGGCCAGCATCTCCAGCACGGCACGCTCGGCACACAGCCCGCTGCCGAGATGATCGACTGCATGCGTCAGCAGTTCGATCATCTCCGTCACCTGCAGCGCGCGCAGCTTATATACACGGGCACGGGACAGAAGCGCGCTGTTGACCTCAAACGCCGGATTCTCGGTGGTCGCGCCGATAAAAATCAGTGTGCCGTTCTCGACAAAAGGCAGGAAGGCATCCTGCTGTGATTTATTGAAACGGTGCACCTCGTCCACGAACAGTACGGTGTTGCGACCGCGCTGGCGGTTCTGCTGCGCCGTCTCCACCGCGGCGCGGATATCACGGACCCCCGACAACACCGCGGATAACTGCAAAAAAACCGCGTCCGCCGCGTCTGCCGCGATACGTGCGAGGGTCGTCTTGCCAACGCCCGGTGGGCCCCACAGCAGCATGGAGTGCAGCTGACCGCATGCGATCGCGTGCGCCAGGGGTTTGTGCGGGCCCAACAGGTGAGCCTGGCCGACAAAGGTATCCAGGCTGGTGGGCCTGAGCAGGGCCGCCAGCGGCTCATAGACACTGTTGTCCTGACCGCTGTCGAACAGATCGCCCGCCTCAGGCATCGTGGATAAACACATCGACGCCATCGGGTGGCGTAAAGTCGAAGACATCGGCGTCGATTGCGTCGGTGGACACAGCGTCCAGGCTGATCTCGATGCGCTGTGAAAGGTTATCGACAATCGCCAGTTCCCTGGGTATCCCGGCATCGAGAGTCAGTTCCAGGGACTGAAAACCCGCGTCCGCATTGCGCGGGATCAGGGTATAGGATGCTTCACCGCTACGGGTTACGGCAAAATCCCGCGCCAGACTTTCCCGGTCTCCAGCCAGCACCTGCAGGGGCGCACTCGCCACTGCATCGATCGGCCGTCGTGTCGCCGTCTGCAGATCCGCATCGTAGTGCCACAGATACTCGCCCCGGGTCACCACCAGCTGGTTGTCCGGCGCGTCGATACGCCACAGGAAACGCCCGGGCGACTGCAACCTGAACTCACCCGTCGAGACGGTCGCGCGGCCGCCGGCCTGCGGATAGACGGTCTGGCGAAAGCGTCCCGAGAGCTGCGCAATCTCGTCGAGCCTGGCACCGAGGGCGCGCTCGGCCGATCGATCTGCGGCGCCGTTTGCGGGCCCGGGCTCTGCCGCGGCGGCGGGTGCTATCGCCAGCAGAACCGCCAGCAGCATATTCCGCCAGTCGTTTGCATGCTGTGTGTACCGTTGTATCACTGTCAGTCTCCTACCGGGGGCGGGGCCAGCACTTCGCGCTGGCCATTGCTGCCCATGGCCGACACCACGCCTGCCGCCTCCATGGTCTCGATCAGCCGCGCCGCCCGGTTGTAGCCGATACGCAGCTTGCGCTGAACACTGGATATCGAGGCTCGGCGGCTCTGCGTAACATGGTGCACGGCCTCGTCGTACAGTGCATCGCTTTCCGGCTCTCCGTCTGTCTGCATTTCACCGGGTGTCACCGGCGTACCGCTGCCCTCATCGAGGAGTCCGTCTATGTAATCCGGTTCGCCGCGCCGCTTCCAGTCAGACACCACGCGATGCACTTCATCGTCAGAACAGAACGCGCCGTGTACGCGCGTCGGCATACTGGTCCCCGGAGGCAGGTACAGCATGTCTCCGTAGCCGAGGAGCTGCTCCGCCCCGCCCTGATCGAGAATCGTGCGGGAATCGACCTTGGAACTGACCTGGAACGCAATGCGCGTTGGTACGTTGGCCTTGATCAGACCGGTAATGACGTCTACTGACGGGCGCTGGGTTGCCAGAACGAGATGAATACCCGCCGCGCGTGCCTTCTGCGCAATGCGCGCGATCAGTTCCTCCACTTTTTTACCGACGATCATCATCATATCGGCAAATTCATCGACCACAACGACCACGAAAGGCAGGCGCTCCAGCGCTGGTGCAGACTGCTCCTCATCAGTCATCTGCAGAATGGGGTCGGGCGTCCAGAACGGGTCTGTCAGCGGGGTCCCGGACTTTTTCGCTTCCTCCACTTTGCGGTTGTAGCCGGCGACATTACGCACACCCAGCGTCGCCATCAGTTTATAGCGGCGCTCCATTTCAGCCACGCACCAGCGCAGGCCGTTGGCCGCATCCTTCATGTCGGTTATCACCGGTGTCAGCAGGTGCGGTATGCCATCGTACACCGATAGCTCGAGCATTTTCGGGTCTACCAGCATCAGGCGCACATCCTGCGGCGTCGCCTTATACAGCAGGCTCAACAGCATGGCATTGACGCCTACCGATTTGCCCGATCCGGTGGTGCCGGCGACCAGCAGGTGCGGCATCTTGGCGAGATCAGCCACCACCGGATGCCCCGAAATATCGTTGCCGAGCGCAAGCGTCAGCGGCGACTTGTTGCGGTCGAACGTAGGCGAGGACAGCACCTGCCGGAAGTTGACCACCTCCCGGTCCTCGTTGGGGATCTCTATACCCACCACGCTCTTGCCCGGAATCACTTCGACCACCCGCACGGAGATGACCGCGAGTGAGCGCGCCAGATCCTTCGCCAGATTGGAAATACGGGAAACTTTGACCCCCGGGGCGGGCTGCAGTTCGAAACGCGTGATCACCGGCCCCGGGAACACGGCTGTGACCTCTGCGCTGATACCGAAATCCGCGAGCTTCAGCTCCAGTACTTTCGACAGTTTCTCCAGCGCCTCCGGCGAGTAGCCCCGGGAAGGATCCTTGACCTCGGCATCAAGCAGCTCAAACTGGGGCAGTTCACCCGTCACCGGGTTGTCGAACAGCGGCTTCTGCTTCTCGCGCTCTACGCGCTCGCTGGTTTCGGTATTGGCTTCGAGGGCCTTGATTTTCGGCGGTGTGCGCTTTTTTTCCTTCTCGACATGCTGCGTTATTACCGCCTTGCGCGCCTGCAGCTGACGTTCGCGATGGCGGCGATCGCGCGTTGCGTCTACCATGCGAAGAATGCAGCCGCGCGTGACTCTCGCGCCATTGATGGCCCAGCCGCCCAGACGTTCCATGAGGCGCATCCAGCTCAGGTCGGTGAATATCGTCATGCCGAACAGAAACACGGAGACCAGGATGAGCCGGCTACCGATCGCATTGAAGGCATCGTTGAAAGCACTGCCGATAGACTGACCGAAAATACCTCCGGCGCCCTGGGGCAGGCCGGACCCACTGCTGTCGTTGAGCGCCGCGATCGCGGTGACCGCGACCATCACCAGTATCAGGCCGAGGAACCGCAGGCTCACGTAAGTCCAGTCGATGCCGCCGGCGCTGTGTCTCTGCGCAAAGATGACGGCGGCGCGGTAGGCGAGCATGAGAGGAAACAGGTAGGCCGCATACCCCACGAGCGAGAAACTGACATCGGCCAGCCAGGCCCCGGCGGGGCCGCCGAGATTGCGCACTCCACCCGGGCTGCCCGTCGCCGACCAGCCCGGGTCGCCGCTGCTGTAGCTGAGCAGCGCCAGCAACAGATAAGCGCAGGCAGCGGTGATTGCGATGAAGGCGCCCTCACGCAGTCGCGATCGCAACACCGTGCCGCCGGGGGCGGTAGATTTCCTGTCAGCGGTAGCCAAAGCAATGCCCCATCTGGATCACCTGTATAGTTTTCACTAATTTTCCATTCTTTTCAAAAATTTAAAGAGATATTTTAAAATGATTCTAGCGTCTTTGCCGACGTCGTCGCTTTACTTTACCATTAAGGTCTTGCGTAGCGTCCGGCACACGATCGATAGCGACGCGCACCGCAGCCATCCGCTTGGCTGCGCAGGCAACCCGATAGAGCATGAACGCAACAGGACATCGACCCGATGAGTGACGTGCAGCACCACAAACTGATTATTCTCGGTTCAGGCCCGGCAGGCTACACCGCGGCCGTATATGCCGCTCGCGCCAACCTGGCACCGGTATTGATTACCGGCATTCAGCAAGGCGGCCAGCTGACCACAACCACTGAGGTGGAGAACTGGCCGGGCGGTCCGGCGGACCTGCAGGGACCCCAGCTGATGCAGGAGATGCTTGAGCACGCGGAACGCTTCGATACCCAGGTCATTTTTGATCACATCGAGCGGGTGGACCTGACCGCCAGACCGATGCGCCTCGAGGGCACCGGCACCTATTCCTGTGATGCCCTGATCATTGCGACGGGCGCATCGGCGCAGTACCTTGGCCTGCCCAGCGAGGAAGCCTTCATGGGCAAGGGTGTCAGTGCCTGCGCCACCTGCGACGGCTTCTTTTATCGCAACCAGAAGGTAGCTGTCATCGGTGGCGGCAACACGGCGGTGGAAGAGGCACTCTACCTTGCCAACCTGGCCTCGGAAGTGATCCTGGTGCACCGCCGGGACAGTCTGCGCGCGGAAAAGGTTTTGCAGGACCGCCTGTTCGCGCGCGCCGCTGAAGGCAAGGTCACCATCCTCTGGGATCACGTACTCGATGAGGTTCTCGGCGACGACAGTGGCGTAACCGGCATGCGCGTGCGATCCACGCTGGAAAACAGCACCCGCGACATTGACGTCGCCGGCGTCTTCATCGCTATCGGCCACAAACCCAACACCGACATGTTCAGCGGACAGCTGGAGATGAAAAACGGCTATATCACCATTCACAGCGGCACCGAAGGCAACGCCACCGCCACCAGTACTCACGGAGTATTTGCCGCTGGCGATGTCGGCGACCACGTCTACCGCCAGGCCGTGACGTCAGCGGGTTTCGGCTGCATGGCAGCCCTGGATGCCGAGAAATACCTCGACGCACTGGCCGACGCCTGAGCCACGCGGTAGGAACGCGTGTCGCTGCTGCAGCTCCTTGAACCGGAAGATCCCCTGCCGCCGAGCATGACGGCGCTGGAGAATCCCAACGGCCTGCTCGCGGTCACCAGAGAGCTGGAAATCCCCCGGTTGGTCGAGGCGTATCGCCGTGGCATCTTTCCGTGGTTCGAGGAGCCGCAACCGGTACTCTGGTGGAGCCCGGACCCGCGATCGGTACTGCCTCTTTCCGGTCTGCATATCTCCCGATCACTGCGCAAAACGCTGCGGCGCAACGCGTTTCGCCTTGGCGTGGACCGTGCGTTCGGCGACGTCATGCGATCCTGCGCCGGCGCCCGCCGCGGACAGAGCGGCACCTGGATAAACCGACGCATGCTGCGTGCCTATACCCACCTGCACCGGCAGGGCATCGCGCACAGCATCGAAGTCAGCGACCCGGGCGGTGACCTGGTGGGTGGCCTGTACGGCGTCTGTCTGGGCAGAACGTTCTTTGGTGAGAGCATGTTCAGCCACCGCACTGACGCATCCAAGGTGGCGCTGGTGGCTCTGGTACGATTGCTCGAGAGAGCAGGCGGCGACCTGATCGACTGTCAGGTAGAAAGCGATCACATGAACAGCCTGGGCGCTCGCAACATCTCTCGGACAGATTTTGAGCAATGGCTTGCGCGCAGCCAAGCCAACGACATATCATCAGACGCCTGGCATTTGCCGGATCGTTGCGGAGATCTCTTGTGACATCGTCACTGCGAGACCTGAAGGTCTACACCACCTATCCCCACCGCTGCAGCTATCTTGAAGATCAAGAGGCGACTACTGTGTTTATCGATCCGCGACAGCCCATCGACCAGGCGCTGTATACGCGTCTGTCGCTGCTGGGTTTCCGGCGTAGTGGCGGGCATGTCTACCGGCCCAATTGCAGACAATGCAACGCCTGCATTTCCGCCAGAATTCCCGTCAAGTCGTTCCGCCCAAACCGTACGCAGCGTCGCACGTGGCGTCAGAATAGCGATTTGACCGTCACGCGCACGGACAATATCGACGACGACGCGGCCTATAATCTATACCATCGCTATATCGTGGAACGGCATTCCGACGGCGATATGTTCCCGCCAGACCGCGATCAGTACCAGTCATTTCTCAGCAATGCCTGGGATTGTACCCGCTACTATCGTTTCCACGCCGGGGAACAGCTCGTCGCCATCGCGGTGGTCGATGTCATGTTGGATGGCCTGTCCGCCATCTATACATTCTACGACCCGGATGAAAGTTCTCGCAGCCTCGGGCGCTACGCCATTCTGTGGCAAATCGAAACTGCCCGGGAGGTAGACCTGCCCTACCTGTATCTGGGCTACTGGATCAGGAACTGCGGCAAGATGGCCTATAAGTCGGACTACCGGCCACTGGAACTATTGCTCGACAATCGCTGGCAAAAAGCAGACGACGATATTCTGGCGAGTGATTCCTGAGCGCGACACGCACCCTTGAAACAGTGGAACTTACGCACCATTTGCGGCAGAATACGCGCTTCGTTTTTGACTACGTCGAGGCCACATGGCAAAAGAAGATCAGATTGAGATGGAAGGCGAGGTCGTCGATACCCTTCCCAACACTACATTCCGTGTACAGTTGCAGAACGGCCACATTGTCACGGCGCATATCTCCGGGAAAATGCGCAAAAACTATATTCGTATTCTGACGGGTGACAAGGTTCGTGTCGAGCTGACCCCGTATGATTTGACCAAGGGACGGATAACCTACCGGGAACGCTGAACACTCTTCACGAGTGTTCAAGCACCGGTAGATTGCCCAGCTGCAAGTCAGCTGCTTTCCAGAGCCGCCTCCTCCTCTTCGACGCGCACATCCAGTCCATCTCCCGCTGCATTCAGGCGCACCAGTGCTGTTCCACCCGACTGGGCCAGCGCGCCGAACAGCACCAGTTCCGCCAGGGGCTTCTTGATGTTTTCCTGAATGACCCGTTCCATAGGACGCGCACCCATGCGTTCATCGTAGCCTTTTTCTACAAGCCAGAGCCTGGCGTCCTCATCCACATCCAGCGTGACGCGTTTCTCATCCAGTTGACCCTGCAGCTCCGCGATAAACTTGTCGACGACAGTGAGTATCACGTCTTCGCCGAGGGGCTCAAACTGGACGATGCTGTCGAGACGGTTGCGGAATTCCGGCGTGAACATACGCGTGATGGCCTCCATGGCATCCGTGCTGTGATCCTGAGATGTGAAGCCGATGCTGCGCCGGCTCATACTCTCGGCCCCCGCATTGGTGGTCATGACCAGAATCACGTTGCGGAAATCCGCCTTGCGCCCATTGTTGTCGGTCAGCGTCCCGTGATCCATTACCTGCAGCAGCAGGTTGTAGACCTCCGGGTGCGCTTTTTCAATCTCGTCCAGGAGAATGACAGCATGCGGGTTCTTGGTCACCTGCTCTGTGAGCAACCCACCCTGATCAAATCCGACATAGCCGGGCGGCGCACCGATCAGACGCGAGACCGTGTGCCGCTCCATGTACTCCGACATATCGAAGCGAATCAGTTCCAGCCCGAGGATACGCGCGAGCTGGCGTGTGACTTCTGTCTTGCCGACACCGGTAGGTCCGGCAAGCAGGAAAGAGCCGATCGGCTTATCACCGCCACGCAGACCCGCGCGCGCCATCTTGATCGAAGTCGCGAGACTGGATACTGCTTCGTCCTGCCCGAACACCACCATGCGCAGGTTGCTCTCGAGCTTCTGCAGGATTTCCTTGTCGTTGCTGCTGACCGTTTTCGGTGGAATACGCGCAATTTTTGCCACCACTGCCTCGATATCACCCTTGCCGATCACTTTCTTGCGCTTTGATGGCGCCTGCAGCTGCTGGTAGGCTCCCGCCTCATCTATTACGTCGATTGCCTTGTCCGGCAGGAACCTGTCGGTGATATAGCGGGCCGACAGATCTGTTGCCGTGCGCAGTGCATTGTCGGTGTAGCGCAGCGCGTGATGCTCCTCGAAGCGCGACTTCAGGCCCTTGAGAATCTTGTAGGCATCTTCCGGGCTCGGCTCCATTACATCGACTTTCTGGAAACGTCGACTAAGCGCCTTGTCCTTGTCGAATATGCCGCGGTATTCCTGGAACGTTGTCGAGCCGATGCACTTCAACCTGCCCGAGGTGAGCAGAGGCTTGAGCAGATTGCTGGCATCCATGACGCCGCCCGAGGCCGCGCCCGCACCGATGATGGTATGTATCTCATCGATGAACAGTATGGCACCCTCGCGACGCTTGAGCTCCGCGAGCAGGCCTTTGAAACGCTTCTCGAAATCTCCGCGGTACTTAGTGCCCGCCAGCAACGCGCCAAGATCCAGTGCATACACGCAGGAATCTTTGAGCATGCTCGGCACCTCACCGTCGACAATCATCTTGGCAAGCCCTTCGGCGATCGCCGTCTTGCCGACGCCCGACTCACCCACCAACAGTGGGTTATTTTTGCGCCGACGCGCCAGTACCTGAACCACGCGCTCCACCTCGTGAATACGCCCGATCAATGGATCGATGCGACCCGCCTCGGCTTCCGCATTCAGGTTGGTGGAATACGAGTCCAGCGGATTGGCCTCACCTTCTTCACTGCCCTGCTCCGGCGCTGTTGCTCCGCCGCGCTCTTCATCCATATCTTCGTCGCCGACCTTTGAAATTCCGTGGGTGATGTAGTTGACAACGTCCAGCCGTGTCACGCTCTGGGTCTTGAGAAAATAAACTGCCTGGCTCTCCTGCTCGCTGAACAGCGCCACCAGGACATTCGCCCCGGTAACTTCACTCTTACCCGAGGATTGCACGTGAAAAACTGCGCGCTGTAGCACGCGCTGAAAACCCAGAGTCGGCTGGGTTTCGCGCTCCTCGTCCGTCTCCGGGATCAGCGGGGTCGTGGAGTCGATGAACTCGACCAGGTCCCCGCGCAGTGCGCTTATCTCGGCTCCGCAGGCCTTGAGAACGCGAATCGCATCGTTATTGTCGAGCAGGGCAAGCAACAGGTGCTCGACGGTCATGAACTCATGCCTGCGGGCCCGAGCAGCGCGGAACGCGTCGTTCAGGGTTTGTTCCAGTTCCTTGCTCAGCATGCTGATGCTCCCGGGGCTCTCACCCCTCTGCTGCTTCTATTTCACACAGGAGCGGATGCTGATGCTCCCGGGCGTACTGATTGACCTGCGCCGCCTTTGTTTCCGCAATGTCACGGGTAAAAATACCGCAGACGCCCTTGCCGCGCGTATGCACCGTCAACATGACCTGGGTGGCCTGCTCGCGATTCATGCAGAAAAAGGTTTCCAACACCTCGACGACGAACTCCATTGGCGTGTAATCATCATTCAATAGCACCACCTTGAACAAGGGGGGCTTTTTTACGGCAGGGCTGACATCTTCTGCGACGGTACCGCTATCGGAGTCCGACTGCTGCTTGGAAGCAGTTATCCGCACAGTAGCCGGTAAGTGATCATTGATTGACACAGAATAGGTCCTGACATCCGCTGAAATCATGGCATTAATTCTATTATAAGGCTTTTAAGAACGAATCCCAGCGGTGCGAGCGTGCCGGAACTCTTCCATAGCGCCATCGATCGTATCATTTTCAAACACTAAAAGGCCCGCCAGGACGGGCCCCCGCTGGCGTCGGGCGCTACATCTGCTCGATCATTTTCTCGCCGAAACCGGAGCTACTGACCAGTTCAGCGCCTTCCATCTGGCGTTCAAAATCGTAAGTGACGGTGCCATTCTGAATCGCACCATCCATGCCTTTGATGATCAGGTCTGCCGCTTCCCCCCAGCCTATGTGACGCAGCATCATTTCCGCCGACAGAATCAGGGAACCCGGGTTGACCTTGTCCTGGCCGGCGTATTTAGGCGCAGTGCCGTGAGTCGCCTCGAACAGCGCGACAGTATCGGACAGATTGGCGCCAGGCGCGATCCCGATGCCGCCCACCTGTGCCGCCAGGGCATCCGACAGGTAATCACCGTTCAGGTTGAGGGTCGCGACCACACTGTAATCCCCCGGCCGCGTCAGGATCTGCTGTAACATGGCATCGGCAATAACGTCCTTGATAACAATCTCCTTGCCGGTCTGCGGGTTCTCCATACGCATCCAGGGACCGCCATCAAGCAGTTGCGCACCGAATTCCTGCTCAGCCAGCTGATAGCCCCAGTCGCGGAAGGCACCCTCGGTAAACTTCATGATGTTGCCCTTGTGTACCAGCGTAACCGAGGGCAGATCCTGATCGATGGCGTACTGTATCGCCTTGCGCACGAGTCGCTTGCTGCCCTCCTCCGAGACCGGCTTGACGCCGATACCGACCTCGCTGGGGAAGCGGATCTTGGTAACGCCCATCTCGTTGATCAGGAAATCAACCACCTTCTGGGCTTCTTCAGTGCCGGCCTTATATTCGATCCCGGCATAGATGTCCTCGGAATTCTCGCGGAAGATGACCATATTACAATCTGCCGGCCGCTTCACGGGCGAAGGTACTCCCTCGAACCAGCGCACCGGGCGTAGACAGGTGTAAAGATCAAGCTCCTGGCGCAGCGCCACATTCAACGACCGAAAACCGCCGCCCACGGGCGTCGTCAGTGGACCCTTGATGGCGACGGAGTATTCCTTGATTGCCTCCAGGGTCTCTTCCGGAAACCAGTCACCCTCGTACAGCTCTGCGGCCTTTTCACCGGTGTAGATCTCCATCCAGGAGATCTTTTTCTTGCCGGCATAGGCCTTTTCGACTGCCGCATCGACGACGCGCATCATGACCGGGCTAATGTCCACACCAATGCCGTCGCCTTCGATGTAGGGAATAACTGGATTATCCGGAACGGTCAGGCTGAAATCTTCGTTCACCGCGATACGTTCACCCGTGCCGGGCACCTGTATGTGCTTATAGCCCATCGATCTACTCCAATACAGTGTTGTTCAGTTGTTTAATCGCGAAGTGGCAAACACTCCCCAGAAGCCGTTCGAGTGTACCAGATTCGCCCGCGGGCATCCCCCTGGGCACCGGCCCGCAAGCAGAGTCACTGACGCCGACCTCGACGGGCTTTCTGATAGAATACACTACGCAGTATAAGCAACGCCTGCCGCTTTCCCGCGGCGGCACCGGATAGCTCCTGGACTCGCCATGACCAACGCCAGCAGCAAAGTCATCGTCGGCATGTCGGGCGGCGTCGATTCCTCCGTCAGCGCCCTGCTGCTGAAGCGTGCAGGCTATGCCGTGGAAGGGCTGTTCATGAAAAACTGGGACGAGGACGACGGTACCGAGTACTGCACGGCAAAGGCGGATTACGCCGACGCACAGGCTGTGGCGGAGCGTATCGGCATCCCGCTCCACGGCGCCAATTTTGCGGCGGAGTACTGGGACAACGTATTCGAGCACTTCCTGTCCGAATATCGCGCCGGGCGCACGCCAAACCCGGATATTCTGTGTAACCGCGAGATCAAGTTCCGCGCCTTTCTGGACTATGCCCTGATGCTCGGTGCCGATCGTATCGCCACCGGCCACTATGCGCGCCGCGGCGAGCGCGATGCCAGGGCTACGCTGTTGAAAGGCCGCGACAGCAACAAGGACCAGACTTATTTCCTGCATGCCGTCGACAGCGAAGCCCTTGAACGCACCCTGTTCCCGCTCGGCAACCTGTGCAAGCCCGAAGTTCGCAGGATCGCCGCTGCCGAGGGACTGGTCACGCACGACAAGAAGGACTCCACCGGGATCTGCTTCATCGGTGAGCGGCGCTTTCGGGATTTTCTGCAGCAGTATCTGCCGGCGCAGCCAGGGCGCATCGTCAACCTCGACGGTGAGCACCTGGGCACCCACCAGGGACTCATGTATCACACAATCGGACAGCGCCAGGGCCTGGGCATTGGCGGTCGCGCCGATGCGGGCGATGCGCCCTGGTATGTCGCCGACAAAGACCTCGATCGCAACGAGCTGCTTGTGGTTCAGGGCAACGAACACCCGGCGTTACTCAAGCGCACCCTGTTTAGTGGTCGGCCATGCTGGGTCGCGGGCGAACCGCCGCCGCTGCCTCTCACCTGCCACGCTCGCATACGCTATCGCCAGGCAGACCAGACCTGCAGAGTCTTCGCGTCGGGCGACGGACTGCGCGTCGATTTCGACCGGCCCCAGCGCGCAGTGACACCGGGACAGTCCATCGTTTTCTACTGCGACGACGAGTGCCTGGGCGGCGCCGTCATAGAAAACGCGCACGGCTCCAGCGATGCGTGAACTGGAGCAACAGGCCCTGGCGCTCGCCGGAGTCGCCCAGGCTGCGCGGCTGGTCGACCAGCTGTCACGAACCGGGAGTTACCCGGAGCAGTTTCTGCGGTCCTCGATACACAGCCTGTTCCGCTTTGACGCCGAGGATGCCGCTGCTGTCTTTGACGGGGCCGCGGGCGTCAAACTGGGGCTCGACACACTGTCCACGATTCTTGCGAGCCGGCAGGCACCCGAGTATCGCGACGTCACACGCTATGTGTTTGCGCTGCTTTACCTGGAACGACGCTTTGCCGCCGATGCCGCAATGATGGGCGTGGTGCATTCGCGACTGCAGCACGCCAGCTTCAAGGCCGAGCACTTCAGCGACCAAGTCGGCGAGGTCTGTCACAGCGTTGCCGGCATTTACGAAGACACGCTGAGCCAGTTGCGCTTTCGCATCAAGGTCACGGGTAGCGCACAGCATCTGCAGGACCGGCAAACGGCAGAAAAAATCCGTGCGCTGCTGCTGGCCGGCATTCGCGCCGCATTCCTCTGGCGCCAGCTCGGGGGACGTCGTTGGAAGCTGGTACTGCAGCGACGCAGGCTCCTGGCAGTGAGTCAGTCGCTGTCGCGAGAGCTGGGAGTGGTGTAATATCGCGCATTTTCCGGAGCGAGAGATGGACCTGTCCACACTCACCGCGGTTAGCCCGATCGATGGCCGCTACGCGGAAAAAAGCGCGGCTCTACGGGATATTTTCAGCGAATACGGACTTATCAGGCGGCGCGTGGAGGTCGAGGTGCGCTGGCTACAGCGGCTTGCGTCGCACTCCGGTATACCCGAGGTGGCAGACCTGTCAGCTGACGCCGCTGCCGTGCTGGACAAAATTGTCAGCGACTTTGACATCAACCAGGCTGCGCAGATAAAAGACATCGAGCGAGAAACCAACCACGACGTCAAGGCGGTGGAGTATTTCATCAAGCAGCGCATCGCCGGGCATCCGGAGCTCGACGCAGTCAGCGAATTCGTGCACTTTGCCTGCACTTCCGAGGACATCAACAATCTGAGCCATGCCCTTATGCTGCGCGATGGCATGCGCGGTGTCATCCACCCCACCCTGACCTCGATTCGCGGCACGCTGCGTGCGCTGGTTACGGACTTCGCGGCGCAACCCATGCTGTCGCGCACGCACGGGCAGACCGCCAGCCCGACCACGGTCGGCAAAGAGCTCGCGAACGTGGTGGCGCGCATGGACCGCCAGCTCGCAGCTCTCGACACCCAGGCCTACCTGGGCAAAAGTAACGGTGCGGTCGGCAATTACAACGCACACGTGTGCGCCTATCCTGACGTGGACTGGACAGCGAACGCGCGCGAGTTCGTGCAATCCCTGGGCCTGGAGTTCAATCCGTGGACCACGCAGATCGAGCCGCACGATTACATGGCCGAGCTGTTCCACTGCATGTCGCGCATTAACACCATCCTCATCGACCTGAGTCGGGATGTCTGGGGCTATATATCGCTGGGCTACTTCTGCCAGCGGACAGTCGGCGGCGAGGTCGGATCGTCGACCATGCCGCACAAGGTCAATCCAATTGATTTCGAGAACGCCGAGGGCAACCTCGGCCTCGCCAATGCCGTGTTCGGTCACCTTGCCGACAAGCTGCCGATCAGCCGTTGGCAACGCGACCTGACCGACTCCACCACTCTGCGCAACATGGGCGTGGGTTTCGGCTACAGCCTGATTGCCTACGCGTCCCTGCAGAAAGGACTCGGCAGGCTTGAACTCAACGCAGCGCAGCTCGACGCCGATCTGGAAGACAGCTGGGAGGTGCTTGCCGAAGCCGTGCAGACCGTCATGCGCCGCCACGGTGTAGAAAAGCCCTACGAGCAGCTCAAGGCACTCACACGTGGCCAGGCGATCACCCGGGAAAGCCTGCGCAGCTTTATCGACGGACTCGATGGCCTGCCTGATGCCGCCAGGCAGGATCTTCTGGCACTTACCCCGGCCAGCTATACCGGTAACGCACAGGCCCAGGCCGGAATGCTGGACTGACCGGGTGATGAGTACGGGTCCTGTCACCTTGCGGCGCGCCGACTGGGCCAGGGATCGGCACAGGCTGCAACAACTACGCGAAAGCGTATTTGTCGAGGAACAGGGCGTGCCGCCCGCCATCGAATGGGACGGCAGGGATGCAGATGCGGAGCACGTGCTTGCGGAGCGCGAACCAACCGGCCGCCCGGCCATTGCCATCGCCTGCGGCAGGCTCCTGCCGGATGGCAAGATCGGCAGGATGGCTGTGCTTGCAGACGCCCGCGGCACGGGCATCGGTGCCCGTGTCATGTCGGTCCTGATCGATATGGCGATGCGCCGCGGCCTCCGCGCCGTGTATCTGCACGCGCAGACCCGGGCGGCAGAATTTTATCGGCGACAGGGATTCGTGCCGGAGGGTGGTACGTTTCTCGAGGCGGGCCTGGAACACGTCAGCATGCGCCGCGAGCTGGACTACACAGGCTGCCGAGTCGATGTCGTCCCGGCACAGTACCCACAACCTTTCGCGGATCTCACCCTGGCTCTTGCGCACACCGCGCGTCGCCACCTCGATATTCTAAGCCCCGCCCTGGAGCCGCTGGTATTTGACCGCAGCGAACTGGTCAGCGCCATCAGTGCACTGGTGCGACGCGGTCGCGAGGCGCGAGTGAGGATCCTCGTCAGCGATGCGCGAGCCATTACCTCTCGCGGTCATCGTCTGCTGGCGCTGGCGCGACGCCTGCCGAGCAGCGTGCACCTGCGCCATCTGCCGGAACACCCGGACTGGCGCGGCCATTGTTGCGTTATCCGCGACCGGGACGGCGTGCTGTACGCACCCGCCGAGGACCTCCAGAGCGACGGCTTCTTCCGGGCGGACGACCGTGCTGACGGTGCCCGCGAGAGCGACGCCTTCGCGGAGCTCTGGCGGCACTCCGTGGTCGACCCGGGATTCCGCAGCCTGCACCTGTAGCGTCAGTCTCAGGCGTGCCTGCGCTGCGCTGAGCGGCAAAGATTAAAGAGGGGGCGGCGTCATCTGTATTTCAGAAATGTTCCAGAATCCGGCGCGCCGCCGTGTAGGGCGTAATGCGGGCAGCCTCGACATCCGCCTCGAGTCCGGGGAGCATAGCGCGAATTTCCGGCTGCGATGCCAGTCGCTGCATCAGCAGCTCACGCACCAGCTGATGCATCCAGTCGCGATTCTGACGCGCGCGTTTGCGATCGAAATCACCGCGCTCTTTGGCCTCGAGATAGTAGGCGATCACCATCTCCCAGAGCGAGTCAATATTGCGGCGGTGCAGGGCGGAACAGGTAATGACCCGCGGCGTCCAGAAACCGGGGTGCCGCAGCAGGCTCATGGCGCTGTCGTAATGCTGGCGCGCCAGCGCCGCCAGCTCCTCACTCGGTCCATCCGCCTTGTTGATGACCAGGGCATCGGCGAGTTCGAGGATACCTTTCTTGATGCCCTGCAGTTCATCGCCGCCGCCGGGCAGCATGAGCACCATGAAGAAATCCACCATTGCCGCGACCTGGTACTCGGACTGGCCGACGCCGACGGTCTCTACCAGTATCACATCGTAGCCCGCCGCCTCGCACAAAAGCAGCGTCTCACGTGTCTTCTGGGCGACGCCACCCAGTGCTCCCTCGGCGGGCGACGGCCGGATAAACGCCTCGTCGCGTCGCGACAGTTGCTCCATGCGGGTCTTGTCCCCGAGTATTGAGCCCCCCGCAAGCGGCGAGCTCGGATCTACGGCAAGCACCGCCACCCGCTTCCCCTGTTCGATGAGATGCAGCCCGAATGCCTCGATAAAAGTGGACTTGCCGACCCCGGGCACGCCGGTGATGCCCAGGCGCACACTGTTCCCTGTAGCCGGCAGCACTGATTCGAGCACGGACTGTGCCTCATCGCGATGCTGCGGCAGACGACTCTCAACCAGTGTGATCGCCTTGGCCAGCGCCCGACGCTCACCGCGCTGAAGGGCGTCGAGATCGACCGCGCTCATTCGACTGTCGCAGTCGTCTCGTGTACCGCTGCCAGCACCTGGCGGGCAGCATCGGGAATCGGTGTGCCGGGCCCGAAAATGCATTTCACGCCGGCGTCGTACAGGAAGGGGTAGTCATCCTCGGGGATGACACCACCGGCGATGACGATGATGTCGGATGCATCCTGTTTCTGAAGCTCGCTGATGAGTGCCGGTACCAGGCTCTTGTGGCCGGCTGCCAGCGACGAGGCGCCGATCACGTGGACGTCGTTCTCGATTGCCTGCCGGGCCACCTCCTCTGGCGTGGAGAACATGGGTGACAGATCGATATCGAACCCGACATCGGCAAACGCGGTTGCCACCACTTTGGCACCGCGGTCATGGCCGTCCTGTCCCATCTTGCACACCAGCATGCGCGGGCGCCGGCCCTGTACCTCGACGAACTCATCGATATCCTTGCGCATGGATTGCCAGCCCTCGTCGCTCTCGAAGGCCGCGCCATACACACCGGACACCGTCTGTGCCTGGGCGTTGAAGCGCCCGAACTCACGCTCCATGGCCGCCGAAATCTCACCCACCGTCGCGCGCTGGCGCGTTGCCTCGATGCATAGAGCCAGCAGGTTGCCCTCGCCGGAATGAGCGCACTGGTAGATCGCATCGAGACTCTTCTCCACCGCGGACTCGTCGCGACCGGCGCGCAGCGCTTCGAGCCGGGCAATCTGCGACTCGCGCACCTTGTCGTTGTCGATCTCGAGAATCTCCACCGCCTTGTCCGCCTCGCTCTGGTAGCGGTTTACGCCGACGATGACGTCCTCCCCACGATCGATGCGCGCCTGCTTCCGCGCCGCCGCCTCTTCAATCCTCAGCTTCGGCATGCCGGTCTCGATGGCGCTGGCCATACCGCCTGCCTCCTCCACCTCGGCCATCAGCTCGCGTGCTTTGTCGGCGATATCCCGGGTCAGGCTCTCCATCATGTAAGAGCCACCCCAGGGATCGACAACGTGGGTAATGCCCGTCTCTTCCTGCAGAATCAGCTGCGTGTTGCGGGCGATACGCGCCGCAAAATCCGATGGCAGCGCAATCGCCTCGTCAAGGGCATTGGTGTGCAGGGACTGGGTACCGCCAAACACGGCCGCCATGGCCTCGATCGTGGTGCGCACAACGTTGTTGTAGGGGTCCTGGGCGGTCAGGGACCAACCGGAGGTCTGGCTGTGGGTGCGCAGCATGGTGCTTTTCGGATTCTCCGGCTCGAACTCCGCGACGATCTCTGCCCAGAGGAGCCGGGCGGCACGCATCTTGGCGATCTCCATGTAGAAGTTCATGCCGATACCCCAGAAAAAGGACAGCCGCGGCGCAAACTCGTCGATGCCTAGACCTGCCGCCAGCGCAGTGCGGATATATTCCTTGCCGTCGGCCAGCGTATAGGCCAGTTCCAGCGCCGCGTTGGCACCCGCTTCCTGTATGTGATAACCGGAAATCGAGATGGTGTTGAAACGCGGCATGTGGCGAGAGCAGTGGGCAATAATGTCGCCGATGATCTTCATGCTCGGCGCCGGCGGGTAGATGTAGGTGTTGCGCACCATGAACTCTTTCAGAATGTCGTTCTGTATGGTGCCGGCCAGATCCGCCTGATCCACGCCCTGTTCCTCGGCGGCGACGATGTAGCCGGCAAGCACCGGCAGCACCGCGCCGTTCATGGTCATGGAGACGGACACCTGATCGAGAGGGATGCCGTCAAACAGGACCTTCATATCCTCCACGGAGTCAATGGCGACGCCGGCCTTGCCGACATCGCCGGTCACCCGCGGATGATCTGAGTCGTAGCCGCGATGCGTCGCGAGATCGAAGGCAACCGAGACGCCCTGACCGCCGGCGGCCAGCGCCCGGCGGTAAAAAGCATTGGATTCCTCTGCCGTGCTGAAACCCGCGTACTGGCGAATGGTCCAGGGTCGCCCGGCATACATGGTTGCCTGGGGACCGCGGATGTAGGGCGACAGGCCCGGCATGGTGTCGGTATAGGGGTTATCGGCGGTATCCGCCGCGGTGTAGAGCGGCTTGACGTCGATATGTTCCGGCGTGTGCCAGGTCAGATCCTCCGGCGTCTTCCCTTTCATCTGCCGGGTCGCCAATTCGCGCCAGGCCTCGAGGCCAGTGCTGTCCCTGTCGTAAATCCTGCGGTCAGTCATGGTCTGTCTCCCGCCTCAGTGTTCGTCGCCGGGCTGGTTGATCTCGATGAGAACCCCATCACAGCTTTTCGGGTGGATGAAGATGACCTGTGATCCGTGGGCGCCAGGCGACGGCGCGTCGCTGAGAAACTCATAGCCCTTTTGCCGCAGTCTCTCCACGTCTTCGACGATATTGTCGGAACGGAAGCACAAGTGATGCAGACCGCCACCGCGCTTCTCGAGATAAGCGGCGATCGGACCCTCGCCATTCAACGGGTGCACCAGCTCAATCTGCGTGGGCGGCAGCGGAAAGAAGGCCGTGGATGTCTGCGCATCCGCGACATCCTCGGTGCCGTCGAACGGCAGCCCGAAATCATCCATGAAACGCTGGATGGCGCGGTTGAAATCAGGCACGGCAATAGCGATATGGTCAAGTGCGGTAAGCATGTCTTCTCTCCAGTTACTGCGTTATCCGATCGAGGAAGGCGTCGGTAACGCGACGGCGCCGCGTGGCAATGTCATCCGCCGATTCGGTGACGATACGCTCGTCCGGCGTGATGCGGAACAGGGGCTGACCCTTGCTGATGATCACACCGTCATTCTCTACCAGCACTTCCTCAATAGTGCCCGCAAACGGCGCGTACACCTTGTTGAACATTTTCATCACCTCGACGATATAAAGCGGATCCCCCGCCTCAAAATGATCGCCGACGCGCATGTAGGGCTCGCTGTCGGGTGTTTCCCGGGCGTAGAACATGCCGCCGCTCTGGGCGAGGATCTCGTCGGCGCTGGCGATCGGGGGTGGCACGAGCACCTTGGCCATCTCCGCCTGATGCACCGGGTCCAGCAGACGCTCGGGAATCGCCATGCTCAGGTCGGGATTCACCGACAATTCAAAGAAGCCGGTGTCCTCGGCGATTGCCGGCAGTAGCGCCAGTACCTGCGCACCCGCCTGATAGCCCCGATGTGCCGCTCTGACGTTCTGCCACTGCGCCGCCCCGAACGACGGCGGCGGCGATTCCTCCCCGAGGACGCTGCGCAGCGCCAGCCAATCGTCCTCGCCGAGGCGATCGTGCAGGGTAGCGTAGAAATCCCCGGCGGCCTGCAGGACCTCATCGTCATGGTCCCAGATGACCCGGGAGGCAGGCGCCTTAACGCCGGCATCCATATTCAGGTAGTGGTACAGCTTCCGCAGCAGAGCGACAGGGTTGGCGTTCCAGCGGATGCGGCCATCCTCCACCGTATAGCTATCGCGGTTGCGGCTCAACCAGCCGCTTAAAATATGGGGCTGATCCAGCATCAGTTCCAGTGGACGCAGGAGCAGCGTCTGCTTGCGCTGCATGACCGCGGCGAGTTCCTTTGCAGTGTCTGTATCCAGCCCGGCACAGTCCCGTTCGACAAGACGACGCCAGGCATACGTAAGATCCAGGTTGAGGGCGCGCTGTCGCAGCTCACCAACGGCCGTCAGATAGGGCACGATAAAGCGCGTCGTCGGGCGTGCATTGATGTTCTTGCCGATAAACCAGTTGACCAGTCCGTAGTGGAACTCGAGATTGGTGGCCAGATCCCTGCCGGACATTTGCGTGCGGCGCAGTGTTTCCGCGAGGCGCTCATAGGTGTCGAGTCGCGTGTCACCTACCGTCAGCAGCAAGGCGATATTGGAATCGTAGGCACCGGCCAGCGTGTACTTCATGAATACGTCGGTATCCGGATTGTGCAGGCTGATGCCCTGGTCATCGCGTATTTCACCGGGTGAAGCGTCAGACCAGAACTCGACCACACCACCCGCGCTCGGCTGCAGGGCCTGGTTGGTGGCGTTCAGCCGCGCTTCGACGCTGTCGTTGTGGCGCAGAATTCGTTCGGGCTTCGGCAGGCGCTTGCCGTGGGTGGCGAGCAGCACCATGGCCTCGACCAGCGAATTCACAGTAAACCCGTCGTCCGGGTCATCCGGGTTACTGAAGCGCAGGGCATAGCAGAGCTCAGTGACGCGGTGTTCCACCTGGATACGCGTGTTCATCTCCATGAAAAAATGCCGCTCGCGATCGACGATACACTCGAATGTCGAGACAGAGTCGAGCCCGACCGCGGCACCAAAGCGCGCCGCCTCGTCCTCCATCTCCGACAGAATGCGTACATCCTGCTCGAGGACCCGGGCTTCCTCCTGACGCCCCTCGTCCCGAGCGCGTGTCACGGCGGCGCGCAGGCTCTCGTCGGTCACCGAGACCTCCAGCAGCTTCTGCTCATGCATCTGCAGGGAACAGTCGCGACCACCGAGGCTGACGCACCAGTCGCCATTGCCGATGACCTGTATCTCCTGATGCCGGGTCGTCTCGATATTCAGCTCTACCAGGACATTCTTGTTATCACCGACGCCCGTCGTCTTTACCTCGTTGAGTATCTCGCGCACCAGCTCTGGTGTGCGCGCGGATTCACCGCTACCGAGGATGCGCTGGCCCTTGCCGCCGCCACCGCTGATGGCCTTGAGCCGCACCCGGTTCTCGGGGTATTGCTCGGCCATCCCGGCCACCACGTCAGTCACTGTCTCGCAGAGTTCGTCCACCGTGTAGAGATCAATGCCCTTGGTATAGGACGCGGCAAGAACGTGGTCGGCAATGTCCTCGACCTGCATGTCAGACGTAAATACACCCGGGTCAACCTCGAGGCCATGTTCGCTGGCGAGTGACTGCAGCGCTTCGGCGTCCGGGTAGCGCTTGAGCAGGGTCAGGGCCGTCGCATTATCCACGCCCGGGGTGACCGAGACACCGGTGCGCAACGCGGTGCGCTTGGCTTCGTCCTTGAGGCCTGCATCGTGCACTGTGCGCGAGCACGGCCCGATGAAGTTCAGTCCCGCGGACTCCATGGCCGCCACCATGGTCTCGTCCTCAGCCATGAAGCCATAGCCGGCAAACACCGCGTTGTAGCCGTTGTCATGGGCGATTTGAATGATCTGCGTTATGCGCTGTTCGCGCTCCTCCTTGTTGGCACCCGTGTAATCCGGTACGCGATGGATGCGCTCCTGGGGAAGCATACTGCGCAGTTCTGGCGCCAGCGCATTCTGATAGACAATAGAGTCCTTCTCGGAAAGCAGTATGCCGTAATGGGTGATGCCCATTTCAGCAAATACATCCATGGCTTCCTTGCGGATCGGACCGCGGCAGATGATCAGCGGTGCGATGTCACTACAATCAAACTGCTGTACCCAGCGCGAGCGGGAGTCACCCAGCCTGCGCTCGGCGTGAATCAATGGGTTGTAAAGGTAATGCTCGTTTGACACGGGTTCATCCTTGGCGTGTTGGGGTTGCGGCGCGGGGTCCTCAGTGGAACTCACGCTGCACGGATTGCAGCGGCTCGGCGGTGTAATGCCGCAGACAGAAGTCCATCTGCTCCGCCAGCACCTGGCGCAGATCCCAGGGCATGACGATCTGCGAGATCGACCCGAGACTCAGGGCTTCGTTCGGATTCATCAGCTCGCGCTCGTAACGACGGGCGAGTTCCTGCTCCTCGCGCTTTACCCAGTCGCCAACCAGGGTCTGTGCCGCGCGCATCGCTTCCTCGCTCGGCAATCCGGCCTTTTCCTGCGAGGCCGTCTCGGCGGCGATACGCTCTGCGACAGATCCGCGCAGCTTGCGTAGCTCGTCCTTGTAAACGTACTCGACACCCGCCGGACCCATGACCGCGACCCGCGTCGTCGGCAGGGCTACAACGAAATCGGCGCCCGTCGGATAGTTGTTATAAGACGCGTAGGCGCCGCCGAAAGCATTGCGTACCAGAACCAGGAATCGCGGCGTGCGCAGGTCGACAATGGCATCCAGCATGGCGCGCCCCGCCTGCACGATGCCGCGTCCCTCCTGCTCACGACCGGGGAGGAAACCGGTTGTATCCTCGAGAAAAACAACCGGAATGTTGTAAAGGTTACAGAACCTGATGAAGCGCGCGTTCTTGTAGGCAGCGTCTATATCGATCTGACCGGAGGCAACCGCCGAGTTGTTGGCGACAAAACCGATCACATGGCCACCCATGCGACCGAGCGCGCAGACTGTATTGCGCGCTCTTTCCGCCTGCACCTCGAGAAAGTCCCCGTGGTCGCAGAGCTGCTGGATGAATACGCTGATATCGAAAGGCGTGTTGAACCCGGTCGGGGAGTTGAACGCCTTCTTCAGCAGGATATCAAGATCCCAGGTTTTACGTGTTACCGGATCCGATGAAGGTTGCTGTGGCGCCAGCTCGGCGTTGTTATTCGGCAGGTAGTTCAGTAGCTGCCGCACCCGCTGTAGCGCCGCCACCTCATCGGGGACCACAAAATCCGTGACACCGCTCTGGCTGTGCACGCCCGGGCCGCCGAGTTCATCCGGCGTGACATCCTCTCCAAGCACGGACTTGACGACACCCGGGCCAGTCAGACCGAAGAATGTATCATTCGGTTGTACCAGGAAACTGCCCTGGCGCGGCAGATAGGAGCCGCCACCGGCGTTGAACCCGAACATGCACATAATGCTAGGCACGACGCCGCTGATCTTGCGTAGGGCCGTGAACGCGTCTGCGTAACCATCCAGGCCACCGACGCCGGCGGGGATGTAGGCGCCGGCAGAATCGTTGAGGCCAACCAGTGGAATCCGCCGCTTGCCAGCGAGCTCAAACAGGCGCGCCAGTTTCTTGCCGTTAGTTGCATCCATTGAGCCGGCGCGCACGGTGAAGTCATGCCCATAGATCGCAACATCGCGACCACCCACCTGAATCAGGGCGGTGACCAGCGAGGCGCCATCGAGATTCGGTCCCCAGTTCTGGTAGTACACCGTGGGCTCGCCGTCGGCAAGGTAGCGGATGCGCTCCCACACAGTCATGCGGTTCTTCAGATGCTGGCGCTGGGTATTGTGAACACCGGCGGCCTCGAAGGGCCGGCGCTGCAGTGCCACCCCTGCCTGCAGCGTTTCCTCATAGCGCCCGGGCTCAGTGGCGACCTGCCCCGGCGCACCCAGGCGAGATATCTTCGGGCTTGCAAAGGGATTTTCCAGCGTAGCAAAGGTCGGGCGCTTGTTATCTGCCATAAATTAATTCACCGTTAAGACGCGAGCGTCGGTAGGTAGCGGGTTGTTGCGCAGGGCGGGTTAGCGGGCTGGAACACGCCGGCAGGCTTTTGTTTTTGCATGTGTCGTTACCTGTATTGCTGCCTTTGTTGTTACCTGGCGCCGGGACTGCTGCTCATTCGCCGCGATAAAGTAGCGGCCCAACCCGTCAAAGTCAATCTAAACAATGTCTTATGACAACTTTCGAGGTCTCATGACGGCTCGCCGCAGATACACCGTTACCCGTGATAACGTCGGTGTCAAGACAGAAGCTGAAGCCCCGCCGGCTGCTTCACAATGTGTTGCACTGCCCTACTATCCCGACGGCAGCCAGGTTTTCGCCACCCTGCGCGACCTGACAGGCGCCGTGTTTCTCGACAGCGGCTGCGGACACGGCGATGCCGGACGCTACGACCTCATCGCCGCGTCACCAGACCCGCAACGCAGCGCCACGCTCTGCGCAACGCCCGATGCGGCGGCAGTCGACGCCTTCTTTGCCAGGCTCGACAAGGTGCACAAGGCGGCAGCGTTGTCACATCGAGCCCGCAGCCACGATCTGCCATTCAGCGGCGGTCTGATCGGTTACCTGGGCTACGATGCCGGTCTGCCCCTGCACGGTCTGACCATCAATGACAGCGCAGGCGCAGCGCAAGCATTGCCCGCCGCACAAGTCGGCTACTACCCATGGAGTATCGTTCAGGATCACCTGCGCGGCGAGAGCTGGCTGGTGGCCGACGGCAGCATCGCGCGGAACGAGCTCGCGGAGATCGTCGAGCGGGTACACAGCGCAGCGCCGCCGACAGCAGGCTTCGCGCTGGAGACAGAATTCAACGCCAACATGCTCGCCGCGGACTATGCCGGTGCTTTCGCGCGTATCAGCCAGTATATTCAGGCCGGGGACTGCTACCAGGTCAATCTGGCCCAGCGCTTCAGCGCCCGCTATACCGGCGACCCGCTGGCTGCTTACCGTCTGTTGCGCCCCCTCGCCGCAGCCGCGTTCTCGGGCTACATGGACATTGCTGCCGGACAGGCACTGATGTGTCTCTCGCCCGAGCGCTTTATCTCGCTACGGGAAGGTGAGGTAGCGACACAGCCGATCAAGGGCACGCGCCCGCGCAGCGACGATCCTGCCCGTGATCTGGCGATTGCCCGGGAGTTGCAGGACAGCGTCAAGGATCGGGCGGAAAACCTGATGATCGTGGACCTGTTACGCAATGATCTGGGCCACAGCTGTCAGCCGGGCAGCATTCAGGTTGACTCATTGTTTGCCCTGCGCAGCTACCCTTCAGTGCACCACCTGGTGAGCACCATCCGCGGGCACCTGCAGGATGATCGCACGGCAGTCGACCTGCTCAGGGACAGCTTTCCCGGTGGCTCAGTGACCGGTGCGCCGAAACGTCGGGCAATGCAAATTATCGCGGAACTCGAGCCGCACCCGCGTCAGGCCTACTGTGGCAGTTTTTTCTACCTGTGCAACAGCGGGCGCATGGACAGCAATATCACAATCCGCTCGATGGTTGCCGATCAGGGAAAACTGCACTGCTGGGCCGGTGGCGGTATCGTCGCCGACTCCCGCTGTGCCGCGGAGTACCAGGAAACCTTCGACAAGGTCGGCGCTTTCCTGCAGGCACTTGAAAATTGTCGAGCGTCCACGACCCGTCAGTAGACGGGCAGCTCCACCCCCTCGAACAGACTATCCAGCTCTGTCCGATTCTCCGCGGCAAACGCCTGCTGCACCACGTCACGCGTGAGGTGCGGCGCGAAATCCTCAATAAACTGATACATGAAGCCCCTCAGAAAAGTGCCTCTGCGGCAGCCGATGCGCGTAACGCTGCCTGCAAACAGGTGCGTGGCATCCAGCGCCACGAGATCCTGCTCGGTTTTGTCGTCGTGCGCCATGCTAGCAACGATGCCAATGCCGAGGCCCAGTCTCACATAGGTCTTGATGACGTCGGCGTCGGCGGCGGTGAAAACCACCCTGGGGGTCAACCCCGCGGCGGAGAAGGCCTCGTCCAGCCGGGATCGCCCGGTAAAGCCGAACACGTAGGTGACAATCGGATGTGCCGCGACATCCTGCAGCGACAGTCGGGAAACCTGTGTCAGCGGATGCTCCCGGGGTACCAGGATGCAGCGGTTCCAGTGATAGCAGGGCAACATGACCAGGTTGGAAAACAGCTCCATGGCCTCTGTGGCAATGGCAAAATCTACGGTCCCCTCCGACGCCATTTCAGCAATCTGCATCGGCGTGCCCTGGTTCATGTGCAGGGAAACATCCGGATAGCGCTGGATAAAGGATGAAATGACCGGCGGCAGGGCATAACGCGCCTGCGTATGTGTGGTCGCGATAGACAGTGAACCCTTGCGGTCGTCGGCGAATTCCTGCGCCACGTGCTTGATGCCTTCGACCTTTCGCAGCACGTCGCCGGCTGTTTCCAGGATGGCCTCACCCGCGGGGGTCACGTGAGTCAGGTGCTTGCCGGAACGGGAGAAAATCTCGACACCGAGTTCGTCCTCGAGGAGGCGAATCTGCTTGCTGATCCCCGGCTGCGAGGTAAACAGACTCTGCGCTGTCGCAGACACATTGAGATCGTGATGTGCCACTTCCCAGATATAGCGCAGCTGCTGTAGCTTCATAACTCCCCCTCGCTCACGGGTGCAACCCGGCACTGCATATGAAGAATAGCCATGAAAGCCGACCTGTGACAACTGAAGCGCTATAACGAACGCCGGAATCAGCCCGGTGGATTGGATACACCATGCGGGACATGACCCGTCGCGACATGTGAACCCGCCGACTGGCAGTGAGATTCCTGGTCATCAAAGAACACGTCCGCCTGATAGGCGCGCAGGAATTCGGCCTTGTCGAGTCCACCGAGGAATATGGACTCGTCAATGCGGATATCCCAGGCGCGCAAAGTGCGAATGACGCGCTCGTGTGCCGGCGCCGAGCGCGCGGTGACAAGAGCCGTACGTATAGGGGACTCGGCGGCGGGAAAGGCCTCCTGCAGCTGGTGCAGAGCGGAAAGAAAAGCCTTGAATGGTCCACCGCTCAGCGGTGTGCGCGCCGAGGCAAGCTCGCTGGCGGTAAAAGCCTCGAGGCCCTCTTCCTTGAAGACGCGCTCCGCCTCATCCGAGAACACCACGGCATCACCGTCAAAGGCGAAGCGCAGCTGATCCGCGGCACCGCCGCCGCCTTTGCTCGAGATCAGGGTCGCCGCCGCCACACCGCACTCCAGCGCGTAGCGCACGTCTTCTGCTTCGTTGGACAGGAACAGCTGACAGCCGAACGCATTGATATAACGCCATGGACTGGCCCCGCCACAGAAAGCCGCGCGACTGATCGACAGCCCGTAATGCTGTATTGAGTTGAAGACGCGCAGGCCGGTGTCGGCACTGTTGCGAGACAGGAGCACCACCTCGACCCGCGCCTCGCCGTCCAGCCGCTCGTTGATGCGCAGCAGTTTCTGTACCAGCGGGAACGCCTCGCCGGGCTCGAGCGGCTCTTCCTCGCGAGCCACCTGGTACTCCGAATAAGCGGCAAGCCCCTGCTCGGTAAAGACACGGTGACTCTCGCCGAGATCAAACAATGCGCGCGAAGAGATCGCGATGACGAGCTTGTTCTGCAGGGTGACGGGCATGTCGACCAGCATAGCGCGCTGATCCGTAGCAAGGAAGGCAGTTTGCTCAGACGCCGGACGCGGTCGCGCCAGCAGCGGCGAAGTACTCGCGAGAGATGCGGAAGACCAGCGGCCCCAGCAGCAACAGGGCAATCAGGTTGGGGACAGCCATGAAAGCATTCAGGGTATCGGCGACCAGCCAGACCAGCTCCAGCTGAACAACAGTACCCACGGGAATCGCCAAAACCCAGAGTAGCCGGAACGGCAGGATGGCACGTGTGCCGAACAGAAACACCAGACAACGCTCGCCATAGAACGACCAGCCGATCATCGTGGTGAATCCGAAAAGACACAGGCCCAGATTGACGATGATTTCCCCGCCCGGAAAAGCCTCGGCAAAAGCCATGGAGGTCAGGCTCGCACCGCTGATGCCGCTGGGCAGGACGTCCATGATAACGATGACCAGCCCGGTCATCGAGCACACCACCAGTGTGTCCATAAAAGTGCCGAGCATGGCAATCATGCCCTGGTGTACCGGCTGGTCGGTGCGGGCCGCGGCATGGGCGATCGGTGCGCTGCCGAGACCGGCCTCATTGGAAAATATACCGCGCGCGACACCGAAGCGAATCGCGGCCCACACCGTGGCGCCGGCGAAGCCCCCGACAGCGGCAGAGCCGGTAAAAGCAGACCGGATTATCTCACCCACCGCTGCGGGAACCTCGCCGAGGTTTAAGAGGATAACGATCACGCTCATAAGGATGTAGGCAGTGGCCATCAGTGGGACCAGGTAGCTGGCGACCGTGGCAATGCGGCGGATGCCGCCGAGCACTACGGCACCCACCAGCAGCATCAGGACAAGCCCGGTCAGCAACGGCGGCACGCTGTATGTATCGTTGAGCACCTGGGAGATGGAGTTGGATTGCACTGTATTGGCGAGTCCAAACCCCGCCAACCCGCCGAAAAGTGCAAACGCATAGGCGAGCCAGTGCCAGCGCTTGTGCAGTCCATTGCGGATGTAGTACATCGGACCACCGCTGAAGATGCCGGTGGCGTCCTGCTCGCGAAAACGCACCGCGCAGACGGCCTCGGCGTACTTCGTGGCCATGCCGAACAGCGCAGTCAGCCACATCCAGAACAGCGCGCCACTGCCGCCCAGTGCCAGGGCAGTCGCAACGCCGGCAATATTGCCGGTGCCGATGGTCGCTGAGAGCGATGTCATCAGGGCACCGAACGGCGAGATATCGCCGCCGCCGTCGCCAGTGCGACCGCCCACGAGTAGACCGAACGCCCGGGGAATGTGGCGGAGGGTCAACAATCGCAGGCCGAACGTCAGGTAGATGCCAGTGCCGAGGAGCAGCACCAGCATAACGGGCCCCCATGCCCAGGCGTTGATGGTGGCGATCAGGTCGCTCACCTTGCTGCCCTCAGGGCGGGGCTCATGTGGATCCGATAGACTTCAACGTGCCCTTGGGCAGAACCGCATGCACGTGCACGCGCTGGAACTTCAGATCAACATTGTTGGCGACGTTCAGCACCATATAATTGTCATCGAGGTCATTGATGCGGCCAAGTATTCCGGAGCTGGTCACAACCTCATCTCCCTTGGACAGAGCGGCGACCATCTCCGCGTGTTCTTTCTGGCGCTTGCGCTGGGGGCGTATGGCAATGAAGTAGAACAATACGAACAAACCCACAAGGAACACGATCTGGAAAAGTTCGCCGCCACCCGATGGTGGACCTGACTGCGCGTGTGCCTGGGCAAAAAAGCTCATGGGTGACTCTCCGGGGTTGCTGTGGTTTTCGAATGACGGCGCGCAATGTAACCGGTTTACCGCATCGGGGCAATTTACGACGGGTGCATTCACGGTGAGCATCGGGCGGTCAGCTCAGGATCAACCTGCATAAGCTGCGGCGAGGATACGGTTGACGTTGACTCTGATAATCGAGGCAGCGACCCGCGTCAGCCGGCGAGATCAAGCTCCCGGATGATGGCGATGACGTCGTCGTGATGGCTCTTGGTCTTGACCTTGTCCATGATGTGCTTGAGCCGACCATCCTTGCCGATGATAAACGTTGTGCGAAGAATACCCATGAATTCACGCCCCATGAACTTCTTCAGGCCCCAGGCGCCATATTTTTCCGCAACGGCATGGTCTTCATCGGATAGCAGCGTGAAGTTGAGATCCTGCTTTTCGATAAACTTGCCCAGCCGTGCGACCGGGTCCGGACTGACACCGAGAACCGTTGTGTCCAGTTGCTCGAGTTCTTCCTGGCTATCGCGCAGACCACAGGCCTGCGCGGTACAGCCAGGCGTCATTGCTTTCGGGTAGAAATACAGCACCACATTCTGGCTGTCTCGGAACTGCTTGAGACTCACCTTGTTACCGTCCTGATTGGTCAGCGTGAATGCCGGAGCCAGGTTGCCTACCTTGGGAAATGCCATGGGATACTCCTGTTTTCGTAGAATAGCTGGTGAGACATACGGCAAGTTCAGTAATGCTCAGCCCCCCGCGTCGCGGCGCCTCAGTATCGTCTCGACCTGGACAGGAAACGCATTGCCCGCCTCGCGGTCGCGCAGGTAAGAAGCCAATGCCCGATACACCGATGGAAACGAGAGTTCATCCCAGGGAATATCCGCCGGGGCAAACAAGCGGGTGTCCAGGCTTTCGGGACCGACACCATACTGTCCGTCGGCTATGCGGCAGCGATAAAACATGTAGACCTGATTGATGTAGGGCACATCGTAAACCCGATACAGGGCCATTTCGTCCGCGCGAGCCATCGCCTCTTCCCAGGTTTCCCGCGCCGCGCCCTGTTCGGTGGTTTCACCGTTTTCCATGAAGCCTGCCGGCAGTGTCCAGTAGTTCCGGCGCGGCTCGATCGCTCTTCGGCAAAGCAACAGGCGCCCCTGATACTCGGGCAGGCAACCGACGATGATTCGCGGATTGATATAGTGAATCGTGTCGCAGCTATCACAGACTGCGCGCTCGCGATCGTCCCCCGTCGGAATGCGATAAGTGACCGTGTCGCCGCACTGGCTGCAGAACTTCATCAGGCTGCCTCATTCGCCGCCAGCCGACGGTAGGCGCCGCCAAAAAACACCAGCGGCGCCGCAGGCCCGGAGCGCGCGAAGCGTGTTACCCGGCCGACGAGGATGACGTGATCGCCGCCCGGATGTGTCGCCTCGAGACTGCACTCAAACACCGCTAGCGCGCCGTCGACAAGCGGTGCGCCGTTCTGGCCCGGCGCGTAATGCCGCGTGTCGAGCGCGTGTCCATCCTTCATAGCGTAGCGATTGGCCCAGGTTTCGTGATCACTCGCCAGTACATTGATGGCATAGCGCTGGGCAGTGGCAAACTCCTCGTAAATGTCCGAGTCACATTGCAGACTCCAGAGCACCAGAGGCGGGTCAAGGGACACAGAGGCAAAGGAATTCACGGTCAGTGCGAGCGCACGGCCGTCGTCGGTTGCGGCAGTTACCAGGCATACACCGGTTGCAAATTGGCCAAGTGCATCCCGCAGCTCGCGGGTCTCTGTTGTCATAGCATACCTTTTTTCCAGCGCGCTGCGCGGGCCTTGTCATTGTCGCGCGCCTCTACCCAGGGCTTGCCGGGGAGGCCGAGTTCACGCTTCCACAGGGGTACCGTCGTTTTCAGGGCGTCCATGATGTAGTCGCAGGCAGCGAATGCTGCAGCGCGATGCGCGGACGCGACGCCCACCCACACGATACGCTCGCCGATAGCCAGTGGACCAATGCGGTGAACCACTCCCGCGCGCTGCACCGGCCAGCGCTCCGCTGCTTCATCCAGGGTTGCCCGCATGCGCTTCTCGGTCATCCCCGGGTAGTGCTCGATGGATAACCCGGACAGCGTGGGGCGCGTCGGGTCACGCCGGACGTAGCCGGTGAAGCAGACGGTGGCGCCGATATCGCCGCCGTCCGCCACCAGCTCGCTCTCCAGTGCCCCCGGGTCAAAGTCCTGCGCCTGCACGGAAATCGTGAACACCGGCGTTCAGCCCCCGGTCACGGGCGGAAAGAACGCCACCTCGTCACCCTCGGCGAGGTCCTGATCCCCGTGCACCACGGATTGATTTACCGCGCAGATGAGATTGGGCTGCGTGAGTACCTCGCGCCAGACCTCACCACCGCGGACTATAAGCTGCTGCCGGAGGCGCTCCGTGCTACTGCAGCCCTCGGCACAGGCTACATCAAGCACATCGCAACCCAGCTGTTCGCGGACACTGGCGAAAAACAGAACCTTCACGCCGGTAAACCCCTGGCCCCGGTGTTTTCCCAGTCACCGGAGCGGCCACCACGCTTGCTCAGGAGCAACGTTTCACTGATCGACATTCCCCGGTCGACCGCCTTGCACATATCGTAAACCGTGAGCGCTGCCACGGATGCCGCGGTCAACGCCTCCATTTCCACGCCAGTGCGCGCACTCAGGCGACATTCCGCCTCGATGATGACACCGGGGTGTGTGTCGCACAGGGTCAGCTCTACATCCACCGCCTCCAGCATCAGCGGATGACACAGGGGGATCAACTCGGCGCAGCGTTTGGCGCCCTGAATTCCCGCAATGCGTGCGGTCGCCAGCACATCCCCCTTGCTTACGCTGCCTTCGCGCAGCATAGCCAGCGTTGCGGGTTGCATGCGCACGCTGCTCCGTGCCCTCGCGCTGCGGCGGGTGACGGCCTTTTCACCCACATCCACCATGTGGGCGGCGCCGGATTCATCGAGATGGGTCAGTCCAGACATGTTGAATCTCGCGTGCTTGACTCAACCGTCAGTCTACCCAAGGCCGCCTGGTGATGCCAGAAACCGCGTTGTTACACACATTGTTCCGGCACGAGCAAGAACGTGCGCAGCCCCAATGCTAGCGACTTCTGGTATCCTGAAACTCGGCGGGAATATCACAGGCAAAAATTATGGGCATTGAAACAGGTGGGCTGCTGGGACTGATCTGGCTGGCCCTGGCTATCTACGCGATTATCAAGACGGTACAGAGTTCTGCGGGAACCGGTGCCAAGGTCATTTGGACACTGGTTATCCTGGTCCTGCCCCTGTTCGGCCTGCTGGCGTGGTTCCTTTTCGGTCCGAAGGGCTGAGCCGGGCTCATACGTGGCTGTCAGTGAATTCAGGCAACCCAGCGCCCGCTGCGATGAAACGGGAAGCGTGCGTACGGTTGGTTTTGAAATCGAGTTCGCGGGCGTGTCCCTGGCCGACACAATTACTGCCCTGGAAAGCGTCTATACAACCACCCGGCACAACCAGACAGCCGCAGCCTGCGACCTGGATATCGACGGCCTCGGCCGCTTCGGCATTGAACTGGACTGGGAATTCCTGAAACGGCAGGCGGAAGAAGCAGGTGACACACCCGCAGACGAATGGGTGGGTCTGCTCTCCCAGGCAGCAGAGCTCGTGGTACCGGTAGAGATTGTCTGTCCGCCCGTTGCCGTAGACCGGCTGCACTCACTGCGACCTCTGACAGACGCACTGCGCGAAGCCGGCGCAGTAGGCACCGCCAGTTCAGTCATCGCCGCCTATGGTGTGCACATTAACCCTCGCAGCCCCGCTCTGGACAGTGCCACTGTGTGGAATTACCTGAGGGCCTTCGGCCTGTTGCAGTGGTGGCTGGTGCAGTCGCACGAGGTCGACCTGACGCGGCGCGCCAGCACTTACGTGGATCTGTATCCCGAGGCCTACCTGCGTCATCTGTTTTCGACGGCGCAGGCGCCCCCGTTGGATCAGTTGATCGCCGATTACCTGCAGCACAACCCGAGTCGCAACCGGGCACTCGACATGTTGCCGCTGCTCAGTGAGCTGGATGAGCACGCAGTGCAGGACAGCGTTCCGGACCGGCGCATCAAGGCGCGACCGACTTTTCACTATCGACTGCCCAACTGTCACATCGATCGCGTGGGCTGGTCCCTGGCAGACAGCTGGAACGTGTGGTGGTCCGTGGATGAGCTGGCGCAGCGACCTGAAGAACTGTCCGAACTCGCCGCCCGCTACCTCGACCAGCATCGCGTATTGCTTGGCGTCAAGCGCAACAGCTGGGTGGAGTACATGGACGGATGGCTGCGCGACCGCGGGTTGGCGTAACCGGAGCCGCCCGTCGCTGGGCGCCGGCCTGGTGGTGTACCCGCCTGGCACTCTGGATGGCGGGCGCGCGAGCCGTGCGTATCAGCACTCGCCACGGCACTGACGAAGTTGATTTCGATGCGCTGGTGATCGGCGGCGGTAACGATATCGGGCCGGAGCACTACCAGGGCGACATCCGCGAACCGGTAAAAACCGACAAGGCCCGCGACGCCCTCGAAATCCGCTGGATTCGCTATGCTCTCGACAATAACAAGCCGCTACTGGGCATCTGTCGCGGCGCACAACTGATCAACGTCGTACTGGGTGGCAACCTGCACCAGGACATCCGCAGCATGCGCCACAAGACGCACAACCGGCCCGGCCTGCTGCCGACCAAGACCGTGACACTGCTGCCGCACTCACGCATTTCGGGTATCTGTGGCCGCCAGCGTCTGCGCGTCAACAGCCTGCACCACCAGGCAATTCACGAATCGGCGCAGGGCTTGAAAGTCGTCGGCAGAGATCTGGACAGTCTGGTACAGGCCATCGAGTCAGACAATGAGAGGCGTATCATCGGGGTGCAATGGCATCCCGAGTACCTGTTATATTTACCGTCGCAACGCGCCCTGTTCCGCTACCTTTTGAGCGGAGCTCAACCGACGCCTCACGAGAGCACCGCAAGCAGGCGGGATGGCTTCGATGCTTTCGACAACCGCCGCACAGACAAGGCATAGGTAATGCAAAAAAGCCACGCACGCTACTGGATTTTTTCTGTACTCCTCTGGACTATCACTACCGGTGCCGCGGGCCAGGCCCTGCCGGTCGGCGAGCCTTCAGCGCTCGGATTTTCAGCACAGCGGCTCTCACGGATCGACGCCCACATGCAGCGCGCCGTGGAAGACGGCATCATGGTTGGCGGAGAAGCCCTGATCGCACGGCGCGGCCGCATTGCCTGGCGCCAGACCTGGGGCATGAGCGATCGCGAGGCCGGCGAGCCGATGTCACAGGATACGCTCTACCGCATCTATTCCATGACCAAGCCGATCACGGCGGTCGCC
Source organism: uncultured Alteromonadaceae bacterium (assembly GCA_964346555.1). Taxonomy (GTDB): domain Bacteria; phylum Pseudomonadota; class Gammaproteobacteria; order Pseudomonadales; family Halieaceae; genus Chromatocurvus. The sequence continues at coordinate 28,677 of CAYFVJ010000001.1, read as the reverse complement.
ATGATGATGCTGTATGAGGAGGGACGCTTCCAGCTCAATGATCCACTGGCGCGATACCTGCCGGCGTTCGCCGGCCTCCAGGTTCTGGATGATCTCGATAGCGACGGCACGCCAATACTGCGCGAACCAGCGCGTGCGCCGACCGTGCGCGACCTGATGCGCCATACCGCCGGGATGACCTACGGCGTATTCGGCGATACCGCGGTCGATCGCGCCTACCGCGAGGCGGGGCTGCTGCAATCAGCGGACCTCGAGACTTTCAGCAAACGGCTGTCCGGACTGCCGCTGCAGTACGATCCCGGCACGCGCTGGCATTACAGCGTCGCGGTAGATCTCCAGGGCCGCCTGGTGGAAGTACTTTCCGACATGCCGTTTGCGGAATTCCTCAGAAAACGTATTTTCGAGCCGCTGGGGATGCAGGACACCGCGTTCGTCCTGCCAGCGAGCGACGTGTCGCGACTGGCGCAGCTCTATTCCCCCGAAGGAACGCAGATCAGCTGGAACGAACCCTGGCAGAGCAGCCAGAAACAGGTACTGGAAGTCGCCGATCCGCGCCTCACCGAACCCTTCGTTGACGGCGGCTATTTTGCCAGTGGCGGCGCCGGACTCGTCTCCTCAACCGACGACTACCTGCGCTTCAGTCAGATGCTGCTGAACGGCGGCGAGCTGGATGGCGCGCGTCTTCTGTCGCCCCGCACCGTGGAGCACATGCGCCGCAACCACCTGGCCGGCATCGATGCGCAGGTTCTGACCGGGGTTGAAGGCTTCGGCCTCGGCGTCGCGGTAACCGTCGACCCCGGCGTCAGCGGGGAAATCGGCTCACCGGGCAGCTACGGCTGGGGCGGCGCCGCGGGCACACGCTTCTGGGTCGACCCCAGCGAGGAGATGGTCGCCATCTTCATGACCCAGAGTGTTCCGCACCAGACGCAGCTCGCCGACCAGTTCAGGTCGCTGGTCTATCAGGCACTGGTTGACTGAAAGATACCGCCCGCGGATACACAACGCCGAATCACTCCTCGCGCTGTCTGAGCTGGACACCGGGATCGAGGCCAGGGCACTGACAGGCGGCAGGCTCTTTTCAGCCCGAGCCCGCGCTGCCAAAAGCGAAGGCCAGAAGCAGCGACAACACGCTGGCAAGCGTCACGGCAACCGGCCAGGATAATAGTGCCCGCTCCGCCAAACGCGCACGCGGGGCGAGCCGTTGCGACAGATTGCCGGCCAGCGCCAGCACGGCCACACCCGGTGACAGCCCTCGCTGCCCGGTGTCTGACAGCTGCCGCTTGAATGCATCGATGCCCGCCCTCGACCGGACCAAGATGACAGCGAGCAAGTACAGCGCAAGCGCTGCACCGAGCATTGCCGACAGCGTATATCGGGCAGCGGATGTCGCAAACGAAGGATCGACGATCCGCACGACAAGCAGTGGGCCTGCGACTACAGCGGTCGCGCCGAGTGCCGAGGCGGTGCCCATGCGCCACGCGGGCAGCCCCGCTGACAGCGGCAAAAGCAGAAACAGTGCGGCAATCCTGCTGCCCGCGGCGAAGATCAGCAATCCAGCGACGAAGGTCAGCCCACTGCCCCGATCCGCATAGGCCGCGCGCAAACCGTCAAATGCCACAGTCTGCGCCTCGGCGTACAGGTAGACGAACAGCTCGAACAGGATGAGGTCACTGAGCACGAGTAGCGTGGCCTGGGCTGCCGCGGTGCGCGAGTGACCCGCGCCATGCGCTAGGAGCAGCGCCGCGAGGCTGCCGTAGCCTGCGGCCGCAAGCCCCGCGTAAAAGAGCGCTGCATCCTGCGCCAGCGACGCCGTAATCAGGCCGGTTGCGGGCAGGACGTAGAACACCGCCAGCAGACCCGGCCGGGCGGAGGCGGAACTACGCCATAACCACACGCCGAACAGGAGCCATAGGAGCGTAACGACAGCCAGTGCGGCAACCTCCAGCGGTCCCGCCCCCAGCCGGCTGCCGAGCAGAACGATATCCAGCGGCAACTCGACTATCACGGCGCGGCAAACTCCCTCATTACTACCAGCTTGGCCCACTCCTGGGGACTGTAGGGTACCGAGGCGAGCAACCCGACCATCAGCGCCAGTGCCGCTGTCACCAGCGGCGGCAGCAGCAGGGCAAGCGAGGTCTCCGCGCGCGGGTAGTGACGTTCCTGCGGCCACTCGTCCGCGACATCGAGAAACCAGGCGCGATAGACGATGGGCAGGAAATACATGGCGTTCAGGGCACTGCTCCCGGCGAGCACCAGCAGCACCCAGTCGGCGCCCACCTCCATGGCGCCCAGCCCCAGGTACCACTTGCTGATGAATCCGGCTATCGGCGGTACGCCGATCATGCCCAGCGCCGCCACGGTAAAAGCTGCCATGGTCCACGGCATGCGCCGGCCCACGCCGTTCATTTCACTGATCTTGTGGATACCCAGTGTCTCCGCGAGATTGCCGGCACAGAAAAACAGGGTGATCTTCATCAACCCCTGGTGAACTAGGTGTACCAGCCCGCCGATACTCGCGATCGGGCCCACCAGTGCCACACCCAGAGCAATGTAGGCAACCTGGCTCACCGTCGAATAGGCAAGACGTCGCTTGAGGTCATCCTGAAACAGCGCGCGCACCGACCCATACAGAATCGTTGCGCTCGCCAGCCAGGCCAAGGGCATCATCACGCCGAGTCCCGCGGCGAACTGAATACCGAAAATATCGTAGACGACGCGAATAATACCGAACGCGCCCGCTTTGACCACGGCGACCGCGTGCAGCAAAGCGCTGACCGGTGCCGGCGCGACCATCGCCTTTGGCAGCCAGCCGTGTAGCGGCAACAGTGCCGCTTTTACCCCCAACCCGCCGATCAGCAGTACGAAGATCGCAATAAGCGCGGCGTGGTACTCCTGCCCCAGACCACTGACAACCCCCTGGGGTTGAAACTCCAGCGTACCCGTCAGCGTGTAGAGCCAGACGGTGCCGAGCAGAAGCAGCACGCCACCGAACACCGTGTACAGCAGATAGACCTCGCCGGCCCGTCGCGCGACCGGCGTTCCCCGATGCACGACAAGTGGATAAGTAGACAACGTCAGCATTTCGTAAAACAGAATGAACGTCAGCAGGTTGCCGGCCATGGCGACCCCGACCGTCGCGGTAACGCAGAGACTGAAGAAACCGAAAAAGCGGCTCCTGTGGGGCGACTCCTCGAGGTATCCGACCGCATATATCGTGGTCAGGAACCACAGCTGCGCCGACAGCGTAATGAATAACAGAGCCAGGGCGTCTACACGCAGCACCAGCGGGAGACCGGGCAGCAACTCGAACCGGGCCTCAAAGTCGAGCTCGCGATACACCCCCCAGAGCATCAAGCCGACCAGCAGAAGCTTGGACAGTGCACCGACCAGATTCAGCGCCGTACGCAGGCGAACACTCTCTTCAGCCAGCGTAAAGATAATCAGGCCCGGCAGCAGGGAACTGGCCACCAGCGCCGGGGGCAATAGCGCGCTCAGTGCCGGATCAATCATTGCGGGCGCCAGGATTGAACGGCTCACCGATGGTCAGTAGTTCCAGCGTCGCGGCCCCCAGAAACCCCAACAGCACGGCCCCCATCGCCAGCGCGAATGGCGCCCACTCCATGGATCGCAACACGGCCCGAGGCTCTCCCCTGGGCGTGCCGCTGGTGAAAATGTGCTCGAGCAGCTTGAACATGTAAACTGCGGCGAGTACTCCGCCGAGCAGCAGTACCAGCGCAATGGGCCAGTGCCCCTGCGCAAGCGCCACCTGCAGCAGTGTCCACTTGCCGCTGAATCCGCCACTGGGCGGCAGCCCCATGATGCTGACACCGGCCAGGCCCAGCGCGGCGGCCGTGAGTGGCATGCGCTGCACAACCTGATCGAGATCGCGGATGCGATCGTGACCGGCGAACGACAGCAGGTTGCCGACGCCCATGAACAGGGCGGCCTTGGCCAGACCGTGGGCCAGTAACAGCAGGATGATACCCCCCCAGGCCGTCGCGCCGCCGCGGGCGACCAGCGGCAGCGCAAGGAATAAATAGCCCAGTTGCGCGACGGTGGAGTAAGCGACAAGCATTTTCGCACGCTCCTGCAGAATAGCCTGCAGAGATCCCCAGACGACGGCAATACCACCGAGCGCGCCGAGCAGATTCACTGCCGGGGCGCCGATGCCTGGGAACACCTCGATCCACAGCCGCAGCAGGATGTAAAAGCCCACCTTGACCACCAGCGCGGAAAGTGCCGCACTGACCGGCGCCGACGCGCTGGCATGCGCCGCGGGCAGCCAGAAGTGAAACGGGAATAGCGCCGTTTTCAGCAACAGACCGATGGCCATGGCGGCAAATGCGGTGGCGGTGACGGGCACCGGCAGCTCCGCCTGCCCGATCAGGCGCATATCGATACTGCCCGCGCTGTGATAGAGCAGCGCTAAGCCGAGGAGATAGGCCAGGGACCCGAGCATTGTGGTCAACAGGTAACGCATGGCGGCCACCAGGGCGTCGCGCTGACCGCGCATGGCGGTCAGGGCCACTGCGGCAATCCCCACGAGCTCAAGCGTTACGTACAGATTAAACAGGTCTCGCGACAGAAAAAGCGCGTTCATCGCCGCCAGCAATAGCAGCCAGAGCGGCCAGAAATGGCGCGCAGCAGCGGTCGAAAAATACGTCGCCGAATACACGCTGATAGCGAGCGCGACCAGCCCCGTCATAGCCAGCATCAGCGCTGAAAGCCCATCCAGGTACAGATCGATACCCAGCGGCGCACCCCAGCCACCCACTTCGTGCCGCCAGGGTCCCGACGACACCCGATGCGTGATTACCACCGCCAGCAGCAGCAGATTCGCCAGGGTCACGGCGACCCCGCAGGCTGCGCGCCCGCGAACCAGCAGAAAAATGAGAATGCTCCCCAGCAGCGGCAGCAGAATAAGAAATACGGGCATCACCGCATCAGTCATCTCCCGCCTCCGGGAGCCGCGCAGCGCCCGTAGACTGCGCGACGCGCAGCATCAGGCGCAATCCCAGCGCCGTCGCCGATACTGCTACGACGATACCCGTGATAACCATCGCGTGCGGTACCGGGTCCACTGCAGCGCCGCGCCGGGCCAGCGCAACGAGCAACAGAAACACGGCACTGCCCATAATGTTCAGGGCGAGAATCTGCGCCAACAGATGACGTCGCGTTGCCAGTGCGTAAAGACCGACACAAAACAGCGCCACGCCGAGCATGGCGTACAGTTGCCAGTGGCTCATGACATGCCGCCCACACGCGCCGTACCGGCGAACAGCGTCTGCAGCGTTGCGGCAATCGACAGCGCTGCGAAGCCCTCAACGCAAAGGATCAAGGTGCCGGCAATGTCTGTCGGGTACTCCAGAAAGCGGCCATTGACTGCCATCCCAAGGGCACCGGTCAGAACAAAGACCACGACACCGGGCAGCAGCATCAGCTCTATGGCGCGCAGCATGCCGGCCCCTCGCCAGGTCGGATCAAGCAGACTGAGCAACACGCCTGCCCCGGCGAGCACGGCACCCGCCTGGAAAGCGCCACCCGGAGAGTAGGCGCCGACCCAGAGCAGATAAGCGGCAACCAGGATCAGCACCGGAACCAGCAGGCGTACAAGTTGATCGAGGACTATGGGCGCAGCGGGAAGCGCCGTCTTGTCATCGCTGTCGCTGAGTCCCCAGGCACCGAGCAATGCCAGCAACAGTACGACCATCTCCAACAGCGTATCGTAACTGCGGTAGTTGAGCAGCACAGCCGTCACCGGGTGCTCGACGCCGGATGCCGCCAGGTGCTGCACGACCAGAGCGGGCAGGTCGCCGTCGGGGGGCGGAATCCGCAGTACGGTGAAGCCGAGCCCGGCCGCTACACAGCCCAGCGACAGCGCATACAATGCACGCAAGCCAGCGTTCACTGATCTTTCTCTCCGGTCGCCTGCAATCGCTGCAGCCGCGCCAGCGCGGACATCAGCAGCGCCCCTGTCAGTCCTGCCCCGATGGCGGCTTCTGCCATTGCGACATCCGGCGCCTGCAGACGCATCCAGGCCAGCGCCATGAGCAGGCCAAAAGCGACAAACAGGACCACTGACTCGAACAGGTCGCGACTGAACAGGCAGCGCCACGCCAGCCACAGCAGACCCACCGCCAGGCTGAGATCAAACAGCCAGGGCAGTATCACCGCCGCTGCCACGGTTTCTCACCGCGTGCCAGGCTGTCCGTTGCTACCAGGTGAGCGACACTGGCACTGGCAATAAGCACAAGCCCCCAGACAAGAACCATCTTCGCCGCCTCTGTGGGAGAGCCAGCGCGCAGAGCGAGCCCGGCAACAATGAGTCCGAGGCCCACATTGTCTGCCTTGGTCAGCGCGTGCAGCCGCGAGTACACATCCGGCAGTCTCAGCAGGCCGACGGTGCCGGCGAAAAAGAAAAATCCGCCGAGCACCAGACAGAGTGTCGCCAACCACATCATTATTCCGCCTCGCGCGCCGGCGACGCCCGCCGCACAAACGCAACCGCAGTAACTGCACCCAGTAGGGCAAAAACGAGGGCTACATCACGCAGGGCCGGCATGGACTGCCAATCGGCATAAAGCAGCAGGATGGCGACGGCGGTGGTGGCAAACAACTGCGAAGTCAGCAGACGATCCGCCGGGGTTGGTCCGACCAGCAGGCGCCATAGACCCGCCAGGAGATTACCCAGGAGAAACAGGCTCAGGGGCAGGATCACGGCGTCAGCCACGCAGCGACCCCGGAAAGATACGCGCTATATTAGCCTCCAGCGCCGCGAGCCTGGGTGCATGATCCTGCCCGCAGTCCAGGACATGCACCGTGAGCGTGTGATCATCGTGTGCAGCACATAGCGTGCCGGGCAAGAGGGACACCGTATCCATGAAAACGACTCGCGCGATCCCCGCGGATAAACGCGTCTCAAACGTCAGCAGTCCCGGATCGATAGCCTGTCGGGGCGCCAGCGTGCGTCTTGCCACGTCGAAGGCGGCAAGCAGCGATCTCAGCAGAAAGCGCGGCACAAAAAGCAATAATTGCAGAATATTTACGGGCGAGCGCGGTAACAGGCGCCCGCTGACATAAGCCCCCGCCAGGATGGCCGGTGCGCCCACGCTCCACGATCCCGGTGCGCCACCGGTAAGTACCCACCATAGGCCACTGAGCAAGAGCCCCCGCTGCAGTACGATGCGCGCAGCCACCAAATGTGTCGCCATAAGCTCCACGAACCCCGGACGTTCAGTTTTCAGAGTACCGCCGCCCTCGGGCTCAGGTCAAAAGCGACGTCCGAATCAGTCGCTGTCCCGGGGCACAAAGCGCAGTGCGACACCGTTATTACACCAGCGCTCGCCCGTTGGCGCCGGCCCGTCATTGAACACGTGCCCCTGGTGCCCGCCACAGCGTGTGCAGTGATACTCCGTGCGCGGCCACACCAGCTTGAAATCGCGCTTGGTGTCCACATGGCCCGGAATCGACGTGAAAAAACTCGGCCAGCCGGTACCGCTGTCAAATTTCATTTCCGAGGTGAACAGCGGCAGGTCACAACCTGCACAGAGGTACACGCCGGCCCGCTTCTCATCATTGAGGCTGCTGCTGAACGGACGCTCCGTACCTTCGTCGCGAAGAACGTCGTAGGCTAGCCGGTCAAGGCGTTCGCGCCAGGCCGCCGCTTCAAGCGTGACCTTGTCTGTCGGTGATGGGGGATCCACTGCCTCAGCCAGATACTGGTGCCAGTTATCCTGCATATTCTCTACAGCCTCCTTCGTCGTACGCGCCCAGGACGGCAGCGCCGCCGCGAGCAGTGTCGTGCCCATGGCCTGCAACAGGCTGCGTCGCCTGATCATTGTCGTTCTGCTCATTCAGTGTTCTCCAGCGAGGTGGCCAGGCATTGTTTTATGATAGCGGGTTTGCCGTAATTACTGCAGGAGGAGTGCCATGCACTGCGCGTGCGCGAGTCCATCGGGGCGGTCCGTCAATTGCACCAGGAACCTGACGGACTCAGGCTCCTAGCGCATAGCGCAATTAGCAGGTGATATTCGTATCCTTAATAGCTATGTTGTGTGCGTCTGAAGCACGGGGAGCAATACCGGATGATCATTGAAGCCGTCTGGCTCACTTTCGCATTCACGCTGGGAATGCTGGTGCGCGCCATTGGCCTGCCGCCCCTGGTGGGTTACCTGGCCGCGGGATTTGCCCTGAGCGGAGCGAGCGACCTACTCGGCCTGCCGCTTGAAAATGGCGTCATCCTTGAGCATATCGCGCATCTGGGTGTGCTCCTTCTGCTCTTCACCGTGGGATTGAAGCTGAAACTGAAAAGTCTGGTGCGACCCGAAGTCATCGGCAGCGGGCTGCTTCACTTTGCCGTCAGTGTCGGCGTTTTTGCCCCGGCTCTCTGGCTCCTGGCAGGCCTGGACCTGCGCACTTCCCTTTTGCTCGCCATCGCTCTGTCGTTCTCCAGTACGGTACTTGCGGCCAAGGTTCTGGAGGCAAAGAAAGAGCTGCGCGCTTTCCATGGGCGTGTCGCCATCGGTATTCTGATCGTGCAGGACCTGGTCGCCCTGGTGGTCATGAGTATCGCGGGTGGCACGTCCCCGTCCGCATGGGCGCTGCTGGTATTCCTGCTGCCGGTATTGCGACCTGTGCTCTACCGTCTGCTCGACTCCAGCGGCCACGAGGAACTCATGCTGTTGTTTGGCCTGCTGCTGGCGCTGGCCGCCGGCGGCTACGGCTTCGAGTCCGTCGGTTTGAGCTCCGAGCTCGGCGCCCTGCTGTTTGGTGCCCTGCTGGCAAACCATCCGCGCGCCAAGGAGCTGTCGGATTCACTCTGGGGCATCAAGGAAATTTTCCTGGTAGGGTTCTTCCTGCAGATCGGCATCGGCGGTCTGCCCGATGGTCAGGCCCTGATCATGGCGCTGGTTATGTCGCTGGTTCTGCCTCTCAAGGGCGTGCTGTTTTTCCTGCTTCTGCTCCTGTTCCGCCTGCGCTCGCGCAGCGCGTTTCTCGCCGGGCTGAGTCTGACCAACTACAGCGAATTCGGCCTCATTGTCGCCAGCGTGGTGCTGCCCGAATGGTTGGTGCCGCTGGCGCTGACGGTGGCGCTGTCATTCGTCATCTCCGCCCCACTGAATCGAATTGCTCACCCGATGTACGAGGCATTGGCAGATCGACTGTCCCCCTTCGAGCGCGACCTGCGCCACCCGGATGAACAGCCCATATCGCTGCAGGACGCGCACATTCTGATCATGGGCATGGGACGCACCGGCACTGCGGCCTACGAGCATCTGCGGGCAGTCGAGCCGCACCTGGTCGGCCTGGACTCGGATCCGTCCAAGATGGAGGACCACCTCGAGAAAGACCGCCGTGTATTCTATGCCGATGCCGAAGATCCGGTATTCTGGGAGCGGCTGGCAATGCCGGAAGTCAAAGGGGTCATACTGGCGATGAATGACATCGAGGCCAAGCTTCTAGCCACCCGGAACCTGCGCAAGCGCGGCTACAGCGGTCTTATTGTCGCCCATACCGCCTTTCGGGATGAGGCGGATACTATCCAGGAGGCCGGCGCGGACCACGCCTACCTGACCTTCAGCGAGGCGGGCGTGGGGCTTGCGGAACATACACTCACGCAGGTCGCCACAACGGGCAATTCGTGCAAGGCCTGATCACTGCCACCGCCGTTGTCGTCGTCTTTGTTGTTCTGGTCCTGCCGAACCGGCTGGACTGGATCACCGGCGAAGCGTTTTGTGTTTTCCCCCTGGAGCTGGTCGTGATGGGCCTGTTGCTTCTGATTCCCGGTCGATTCGGCAAAGGGGTTCAAATCCTTCTGGCATTGTCACTCGGATTTGCTGTCATTCTGCGGATCGCCGACCTGATTACCCATGAGATTTTCGGCAGGCGCTTCAATCTGATATTCGACAGCCATCTGCTGGCGGACGCCGGTCGATTGCTGAGCGGTGCGGCGAACACATTGACCTCTATCCTGGCCGGCGTGTTTGTGGTGCTACTGACGCTGCTGTTGGTTTGGCTGGCCTCGCTGACGCTGGGACACCTGCAGCGGCGTCTGCAACGGACGCCACGCCGGTCCACAGCGACGCTTTTGATGCTGCTGCTCACCTGGGGACTACTGAAAACGACAGGTTGGTCACCACGCGCCGATGCTTTCACGTCACAGCAGTTGATCCAGCACGCGCAGGACACCGTGGACAGCCTACAGGATATGCGCGCGTTCGCCGACACGGTCGGCGATGATCCCGTGGCCGGGCAACGCGCCGATTCACTGTTCTCCAGACTTGAAGGCAAGGATGTCTTTATCGTTTTCGCGGAGTCCTACGGGCGGGTTTTATTGGAACACCCACCTTTTTCGGCGTCGATAACGGCCAGCCTGTCGCGGGCTGAAGAGGCACTCGACTCGGCGGGTTTTCATGTGCGCAGCGCCTTTCTCACCGCGCCAGTCGTCGGTGGGCAGAGCTGGCTGGCACATGCCACGCTCCTGTCCGGGGCATGGATTGACAGTGAAACCCGCTACCGCAGCCTGCTCGTCAGTGACCGGGTTGCGCTCAACCAGCTGTTTCGCGAAGCCGGCTGGCGCAGCGTCGCCGCACTGCCCGCTATCAGCATGGCCTGGCCGGAGGGCGCCTATTATGGCTATGACCAGGTCTACAACGCCGGCAATTTTGGCTACGAGGGTCTGCCGTTCAACTGGGTGACCATGCCCGATCAGTACGTCTGGTCTGCTCTGCAGGCACGTGAACGCGAGGCTGGAGATCGACAGGCGCTGATGGCCGAGATCGCCCTGATTTCATCCCATGCACCCTGGACCCCGATAGCCCGACTGGTACCCTGGGACCAGGTGCGCGACGGCCGGATATTCAACGCTCAGGCGCAGGCCGGGCCCACGCCCGAACAGGTGTGGAGCGACCTGCAAAGAATACGCGACCACTACCGCCGCTCGATTGAATACATGCTGGAAACGCTGATTGCCTATCTTGAGGAATACGGTGACGAGAATCTGGTGCTGCTGTTGCTGGGCGACCATCCACCGGCGCCGATGATCTCGGGCGACAAAGCTAACTGGGACGTCCCGGTGCACCTGATTGCAAAGGACCCGGCAATGACAGAGGCCATCGACAGCTGGCACTGGCAGCCCGGCATGCTGCCGGATCAGAACGCACCGGTATGGCGTATGGATCGCCTGCGGAACCGCTTTATATCGGCTTTTTCCGAGTCGCTGGAGATACGCAACTGATGGCAGGTACCCGCTGGCGCGAACGGCTCGGTTTGTGGCGCTCCCTACTGATGTATTACGGCATTCCCGGCCGCCAACGCCGCATGCAGCGGTGTTATGCACAGTTTATCGGGCACGATGATCTGTGTTTCGATATCGGCGCCCACGTGGGCAACCGGCTGCAGGCCTGGCGGACACTGGGGGCACGGGTCGTGGCGGTGGAGCCCCAGCCGCTGCTGAGACATACTCTGCAACAACGCTATGGCAAGGATGCGGCCATTGCGTTGGTGGCAAAGGCTGTCGCCGCCGAGCCGGGTGAGGCTACCCTGTTCATCAGCACGCGGACGCCTACCGTCACCACGATGTCATCTGAGTGGATCTCACGCGTGCGGCAGGACCCGTCTTTCGAGTCTGTGCACTGGGACCGTCAGGTGACCGTACCGGTGACGACCCTCGATGCCCTGATCGAGACGTACGGCGAGCCGCGCTTCTGCAAGATCGATGTAGAGGGCTTTGAGCTGCAGGTTCTCCAGGGCCTTTCCAGACCGCTGGCAGCGCTGTCGTTCGAATACATTCCGGCAGCAGTCGCGATGGCGCTGGCGTGCGTCCAGCGGCTGGAAGCGCTTGGCCGGTATGAATACAACCTGGCGCCCGGTGAGACACATCGCCTGCAGTTTGATCGCTGGCGCACGCCGCGCGAAATAAGTCGCGAACTCGAGGCAACGCTGAATGGCAGCGGTGATGTCTATGCCCGACGCCTGGTGTGATTGGTGCCCGGCGATCAGTGCGGCAACGCCAGCAGGTCCGCATGTCCTACCGTGCAGGTACCGAACGGCGCCTGGGCGAGTCGAAAGCGAAGCCAGTCCGCCAGCGCACTGGCATCGAGTCCCGAGCCGCCGGCCACGGCATCACCGATACCGCCTGCCAACGCCGCCACCAGCGCCTCGTCGGCGCCATCAAGTACCCAGGGACTGGCGGCGTAACGGACCTCAAAGCCAGCCTGGGTGAACGCTCGCTTTATTGCATCGCGGGCGTCGGGCCCCAGGGCCGGTCCAAAGCCCTTGTCGCGACGCTGATCTCGATTGAACCGCTCCAGAACGACGTCATCGAGCGGATGCGCGGGTGTCCAGCGGGTCGAACCATCGTAGTTCAGTGCCGCATAGAGGCCGACCGGGCTGTGACGACACTGCTTTCGCAACACTTGCGCGAGCGCGTCGATAAATCCCGCAGAGACCAGATCGAACAGGGCCGAGGCGGTGATCAGGCGGGCATCGCGCAGGGGCAGCGCAGAAATCTGCGCCAGATCCGCAACAACCGTCTCCAGGTGATGCTGAGTGCCGTGGCGCCGATGGGCCTCAGCGAGCAGCGTGGAATCGTGATCCACAAGGCGCCAGGCCACAGGCCGATGCATCGGATCGTCAAATGCACGCAGAGTAGAGCCCGTGCCAGCCCCCAGGTCGACCACCAGCGGCGCCTGCGTTGCGGGGCCACCCGGGTGCAGCCACTGCCGCGCCCGCGCCATGAGCTCTCTGTCACGGGCGCGCCGGTCGGCATCTTCCCGCAGGTCAAGCCAGTCGGTAGAGAATCCGCTCATGCTGATCGCACAGCATCAATCAGGTGGGCCACACGTCCCGCGGTATCGCTCCAGGTCGGCAGCGCGGCAGCGGCACGCCGGGCGCCGGCCTGCAATTGCCGGCGCAGATTCTCCTGCGTCAGCAGCGTGCGCAGGGCCACTGTCAAGGCCCGCGCATCATCAGGTGGCACCAGGAGGCCGGCAGATTCGGGTACCAGGTCGGGCACCGCACCAGCGCGCGCCGCGATGACGGGCAGCCCCGCGGCCAGCGCCTCCGCGAAAACCATACCGTAGCCCTCATAGCGCGATGGCAGAACAAACAGGTCGGCAGCGCGAAATTCCAGCGCGGGATCGTCCACCGTGCCTGCAAAGCAGATACGCGACTGCAGGCCCAGACGATCGACCTGCTGCTGCAGCTGGTCGCTCCATGCCGGATCGAACGCCGCGCTGCCTGCAAATCGCGCCTGCCAGGGCAGATGTGTCAAGGGTGCCAGCGCATCGATCAATACATTGTGCGCTTTCCTTCTGATCAATGAACCCAGAGCCAATAGGCGTGGCGGATGACCATTGCAATCGGCAAATGGAATACGGCCGGTGCCGGGTCGTGCAACAATCACGCGCTCCGGGGACAGGGCGAATGCGGCGATCACGGTCTGCCGGGTATGCTCACTGGTCACCAGGACCGCGCGCGCGCCCTGCAGTACACGCTGCTCAGATACGTGGAAACGCTCTTGCTGCTGCGGTTGGAGCCCCGACTCCAGCTCCAGCGGATGATGGCACAGCGCGATGATCCGCAGACGCTGCGCTTGTGCGGCTGTCAGCTCGTCAAACGCACCGAGAGCCAGACCGTCGATGATCACGACCGCATCGTCCTGCAGGGCGGATAGCGCCTCACGCGTCTCTTGCAGGGCCCGGGCGTCGGGGAAAGGAAATTGCCCCGACAGGGCGAGTGTGGCGACATCGAGTCCGAGTAAGCGCAGATTATCTATCAATTGACGATCGTAGATAGTGCCGCCGGTCAGCGTATCCAGAGATCCGGGAAACGCAAAATGCACGACGTCGCGGCTCACGGGTCGCTTGATCCGTTGTCGGCAACATGTCCTAATTCAATAGTGTTTAGATGCATACTAACGGGATGCTACAGGCGTAGTATCATGAGACCGGAAATGCCACAGAGTGACGTATGTCGATAGCTGAAACAAGCCGTGAGGCCCATACCTTTATAATCACTCAATATAGCGACCTTCAGCTGTGTCTTATTGAAAAAGCTCTCAGCGCATGACCCTAAATCAGGATATTGAACAGTGGCTGGTCAGTGAGCAGACCCGCTTTCACTCTTCACCTCCCAGTATTCATCGCCCGCGCCCCCACATCACGCTGAGTTATGCCCAGAGCTGTGACGGCAGCATTACCACTGCGCCCGGCACGACATTGGCACTGAGTAGCGACTCCAGCCTGCGAATGACGCATCAGCTGCGCAGCCTGCACGACGGCATTCTGGTTGGCATTGGTACGGTTATCGCCGATGATCCGAGACTCACCGTACGCGAATGGCCCGGCAGTGACCCACAGCCCATCGTGCTGGACAGTCAGTTGCGCATGCCCCCGGCAAGCCGACTTTGCCAGAGCGATGAACAGCGCTGCTGGGTGCTGACAACGCAGGTCGGCGAAGCCACTCGCCGTGGCTGCAAGCTGATCGTGGTCCCCGGCAACGATGCCGGCCATATCGACCTGCACCAGGCCATGGAAACCGTGCACCGGCTCGGCATTCGCAGCCTGATGATAGAGGGCGGCGCGTCCGTGATAAGCGCGTTCCTGCGGGAACGATTGGCGGATGCCGCGGTGCTGACTTTGGCACCGCTATTCGTCGGGGGGTACAACGCCATAGGACAACTCGGCACCCCGGACGCGGCCGATTTTCCGAGCATCGCGCCGCTGCACAGTCGACAGGTGGGCAATGAGTTGATTATCTGGGGGAGTCTTCGCTACGGTGACAGAAACCCGCGCGGCTTCACTTCATGACGAACGCGAGTGCCACAACGACGGCATCACAACTCTGGTTTACCGCGCCTTTCGAGGTAGAGGTACGTGAGTTCACGCTGGCGGCACCGGGACCGGGCGAGGTCGAAGTAAAAACACTGTTCTCCGCCGTTAGCGCCGGCACTGAGCTGCTGCTTTACCGGGGGCAGCTCCCGCCCTCTATGTCCCTGGACAGCACGCTGGAATCCTTGCAGCGCCCCCCGCAATACCCTGTGCCCTTCGGTTACGCCTGTGTCGGGGAGGTGCAGAAGGTCGGCAGTGGCGTAGACCCGGCCTGGATCGGCACGCAGGTGTTTTCATTCCAGCCCCACGCCAGCCATTTTATTGCCCAGGCGCAGCACCTTATTGCGCTGCCGACGGATATCTCCGCGCAGTCTGGCGTTTTTCTGCCCAACATGGAAACCGCGGTCAACCTGGTTCAGGACGGCCAGCCCATGCTCGGCGAGCGTGTCGTGGTGCTGGGACAGGGCGTGGTGGGGCTGCTGCTATCGGGCGTGCTCGCGCAGTACCCCCTGGCGTCGCTGAGTGCGGTGGAGGCACAGCAACAGCGTCAACGCCTGGCACTGAAGATGGGCGCAGGAACCGTGTGCGGGCCAGATGAGGCAGCACTGCCCGAGCAACGGCAGCCTGCCCAGATCGACGCCGATCTTATCTATGAAGTGAGCGGCCACCCGGATGCACTCAACCTTGCCATCTCGCTCGCCGGCTACACCAGTCGCATCGTCATCGGTAGCTGGTACGGCAACAAGCCGGTCTCTGTTGATCTGGGTGGTCCGGCGCACCGCAACCGGCTGCAGTTGATCACCAGTCAGGTCAGCACCCTGGCGCCATCACTGGGCGGACGCTGGGATAAGCAGCGGCGTTTTGACGTAGCCTGGGAAATGATTCGTCGCCTGGATCCGTCGCGGCTCATCACGCACACTGTTCCGCTAGCGGATGCCGGCGACCTGTACCGTCGGTTACACGAACAGCAATCCGATATCGTGCAGCCATTGTTCCACTATCCAACCTCATAGGACGCGTATGTATACCGTAGCCGTTACACAGGATTTTATCGCCAACCACTACCTCATAGGCGGTGACTGGGGCGACGAGAACAGCCCTCACGCCCACCACTATACGCTGGAAGTCAGTATCGAGAGTGACACGCTCGATCGACACGGGTACCTGGTGGACATTGTCGAAATCGACGCGGCGCTGAAAAGCACGGTGGACTATTTCCGCGACAGCATGCTGAACGACAAACCCGAATTCGCTGGCCTCAACCCGAGCATCGAGCATTTCAGCCGCATCCTGAACGAAAAATTGCTGGCCGGCATAACGCCACCCGGCACTGGCGCCATGACCACCAAGCTGTGGGAGAACGCGACCTGCTGGGCGGCATTCAAACAGTCATTCAGCTAACGCGGTCTCGCGTTGGCGTCCGGGTCGGTGGTAGCTATACAGGCAAGTCATGCCGATGATCAGCACAAGCGCATCCCGCAGGCGTACCAGGGCGATCAGACCGACGGCAGCGTCGACGCTGAGGCCGAGGTACTGAAAAGACCAGAGCAATGACGCCTCGATCGTCCCGATGCCGCCGGGCACAGGCAGTAGCATCGCCAGTCTCATGCCCACCATGATCAGCGCGATAGCCCTGGGTGACGGCGTCAGGCCCAGGAAATCCAGCAGCAGTGCCAGCTCGACCAGCAACGCCCCCCATCCCGCTATTGACAGCAGCAGAGCCAGCCAGAGCGTCGGCCGATGCTGTATCAGCGCGCCTCTCAATAGATTTACCAGCGACTGCCAGCCGCGACTGAGATGCGCGCTGTCCCGCTGCCATGCGCCGTCCCTTCCTGCCTGACGGTCATATGCCGCCAGACCGGCATACAGACGCCGCAGTGGCAGGCTCAGGCAGTTTGCGAGCCAGTCCGGGTAGCGGAGCATGAGCGCGACTGCCACCAGCAGCGCGCAAAGAACGCCGCTCAGGATCGCGGTTATCGAAAGCCATTCCTGCAACGGCACCACAGCGGTGGCACTCAGTACGATCACACCCGCCAGAAGCACCACAAGGTTGATGCCCGTTTCAAAGAAGCGGTCAACACCCAGCATAGCCACCGCCCGGTGCAGGGGCGTCCCGTGATAACGATACAGCCAGTAAAGCTGCAGCGGTTCACCGCCGAAATGCGGCCCGGGGGTCAGAAAACTCACCGCAGCGCCCGCCTGGCGCAGACGGAACAGTGCGCGCAGCGACAGCCGCGCCTGCAGGGCCTGCCCCAGCAGCTGCCAGCGCCTGACTGCGAAGTATAGAACGCTGATATTGACCGCAGACCAGAGCAACCAGTCCCACCCTGTCAGCAGGCGCAGCTGTGCGCCGATATCACTCAGCGGCAATTGCCCGAGAGTCCAGGCGAACAGCGCCAGAGCCAGCAACCAGAGCCACAGCGTCAGGACTTTCCTGCGAGTCAGCCCCCCTGTCGGGCTCATGCTCCGCCTTCCTGAGTCACACGGCGACGGCCGCTGACGGCCAACCAATCCCGACAAAAACCGAACAATAGCGGCAGCATCAGGATAATCCCCAGGATACGCGTCAGGCTGCCCGCAATAGGCGGCCACAGCGCGAGGGCTACCAAAACCATCTGCATCCCCGCCAGATATCGCCGCAGTCGACTCGCCGGCAGCGCATAGACTGGCCGACGATACCGCCGGCGCCACGCTTTTCCCCACTCGAAGAGATAATAAGCCACGCTTACCAACAGGTAGCTGACATGGAGTTTCCCGAGCATCACCGCGAGCAGCGGCGCGACCAACAGGCCTAAAGCATCCAGCACCGTATCGAGTTCCGCACCGAGGCGGGACGTCTGTCGCTGCCAGCGCGCGAAATAGCCGTCAAGCCAGTCACCCACAACTGCCGCTGTGTAGAACGCAGCCGGTATATAGAAAATCCAGGGATTGCTCGCGCCCGGGACAGTCACCAGAAAGCCTGCCGTCGCCGCGATCAGCAGACCGCGCAGCAGCGTAATGCGATTGCCGATACCCAATGCAGGGTAGTGCTTGCCTTCAAGCACACTGCAGTTCAAATGCAGGCGGCGGTAGCATTGCCAGAGCACCACGCACCAGCATAACAAGCCGAGAAAGAACCAGATCAGGGCAATTGTCGTTCCTTCTGGCGCTGACAACCCGCTTGCCACCGCCGCGAGGAAACCGACACCCAGCATGGCGATCCACAACACTTCACGCTGCAGTCGAGTCGCGACCCCGCTGCGCGGTAATGCATGTGGCACGTCAGGCAAAACGGGTGGGAATATGACGCACCACGTCACTGAAGTAATCGGTTACCATAGTCATCTGTCCACAATAATGTATCGTGTGATTGTACGAACCGCATGCAACATGGGACCAGCGAAGCGTATCGTTGCTGATCCGGCTTGGCATGTGACCCATACGCATCTACGCCACTGTAAAAGCCTCCGCATAAATGCATCATGTGATGATAACCCGTGTGCCGTCTGCCAGACTCTTCTTGCCAGTATGTTTCTTCACATTATGTCTGTCGATTGCGCTGCTGACCGCGCCAAAGCTCATAGCACAGCCGGCATCCCATGCAGACAGCGGGCCCGTGACCTATCGGCAACTCCGGGCGCATGCCCTGGATCTGTCCAAGCGCCCGCACAGGCCAGCTCCGATAATCGCAGACAGCGGCCTGCGCTCCCTGAGCTACGACGAGTACCGGCGCATCAACTTTGCCGCCGACTCTGCCATCTGGCGCGAGGACGCCCAGCCTTTTCGCCTACAGATGTTCCACCCGGGATTTATACACAGCAAGCCTGTCGGCATATACCTGATCGAGGGCGAGAAAAGTCGACGCCTGACTTTTTCAGTGGATCTTTTCGATTACCGAGACAGTCCTGTCGACACCGCCTTGCTCGATGCCGCGGGTTTTGCCGGATTTCGGGTTCACTACCCTATCAACACGCCGGATGTTCACGATGAATTTCTGGTCTTCCTGGGTGCGAGCTACCTGCGTGCCGTTGGCAGAGATTCTGTTTATGGTTTATCGGCACGTGGACTGGCCGTCAACACCGTCGGTCCCGGCGCCGAGGAGTTTCCTCGTTTCAGCCATTTTTACATTGAACGGCCCACTGCTGGCTCAGACGACATCGTTATCCATGCGCTGCTGGAGAGCCGCTCCGTGACCGGCGCGTATCGATTCACCGCGGCGCCCGGTAAACAGACCCGAATCGACGTTGACGCCAGCCTGTATCCACGTCGCGACTGCCTGCGCGTCGGTATCGCCCCTCTGACGTCCATGTTTCTTTTCGACAGCAGCAATCGCCCGGGCTTCGATGACTTTCGCCATGCGGTGCACGACTCTAACGGACTACAGATACATCGGGCCGACGGCGAGCGGATCTGGCGGCCCCTCGCCAACCCCTCAGGGGTACAGGTAGCGAGCTTCGGCGCCGTCTCTTCCGTGCCCAGCGGATTCGGACTCATGCAGCGCGTACAGGACTTCGACCAGTTCAACGACAACGAGGCCCGTTACGATAAACGACCTTCTCTGTGGATAGAGCCGCTGAGTGACTGGGGAAAGGGCCGCATCGAATTGCTGGAGATACCGACCGCCAGTGAATACCAGGACAACATCGTCGCCTACTGGCGGCCGGACACCGGGCTGAGGTCAGGCAGGGAATACCGTTTCCGCTACCGTATGCACTGGGGCGCCGACGCCACTTTTACGCGAGCCCCCGGGCGCGTGATCAAAACGGCGTCAGGCGCCGGTCCGGGGGAAAAGGAACGGCTGTTTGTCATCGATTACAGCGATGGCAGGCAGACCCAGCCTGCGGCAGCCGGCGATGCCGCGCTACGTGTCAGAGCGACCGCCAGCGCCGGTGACATCGTGCATGCGAGCGGCACGCTGGTAGACGCCACCGGTCACTATCGGGCCTATGTCAGATTTGCACCTGGACAGGCGGAGCTGTCGGAATTGCGTGTGACGCTGGAGATAAACGGCCGCCAGTGGGGGGAGACCTGGCTTTACCGGTGGACTGAATGAAGTCAGCCGCACGCGCTACGCCGCCGGCATCGCCACTGGCAATGCCCACCCAGATTCTTACCCGATGCCCGACGGCCCGCCACGCCCGCCGCGACCACTCCACGTTGATGGCGCGCTGGCTTACTTTTGGTGGCGGCCTGACGCTGACAGTCGCTGCCAGTCGTCAAATGTACCTTGTAATGCCGCTCAACAACGCCGCAGATGCAAGCGCCTCTTTCGCGCCCTGGGTGAGTGTGCTGCTATGGATACTGCTGGGTTTGTTCGCCGCAACCTTCGCGTGGATATCGCTGTCTGCGACGGCCGCGGTAACAGGTCTTGTGTGCTTCCGTCAGGCTCCACCGAGTGATCCGACCCAGGCCACCCCCGCGCCCGGGACGCCACTGCGTGGCAAGACGGCTCTGGTCATGCCTATCTACAATGAGGATGCCGCCAGCGCCTGCGCATCCCTGGCCGCCATGGGCGAGGATCTTGCCAACCTGGGGCTGCAGGAGCACTTCGAAATTTTTGTTCTCTCGGACAGCAACCGACCGGACATAGTAGCCATCGAAACGACAGCCGTTGAGCACCTGCGCCGCCACCTGCTCGCAACGCTGCCCGTCTGGTATCGACGCCGCGAGCAGAACACGGACCGCAAGGCCGGCAATATCCGCGACTTCATCGAGCGCTGGGGCAGCAGCTACGACTACATGGTGGTGCTGGACGCCGACAGCCTGATCGCGGCAGAGTCACTTGCTGCGCTGGTACGCGCCATGGACACCGACCCGACGAGCGGTATTCTGCAGACCCTGCCACGGCTCTATGGCGGAAAAACACTGTTCGCCCGGCTGCAGCAGTTCTCGACTGCCGCCTACGGACACATCTTCTCGCGCGGCCTCGCGGCATGGCAGGGTCATGATGGCAACTACTGGGGTCACAACGCCATTATCCGCACCCGCGCGTTTGCCGAAGCTGCCGGCCTGCCTACATTACCGGGGCCGCGCCCGTTCGGCGGTGAGATACGCTCGCACGACTTCGTTGAAGCCGCGCTGATTCGCCGCGCAGGGTGGTCAGTCAGAATGATGCCTGAGCTCACCGCATCCTGGGAACAGTGCCCCCCGACACTGCTGGATGCGGCAATCCGTGACCGACGTTGGGCACAGGGCAACGTACAGCACCTGGCGATCATGGCGGCCCGCGGCCTGCGTTGGCCAAACCGGGTGCATATGCTGATGGGTGTCATGAACTACCTGACTTCATTGCTTTGGCTGGCAATGGTGTTGGTAGGTCTGGTGTTGAGCACGCAGTTTGCTCTCGTGCAGCAGGATATATCCGTAGCAGGATTGCCGGTATTCGACGCGGCAGGCATGATTGGGCTGTTCATTTTTACCGTTAGCCTGTTGTTATTGCCCAAGCTCCTGGGGCTGGCTCTCGCTTTGCTGAATCCCGGACTGCGTGGCGGTTGCGGGCGACTCCCGTTCTGTTTAAGTGCGCTGCTGGAATTACTGTTCTCTGTGCTGTTCGCCCCCCTATTTATGCTCATACACAGCGGGCATCTGTGGGAAATCGCGCGGGGACAGGACTCCGGCTGGTCGGCCCAGCAGCGGCAGAGCATGGAGCCTCGGTGGCACCGGTTGCTGGCAAGTCACGGCGCTCATACGATCATCGGCCTGCTGATTCTGGCACTGTTGTTGTGGTTGCCCTCCTCGCTGCTGTACTGGATGCTACCGATAGTCTCCGGCCTGATCATGGGCCTGCCACTTTCAGCCTTGAGCGGCAGCAAGGCAGTAGGGCATTGGTTGGCCAGGCGCGGATTGCTGGATATCGTCGAAGAGCGGGATTTACCGGCGATCATACAACGCCGTCAGGAAATTAACGACGCCTGGTCGCCCACTATCAGGGCCAGGCGGTCCCACGCAGAGACTGCTATAGCATCCGCCTGAAAATCCCATCCCCGCGGATCACGTGGCGGACCGCTGCCGCAGCATGAACGGCGATCAGCACTGCCAGGGTAATGGCAAAAACACCGTGCAGGTCGAACAGGCGCTCCGCCAGGTCCCCATCCTCCGGAACGAAGGGCATTGCCGGCAGCTCGTATCCACCCACCGTAACCAGGGCGGGAAACGCTGTGACGCCCGCCCAACCAAACAGGGGTGTCACCAAAAGCAGCGCGTACATCAGCCGGTGCACCAGTCCTGCCGCCAATCGCAGACTGCGTGGCATCGTATCCGGGTAGTTCGGGGTCTTGAAGCGGACTCTCACAATGATCCGAAGAATCATCAGTGAGAGAACGCTGAAACCGATCAGCTTGTGCCAGCTGTATAGTGTGTTGGTCAGCTCTCCCCAGATATCGGCCTCGGCGCGCGACGCCATCCACAGTCCGACGGGGATCAGCGTAAAAACCATCAGCGCTATCAGCCAGTGCAGTAAACGCCAGCCCGCAGGATATTTCTGGACGCGGTATGTCATGCAGCCCTCCTGTTGCCAGCACTGCGGAGTCGGTCGCCGATGAAGGTTCAGCCACCCGATCGCTACAATGCAGTATCTACCGGTTGGACCTCGCCAGCGCAAGTGTCAGGAAAACACCGGTAAAGGCAGCGCCGGTCAGCAGCGTGAAATAATACCTGTAGCCAAGCGTGACACCGAAGCTGTCGAGCAGCCAGCCCACCAGCGGATAGGCGAAGATATCCGCGGTGAAACCGATGGTCGACACCAGACCTACCGCCGTTCCGGTCAGCAGGAGCGGCACGCGGCTTTCTTCCATAAGAGCAAAGTAAATGCCTCTCAGGGCGAATACGGCAATTGCCACCGTCGCGACCTGTATCCAGAGAGCCCAGAGAAGGTCTGCTTCGCCCGGGACCGTCGCCAGCGCGCCGTACCCGAGGGTGGAGGCCACGAAGCAGATCATGACGGCACGCGTAGGTCGGATACGATCGGCCAGCAAACCGGCCGCGATGGCAGACAAAGGGCGCAGCCACTCCCTGAACGCGCTCAGCGTCGCGCCGAACACTTTGTCCTGCCCAAAGGACTTTTCAGCGAAAGTAGCGAACTCGAAAGTTCCCAGATAGAGCCAGTAAGCAATCAGAATGATGAACGCCTGTAACCAGACCGCCGGCAGCCTGACCACAATTCTCATCTGCCCCATCGCCGCGGATTCTGATTTTTCACTCCTCAATGAGCCATGTGCAGAATCTTCGGGTATAAATACCAAGACGAACAGTCCTGCGACGATGGATGCAGTGGCGTAGAGCACGATCACCGCGACCAGGCCATCCGCTACCGATACATAGCGGGAATATACCCAGGCGCCGAGAGAGAACATGACAGCGCCAACAAGTCCGCGACCCGCATCGAGAATCCCGAAAGTCTTTCCCTGGTCGGCTGGAGCACCCCATAGACGTGCGGCCTTCACAAGAGCCGACCAGAACGTAAGTATCGTCGATATACCCCAGAAAGCATGCAGGACGAGCAGCATTGGGTAACTGGGGATCGTTGCCATGTAGTAGCCGGCGAGACCGGTGGCAAACAATGAAAAGACAAGCAGCGAGCGCGTAGCGACTCTATCCGACAGCCAGCCACCGGCAAAGTATGCCGTAATGGCAAGCAGCCCGAACATGGAGTTCATCACCCCCAGTTGCGTAAAGGTGATATCAAACACCTCCTGCATACTGGTCTGGTAGCTTTGACGCATATAGACCAGCAGGTAGATGCTGTCACCGGCAAGGATCAGGCTGGCCATGTAAAGCCATCGCGTCCGCCGCGTCTGCTGCATCAGCCAGTACTCTCCGTTTTCACGGCCGTTGCCTTCTACCGCAGTTTATCTGTTCACACAGACATGACGCACTTGGACGCCGATCAGTGGGCACGCCATCACCGACCAGGGTGTCGTGTTCACTTCCGCAGAAGACAGGGTTGTTGAACTGCCGCATATGGCTAATCCGAAACATTTCCGGGGCGGGAGGCTAGTCAATTGCACCGCTTTCCATACGTCGGCTGTGTATGTCTTTCAATTTGTAGATGTCCTGCATCAGCTCGAAGAAGCCGTGCCAGTGAGCATAATCCGCGGCACCATGAAGCGCCCCCATTCGGGCACGCCGCCCCTGATGATGCCATAGGTGATAAAACGTAAGCTGGAATTCGTCGCCCCACGGGTTCTCCTTGAGCAGACCTTTGGCTGCCAGCTCATCCTTCATTGCCTTGGCTGGATCGAAGTATGCCTCGTTGTAGAGCCTGACTGCCTTGTCCGCCTGCTGAAAAAAACTGTCCGTGTGCAAAGTGGAATGGCACTGCTGACACACCTTTTTCATTTTTTTGCGTCCTGCCGGCCCGTCACCGAGCAGCGGACTCATGGGATCATTTGAGTTACGCACCGCCGAGCGCTTGGCCCACGAATTCCAGTGCAGGCGCTCGGAAATATTGTGCGTGGTCTTGAGTTCTCCGATACCCGCCATATGGCAAGTAGCGCACACCGGACCGCGAAAATCACCGACTTCCCAGGCGCCGGGGGCGGCGTCCCAGTTCCATTCGTCGTCGTCTCGGGTGTTGAAGACATGGCCGTGCTTGGAGGCTTCGAAGATCTCTATATTGGGATGGTCAGGGCCCAGGTGGCACTCGGCGCAGGCGAAGGGCTTGCGTGCTTCGGCCACGGAAAAACGATGTCGCGAGTGGCAGGCAGTGCAGTTACCGGTGCTGCCATTCGGATAGACGTTCCCCATGCCCGCGTTCGGCCAGGTTTCGGGGGTCGGTCTACCGTCCCCATCCAGCTTGATCTCTGTACCGTGGCACTGCATGCAACCGGTTTCCATGGGCGCGCCGGCCAGCTCGGGATGCTGCCGGCCCTCGTGAATACTGGTCAGGGCGTGCAGGTTATCCTTGGGTAGAATCTGGTGATAGGAGCGATAGTGCCCGCTTTCAGTGAACTGCTCATGCTCCACGGCGTGGCAACGCCCGCAGGTACTCGGCGGCACGAGGGCAGAAACATGCACATCCCTGTCAATTAAAGAGCTGTCGTAATCCGACATATCGAAGACATCCTCGTGTCGGATGGCCATCGCCGAATCAGGAGGCACAGCATGACAGTCAATACAGGATACGCCGGCGTGGCCGTGCCGACTCAGGCGCCAGTCGTTCACCGCATTGGGGCTGACCTCGGCATGACAAGTGATACAGTTCCTGCCTGCTTCAGTCATGCCACGGTGGATGGAAATCGTCTTCACCTGTGCCATGGCGCCCGGGTCAGCGTCCTGTGCCGAGGCCGTTGCAGCGAAGCAATACAACAAAACCCAGGTTGCGAGTTTCCAGATAGATTGCCTGCTCATCCACTACCTCCGTCTGCAAAATATTGATCGAGATGAGCACTCAGATTCCGGTGCCCTACCCGCTCATGGCAGGTAACACACTTTTTGTCTGTCCGGCGCTGAAAATAGGGCCGATGGGCAATGAAGGTACTGCTATCTGCCTCACTGGCGCGCTCCAGGTCACTGTGACATTGCAGGCAGCCCGAGTCGAATACCAGTCGCTCACGTTCTTTGCGCTTGGCTTCCCAGTCGATCGCGCCGAGATCATAGCTCACCTGTGCCCATACGCTGTGAGCACCCAGACGCATTTTTGCCATGAGGAGATTCAATGCGCTGTCGTGCGGGACATGGCAATCGGTACAGGCCGCCCGAATACCCTGATCGCCAGCGCCGCCGTGCACGTCTGCGCGGTAAGCCGCGACCATAGGACGCATAACGTGGCAGCTGCTGCAGAATTCAGCGTCGCCGGTTTCGTGCACGATCGTATCGGTCACTGCCCATGAACCGACGACGACGACCGGAATGATAATCGCCGCACCTAGAATGTACTTTGCCCAGCGCACTGACAGCCCTATAAATCCGATCGGGTAGAAGCTACTCAAGCCGAGTCAAACTTGCAAATTGATTGCCGGGATCGCCTGCCTCTGCATTGATCTGTTGCAGACTCCTTGACACTATTGTCCGGCGCTCTT
>CAYFVJ010000001.1:0-2749 GCA_964346555.1 uncultured Alteromonadaceae bacterium | reverse complement strand
CAATCGAATATTTGCTAGCAAACGACCCGCTGGAGCCCATGATCACGACACGCATCTGCTCAACCTCGCCTTCAGCGCCGCAGACGGCCACCGTTTCGTCGGCTACGTATACGATATTGAGGATGAGAATCAAGGTAGCTTCTCCAGCCGTACCATCGGGCTGCGTTACGAGGGAACCGCGCCGCTCGGCGAGCTGGGCGCGCTCGACTGGCTTGCCGAATATGCTCACCAGGTCGATGCGGGAAATAACGCGGTTGACTACAACGCGGATTATTTTCACCTGAAACTCGACCTTGGCATGAGTTCCATCTTAGCGCCCCGGGTTGGCTTCGAGCGACTCGAGGGATCGCGCAGCGCCGGCGAATCATTCCGCACGCCGCTGGCAACTTTGCATGCATTCAATGGTTGGGCAGACGTTTTTCTGACCACACCAGATCAGGGCCTGGATGACGTCTATGCCGGTTTCAATGGCGACTATGATCACCTGGAATGGAACGTAACGTGGCACCGGTTTCACAGCGAACAAGCCGGTGAGAGGCTGGGTAATGAGCTTGACGCATCGCTTTCGATCAGAACGGGTGAGAGCAGTTCCGTATTGCTGAAAGCCGCTCACTTTTCCGCCGACGCCTCGGGTTTTCGCGATACGACCAAGTTCTGGCTCATGTTCAGCCTGGCGCTGCCCTGATTGAATCAGCGATAAAAAAAGGTTATTTGTATTGTGAGTGTATTCATATGATATTGGAGAAAGTCATGAATGACCGCGATCGCACGTTTGCTTCTATAAAAACTCTCGCGCCGCTGATCAGCGCCTGGTTCTTGTCAGGTGCACTATCCGCCAGCGCGGCTGATGGGGTTGACGCACCTGCCCTGATTGAACAGAACTGCACCAGCTGCCATGGTAGTGAGATGTATACGCGAAAAGACCGCAAGATCAATTCCTTAAGTGCTCTCAAGAGCCAGGTCCAGGCGTGTAACACCAACCTCAATACGGGCATGTCTTCAGAACAACTGGAAGCCATAGCGGTGCTGCTGAACGAGGAATACTACAAGTTCGAAGAGTGATCACATCAGCAGCATGAGGCTTGATGAGATGAGATGCCCCCAACGAATTCGATAGCTGCTGTGCCAGCGCTACGGGCGGCAGTTACAACCACCACAAGCTCTGGAGAGAAACACATGCAAGAAGTGAATAAAACCACATTACCTATCGTGCAAATGGCAAAAGATAATAATGAATTTCGTCAGGTGCTATGGACGGGAGACAACACACAATTGGTACTGATGGCGATTCCTGAAGGCGGTGAAATAGGCGGGGAAGTCCACGAGGGCCATGATCAACTGCTCTATTTTGTGCAGGGGAATGGCGAAGCCAAAATTGGCGACTCCACCGTGCCGGTGCAGTCCGGCGATGTCACTATCGTACCATCCGGGACCTTCCACAATTTTCGTAATACAGGAAGCGCGATGCTCAAACTCTACACGACCTACTGTCCGCCAGAGCATCCCCCGGGAACCGAGCACGAGACAAAGAAACAGGCGGACTCTGACAAATAAAGAAGTGCGGGATGATAAGCCCCGCCCAATTTCATTGAAGAAAGGCTCCGGCGGGCCCTACCTTAAATGATTCCGGTGTTGGCAGCAGCTCCGATTGGTGCCTCGCGCAATCTGCGTCCGAAAATCTAGTTCAGTGGCCAGTGGTCCAGCAGAAAATCCTAAAGCAGGTGCGCTGCGCGAGAAACCGAATGCAATTGACTCAGACATCGTCGGCGATGTCTGCCAGCGCGTCCCAATCCAGCAAGCTGACCTGTCCGCGCTCCATGCCAACCAGATTCGCGGCGGCAAAGCGCGCCAGCTGGCGACTGACGACCGCACGCCCGGACCCTGTTTCGACCGCGAGCTGCTCGTGCGTGGCGACAACCTTGCCGTCGGCATTCGCGAGGCGCAGCAGTGCGCGGGCCAGGCGCGCTGTAAATCCGGTCAGGGCAACATCCTCAACAAGGCGCTCAAAGTCGGAGAAACGCTGCGCCACAGCTGAAAATACCTGCCTGCGAAACTCGCTGTCATCACTGAGACGGCGATGAAAATCCACCGCCGGAATGACCTCCGCCATGAGTGGCGTCTCTGCAATGCCACAGGCCGCGTAGTCACGCCCTTCCACCAGGCAAGAGAAGGTCTGCAGGCAGATATCCCCCCGGGAGACCCGATAGAGCACAATCTCGCGTCCGCTAGCCGCGGTCAGCGTGACCCGCAAAGTTCCCTCGTGCAACACCACGAAGCCACGACAGGGGTCTCCCGGACGGAACAGTACCGCGCCTGCCTCAATGCGATGGGGTGCCGCGCTCATTGTTTAAATCGTTTTACGAGGGCTGTCGTGGTGCCCGACACGTGCGTATCCCCAGCAGGCTATAGGCAGGACATACGCCAAGCAGACCGGTCGCCAGCGGCACAAGCCCCAGCCAGCCCCAGGCAGTCTGAGGACCCACAAACACCAGTGAAAGGATGCCGAGTCCGACGATAGTTCGCAGGACACGATCGATAGTACCTTCGTTACGTTGCATGATCTTCTCCTTCTTTTGTTTTCCGGTTCACTTTTCTAAAGCATTCCATGCGAAACAGGGGCTTGTCGGTGACTTTGTCACCGAGGCAGCCCAAGTAAAAGAGTAGGCTCGTTGCACAGTCTGTGAAACGACTCAAAAAGGATTTTTTTCATGAGATCTTCTTTAAAAGCCATAGTTATCTGCGGTGCCCT